>NZ_CP108143.1:2990000-3324166 GCF_036206005.1 Streptomyces sp. NBC_00178
CATGGTCGGCTTCTGCTCCATGCATGGGTGCGTACGGGTCCGTACTACTGCGGCGCGTCGCGGGTCAGCTTGGCAGACTGTGGTCCCGAGGGGCAGGGATGGGCGGCGAGGGGTGGGTGGCCATGGACGAGCTCGTGACCGGGGACGCGGTCGTACTGGGGTTGCAGCCTGCGAGGCTGCCGAGCCGGGCCCTCGCGATCGCCATCGATCTCGCGGTACTCCTGACCGTCTTCGTCCTGTTGTCCGTCGGTCTGGCCGTGGCGACCGTGACGCTCGACGAAGCGGCGACGGCCGCGATAGGCGTCGCCGCGTTCCTTCTGGTCCTGGTGGGCGGGCCCATCGCGGTCGAGACCCTCAGTCAGGGACGTTCGCTCGGGAAACTCGCATGCGGTCTTCGCGTCGTACGGGACGACGGCGGGCCGATCCGCTTCCGGCACGCTCTGGTGCGGGGCTCCATGGGCGTGGTCGAGATCCTGGGTACGTTCGGCGTCGTGGCCTGCGTGTCGTCGCTGGTGTCCGCCCGCGGCCGACGGCTCGGTGACGTGTTCGGCGGGACCCTCGTCGTACGTGAACGGGTCTCCGTCTCCCGGACGTTCGCCGTGCCCCCGCCACCGCCCTGGCTCGTGGGGCGCTTCCAGCAGGCGGACCTGTCCACCGTCCCCGACGGCCTCTGGCTCGCGATTCGGCAGTACCTGACGCGGATGCACCAACTGGACGCCGACGTGCGCCGGTCGATGGCCGAGCGGTTGTCGTCCGACCTCGCCTCGCTGACCGGGGCACCCGTGCCGCAGGGGGTCCCCGCGGCGGCGTATCTGGCGGCCGTCGTGCACGAGCGCCGGACGCGCGACACCCGGCGGGTGGCAGCCGCCGCGAACCGCGACGCACGGGCTCAGGCGCGGGTATCCCCCTCCGGGGCAGTCCTGTTCACGCCCGCGCACCAGCCCGGCGACCTGGCGCGGGGGGTGGCCGGTGACGCGCCGGTGGGCGCGCACCCGCCCCTGCCGGAAGGGGGTCGGCCCCAGGACCACCGCGGGAGCGACGAGGCGACGGTCCAGGTGGACGGCGCACAGGGGCGGCCGACGACCGGTTTCGCCCCGCCGGCCTGAATTTCCTGATTGGCCTGAATGCGGGTTGCCGTTGGCGGAGACCCAGTGGGCGGGGTTCACGTCGTTGCCACCGGACCGGTCGCCGGGGCGGGGCGCGCGGTGGCGGGACCACCTCCAGGACCGGCCCGGCGCGGTCGGCTCCTGCGTCGTCCACGCTCATCAGCAGGCGACCGGCCCCTGTCCGCCTAGCCCTCGCCCGCCCGGCGGGACATCGCCGAGGGCGGGGATTCGAGGTGTTCGAGCTCGATGCCCGGTGCGGCCAGCACCACGTCACCGGAGATGTGCACGGTGTGCCGCTCGCCCGTGTCCAGCGCGTCGACCTGGTATTCGTCCACGGTCAGCGGTCCGTTGTCAGTGGCGTGCGCTTCACTGTCGAGCAGGGACCAGGCCTGGTCGACGGTGCGGGGGGCGAGAACCGGGTCGGTGAAGGTGACCAGGCGGACGCGGGTGGCGGGGGATGCGGGGGTGAGGCGCAGGAGCCGGGCAGTGGCGACGAGGAACGCGGGGGAAGTGCCGGAGAAGGCGTGGGCGCGGACGTTGCCTTCGGTGGCGTCCGTGCCGGCCGGGTCGGTCCGCACCCATGTGACGCCGTCGATGGCGGCACCGCGGATCTGCCAGCCGCCGGCGTGCAGTTCGAGGCGGATGGGGCGGCCGAGTTCGTCCACGGCGAGATCGACGGAACCCAGGTGGGCGCCCGAGGGGTCCGTGGTCTGCGAGACGTAGCGCCAGCCGGACGGGCCGGGGGCGCAGTGGAAGTGTTCTTCACCGAGTGGGGTGTGGTCGTGGAGATCGTGGAGCGAATAACGGCCGCGGGGCATGGGGTCCTTCGGGTTCCTCGGGCTGTGCGGGCCCGGTACGGCGCAGGCCCCCGGCACGGGGGTGCGGGGGCCTGCGTTCGGACCTGCTGCTGAGGGTTCCGCCGGCCGGGGGCCGGCGGGTTCCTAGTAGCGGTAGAGGTCGGACTTGTACGGGCCCTCGACCGGGACACCGATGTAGTCGGCCTGTTCCTGGCGCAGAGTCGTGAGCTTCACGCCCAGCGCGTCGAGGTGCAGGCGGGCGACCTTCTCGTCCAGGTGCTTCGGCAGCACGTAGACGTCGGTCGGGTAGGCCTCCGGCTTGGTGAACAGCTCGATCTGGGCCAGCGTCTGGTCCGCGAACGAGTTGGACATGACGAACGACGGGTGGCCCGTGGCGTTGCCGAGGTTCAGGAGGCGGCCCTCGGACAGCACGATGAGGACCTTGCCCTCCTTGAACTTCCAGGTGTGGACCTGCGGCTTGACCTCGTCCTTGACGATGCCGTCGATCTTCGCCAGGCCGGCCATGTCGATCTCGTTGTCGAAGTGGCCGATGTTCCCGACGATGGCCTGGTGCTTCATCCGGGCCATGTCCGAGGCCATGATGATGTCCTTGTTGCCCGTCGTCGTGATGAAGATGTCCGCGGTCTCCACCACGTCGTCGAGCGTCGCGACCTGGTAGCCGTCCATGGCGGCCTGCAGGGCGCAGATCGGGTCGATCTCCGTGATGATCACGCGGGCACCCTGGCCGCGCAGGGACTCGGCACAGCCCTTGCCGACGTCGCCGTAGCCGCAGACGACGGCGGTCTTGCCGCCGATCAGGACGTCGGTGGCGCGGTTGATGCCGTCGATCAGCGAGTGGCGGCAGCCGTACTTGTTGTCGAACTTCGACTTGGTGACCGCGTCGTTGACGTTGATCGCCGGGAACAGGAGGGTGCCGTCGCGGTGCATCTCGTACAGGCGGTGCACACCGGTCGTGGTCTCCTCGGTCACGCCGCGGATCTCGGACGCAAGCTGCGTCCACTTCTGCGGGGACTCACCGAGGGTGCGGTTGAGCAGGGTGAGGATGTGGGCGAATTCCTCGCTGTCCGCGGTGGACGGGTCCGGGGCCGAGCCGGCCTTCTCGAACTCGACGCCCTTGTGGACGAGGAGGGTGGCGTCGCCACCGTCGTCGAGGATCATGTTCGGGCCGCCGGTGGAGGTGTTCGGCCAGGTCAGGGCCTGCTCCGTGCACCACCAGTACTCCTCCAGGGTCTCGCCCTTCCAGGCGAAGACCGGGACGCCCGCGGGGGCCTCCGGGGTGCCGTTCGGACCGACCGCGATGGCGGCGGCGGCGTGGTCCTGGGTGGAGAAGATGTTGCAGGAGGCCCAGCGGACCTCGGCGCCGAGGGCGACGAGGGTCTCGATGAGCACCGCGGTCTGCACGGTCATGTGCAGGGAGCCGGTGATCCTGGCGCCGGCCAGCGGCTGCGCGGCGGCGTACTCCTTGCGGATCGACATCAGGCCGGGCATCTCGTGCTCGGCGAGGGTGATCTCCTTGCGCCCGAAGGCGGCGAGGGAGAGGTCGGCGACCTTGAAGTCCTGGCGATTGGCGGCCGTCGTCATAACGGGCTGCTCCTCGTGATGGGTCGAGGGTGGACTGGCTGGCTCTGCGGCGGCCACGGGCACACGAATGCCCGGGCAATCCGCAGTGCAGTCCGTCGGAGGCCCTCTCTCCCTCGGCCGGCCCGCTCCAGCGGACCGATCGACCGCCATCAGCAGCGACGTCTGGTACTCACCCGAATCTACACCGAACGGCCCAGCGAACCCCAGCCCGCCCGGGCATCGGTGTGGGTCGCAGGGCCGTTCGGGGCCGGTCCTCAGGGGTCAGTGGCCGGATCCGGCCGGTTCGCCGGAGGGGTCCGGGCCACCCGGAGCCTTGCCCGGGTTGACGCCGGCCTCGGCCGCGGCCTCGTTGTAGATGTCCGGTTCGAGATAGATGACACGGGCGATCGGCACGGC
This sequence comes from Streptomyces sp. NBC_00178, assembly GCF_036206005.1. Classification (NCBI taxonomy): domain Bacteria; kingdom Bacillati; phylum Actinomycetota; class Actinomycetes; order Kitasatosporales; family Streptomycetaceae; genus Streptomyces; species Streptomyces sp. NBC_00178. Next base: position 2,993,902 of record NZ_CP108143.1, read on the forward strand.
CTCGCGGATCCGGGTCTCGGCGGCGTTGATCGCGGCGGCGACCTCGGCGGCCGTCTCGTCGTGGCGTACCGCGATCTTGGCGGCGACCAGGAGTTCCTCGGGGCCGAGGTGGAGCGTGCGCATGTGGATGATGCGGGTGACGGTGTCACCGTCGACGACCGACGCACGGATCTTCTCGACGTCCTCGATACCGGCCGACTCGCCCAGCAGGAGCGACTTCGTCTCCGCCGCGAGGACGATCGCGATGACGATCAGCAGGACGCCGATGCACAGGGTTCCGATGCCGTCCCACACACCGTCGCCGGTGCCCAGCGCCAGGCCGACCCCGGCGAGGGCGAGGACGAGGCCGACCAGTGCGCCGAAGTCCTCGAGGAGTACGACGGGGAGCTCGGGCGCCTTGGCGCGGCGCACGAACTGCGTCCAGGTGAGCTTGCCGCGGGTCTGGTTGGACTCCGCGATCGCCGTGCGGAAGGAGAAGCCCTCGGCGATGATCGCGAAGACGAGGACGCCGACGGGCCAGTACCAGGCCTCGATCGCGTGCGGGTGCTTGATCTTCTCGTAGCCCTCGTAGATCGCGAACATGCCGCCGACGGAGAACAGCACGATGGACACGAGGAAGGCGTAGATGTAGCGCTCGCGCCCGTAGCCGAACGGGTGCTCGGGCGTCGCCTCCCGTTTGGCCTTCTTGCCGCCGAGCAGCAGGAGCCCCTGATTGCCCGAGTCCGCGAGCGAGTGGACGCTCTCGGCCAGCATCGACGACGAGCCGCTGAAGAGGAACGCCACGAATTTGGCCACCGCGATCGCGAGGTTGGCGGCGAGTGCCGCCACGATCGCCTTGGTTCCGCCTGACGCGCTCATGGGTGCCTGGTGTCCCTTCCTCGGTGCTGCGGCTCGGGCGCCGCGTTACGGCCGGACATTGTTGCAGTCACTGGTGCGGGCGGTACGTCAGACGACGACGGTCGCCCGGAAGAGCGTTCCCGTACCGGACGCTTCGACCGATTCGTCCGCCGGGACGAACACGGATTCGCCGGGTGCGAGGGTGGTCTCGCCCACCTGCGGGGATCCGGCGGTGCAGAGCAGGATCTGCGGGGCGCCGGCGGCCAGTTCGACCGGAGCGCCGCCGGCGGACAGGACGTAGCGCGACAGCCGGAACTCGTCGACCGGTGTCTCGTAGAGCTCCTCACCGGCGGGCGATGCCTCGGGCCGGAGGATGCCGGGCTCGCTCGCTTCGAAGCGGACGATGCGCAGCAGTTCGGGGACGTCGATGTGCTTGGGGGTCAGTCCGCAGCGCAGCACGTTGTCGGAGTTGGCCATGATCTCGACGCCGAGACCGCCGAGGTAGGCGTGCGGCACCCCCGCCCCGAGGAACATGGCCTCGCCGGGCTGGAGCCGGACGTGATTCAGCAGCATGGCCGCGATGACGCCCGGGTCGCCCGGGTAGTGGTGGGCGATCTGGGCGTACGGGGCGTGGGCGCCGCCGAGCCGTTCCGCGGCCTCGGCGGCCTCGGCGACCGTGCCGGCCATGTCGTCCGGGTCGGCGGTGAGGATCGCCGTGAGGACCTCGCGCAGCGCCGCGTCCTCGGGGCGGGCGCGCAGCAGGTCCACGTAGGGCTTGAGGGAGTCGACGCCGAGGGCGGCTATCGCGTCCGCGGCTTCGGCGGGCCTGCGGAATCCGCAGAGGCCCTCGAAGGGGGTGAGCGCGCAGATCAGCTCGGGCTTGTGGTTGGCGTCCTTGTAGGTGCGGTGCGGCGCGTCGATGGCGATGCCCCGGCGCTCCTCGTCGGCGTATCCCTGTTGTGCCTGCGCGAGGTCGGGGTGGACCTGGAGGGAGAGCGGCGCTCCGGCGGCGAGCAGCTTCAGGAGGAAGGGGAGGCGGGGGCCGAAGGCGCGGACGGCCGCGGGGCCGAGTTCGCGCTCGGGGTCCGCCGCGATGACGTCGGTGAGGGACCGCTCCCCGGGGGCGGTGGGGCGGTCGATCCTGGAGGGGGCTCCTGGGTGGGCCCCCATCCACATCTCCGCCTGCGGTTCGCCGGTCGGGGCGGTGCCGAGCAGTTCGGGAATGGCTGTGGTGGACCCCCAGGCGTAGGGGCGCACGGTGTTGGACAGGCGGTCCATGGAGATTCGTCCTCGTGGTTGTGCGGGGGCTGTGGTGCCCCTTGGGAAGGCGGGCCGTCGGACTCCGTTGTCCTCGGCGGGCGGTCGGCCCTGCGCGGAAGCAGTGCTTTCGCGCCCTGTGGGGTGCGGGCTCTCGCGCCCTGTGCGGGAGGCTGGCGGTCGGGCCATGTCGTCTCGGGCCAGGGAGTCAGACCCTGTTGTCGGAGGCCAGGGAGAGGTAGACGGCGGCGAAGTCGGTGACCGCGAGGAGTTCGGCGAGGGCTTCGAGTTCGCTGCCCTCCTCGGGTTCGAGTTCGCTGATGGCCGTGTCGTGGCCGAGGGCCAGCTCCCGGGCCGCCGGTCCGGCGGTCAGCCCGCCCGCCGGCCGGTCGCGGAGCAGGACGACCCGGGCCCGCATGGCCTCGGGCTCGTCGACCCGGTCCCGGAAGAAGTCGTCGGGGTCGGCTCCCGCGGCGAAGGCTCCGGCGAGCAGCGCTCCGTGGGAGGGCAGGGCCTCGGGCAGCTCGGCGACCAGCGCCGGGCGTCCGGCGAGCTCCGCCAGGACGGCGGCGAACCGGCGGCCGACGGGGCCGGCGGCGGCGCCTTCCGTCCACACGAGGGGCAGGCTGTCGGCGAGCTCGGCGGCGAGGGTCTTGGCCGGGTTGCTGTACGTCGCGAGGGCGGGCCCGCAGCGCTCGGCGGTGCGGTCGAGGCGGTCGGCGACCTTCTGCAGCACGTCGGCGGGCGCGTCGACGAGGCCCACCCGGTCGAGCAGGGCCAGCAGCGGCGTGAGCAGGGCCCAGAGCGTCCCGGGGCCCGCGGCCGACGTCTCTGCGTCGTACTCGCCGTGCGGGGCTGCCGCCATCGGGACGACGAGTCCGTGGACCCCGTCGACGGCTTCGCGCAGCGGGGAGCGGACGGGGGCTACGGCCACGACGGTGCAGCCGCGGCGGTACGCCTGCTCGGCGAGGCGGGCGAGGCCGGGTTCCGATCCGTCGGCGGTGGCGATCAGCAGAAGGTCCACGGATCCGGCCCAGCCGGGAAGCGTCCAGCGCAGCGCGCCGGGGGCCGCCGCGACCCCGGTGGGGCGGATCGCGGTGACCGGCGCGGCGGCCCCGGCGAGGGCGCCGATCAGGTCGGCGACACCGGACGCCGCGGTTCCGGGCCCCGCGACGAGGACGGCGCGTGGCCGCCCTTCCGGTGCCAGCGCACCGATGCCCGCCTCGGCGGCGTGCAGGGTGGCGGTACGGACGCGGGCCCCGGCTTCGGCGGCGCCGCGGAGCAGTCCGCGCCGGTCCGCCCGGGCCAGGGCCTCCGGGGCGTCGAGCAACGACTCGTCGAGCATGTCGGTGGGCCTCCGATCACCGTGCTGATCAAGGTGCGGTTATGCGGGGCGCCGGGCCTCGTCGACGAGGAGGACCGGGATGTCGTCGCGCACGGGGTAGGCGAGACCGCAGTCCGCTCCGGTGCAGACCAGCTCGGGGCTTTCGGCGGCGGACCGGTCGTCGAGCGCGGCGTGGCAGGCCGGGCAGGCGAGGATCTCCAGAAGGCCGGCTTCGAGCGGCATGGGCGGGTCCCTTCGGGCGTGCGGTGCGGTCCGGGCCCGGTACGGGTCCGCGGAGCTCGGGGCTTGGTCAGCCTACCGCCGGGCCGACGGGGTCGCGGCCCGGCAGGACCCGCCCGACCGGGCATGCGTCGGGCGGTGGCGTCATGGGCACCGGGTGTCCACGCGGCGTGTGCCCCGATGCCCGCGGGTCACGCGCGGACGAGGGCGAGAACCTCGTCGCGCACCGCTTCCATGGTCTTCCCGTCGCGCGCCTCGACGTTGAGGCGCAGGAGCGGTTCGGTGTTGGAGGCGCGGAGGTTGAACCACCAGTCACCGCTCGTGACCGTGAGTCCGTCGAGCTCGTCGAACCGGACGTCGTCGCGGTCCCCGTAGGCGGCCCTGATCGCGTCGAGCCGTTCCGCCTGGTCGGCGACGGTGGAGTTGATCTCGCCGGACCCCGTGTAGCGGTCGTACCGGTCCAGGAGGCCCGAGAGCGGTCCGTCCTGCCCGCCGAGTGCGGCGAGGACGTGCAGGGCGGCGAGCATGCCCGTGTCGGCGTTCCAGAAGTCGCGGAAGTAGTAGTGGGCGGAGTGCTCGCCGCCGAAGATCGCCCCGTGGGCGGCCATCTCGGCCTTGATGAAGGAGTGGCCGACGCGGGTGCGGACGGGGGTGCCGCCGTTCTCGCGCACGACCTCGGGCACGGACCAGGAGGTGATCAGGTTGTGGATGACGGTGCCCTCACCACCGTTGCGGGCCAGCTCGCGGGCGGCGACGAGGGAGGTGATCGCGGACGGGGACACCCCGTCGCCGTGCTCGTCGACGACGAAGCAGCGGTCCGCGTCGCCGTCGAAGGCGAGACCGAGGTCGGCTCCCTCCGCGACGACCCGGGCCCGCAGGTCGACGATGTTCTTCGGGTCGAGGGGGTTGGCCTCGTGGTTCGGGAAGGTGCCGTCGAGTTCGAAGTACATGGGTACGAGGTCGAGGGGCAGGCCGGCGAACACGGTGGGGACGGTGTGGCCGCCCATGCCGTTGCCCGCGTCCACGACGACCTTGAGCGGACGGATCCCGGAGAGGTCGACCAGTCCCCGCAGGTGCGCCGCGTAGTCCCCGAGGGTCTCCCGCTCGGTGACGACGCCCGGGACCTCGGCGGCCGGGTCCGGGATGCCGTGCTCCGACCACTTCTCGACCAGGGTGCGGATCTCGGTGAGGCCGGTGTCCTGGCCCACGGGCGCGGCTCCCGCGCGGCACAGCTTGATGCCGTTGTACCGGGCCGGGTTGTGGGAGGCCGTGAACATCGCCCCGGGCAGGCCGAGGGCCCCGGACGCGTAGTACAGCTGGTCCGTCGAGCAGAGGCCGATGAGGGTCACGTCGGCGCCGCGTCCCGTGGCGCCGCGGGCGAAGGCTGCGGCCAGACCGGGTGACGACGGCCGCATGTCGTGACCGATCACGATCGCGTCCGCCTCGGTGACCTGGACGAAGGCCGCGCCGAAGAGTTCCGCGAGCGGCTCGTCCCACTGGTCGGGCACGACTCCGCGCACGTCGTACGCCTTCACGAGCTGCGACAGGTCAGCTACCACGGCCGGTCCTCCTGGGGGTCTGTGCGGACGGCCCAAACTACCCGGCGGCTCCGGGCCGCCCGTCAGGGGAGCATCCAGCCCAGGAGCACCGTGCTCTGCGCCGTCACCACCAGGCACATCACCAGCAGCAGGCCGAGGCTCCAGGGCAGGACCTTGCGCAGCAGGTCCCCTTCGCGGCCGGCCAGGCCGACGGCCGCGCAGGCGATGGTCAGGTTCTGCGGCGAGATCATCTTGCCGAGCACTCCCCCGGAGCTGTTCGCGGCGGCGAGCAGTTCGGGCGACAGGCCGGATTCGTGCGCGGCGGACACCTGGAGGGCTCCGAAGAGGGCGTTGGCCGAGGTGTCGGAGCCGGACACCGCGACGCCGAACCAGCCGAGCACCGGGGACAGGAAGGCGAGACCGGCGCCCGCGGCGGCGACGGACTGGCCGATGGTGGCCGCTTGGCCGGAGAGGTTCATGACGTAGGCGAGGGCGAGCACGGAGGTCACGGTGAGGATCGCGTGGCGCAGTTCGCGGACGGTGGCGAGCCACTCGCGTGCGGCGGTCCCGGCCCGCACGCCGAGCACGGCCGCGGTGAGGAGTCCGGCGAGCAGGACGAGGGTGCCGCCCGTGGCGAGGAGCGGCAGGGTGAACACGTTGGCGCCGACCGGCTGTCCGCCGGGTCCGGCGACGTCGAGGAACGGCCAGTCGAAGACGCGGGTCGCCTCGGCGAGCAGCCGCTTGACGGGCGGGACCTGGGCGAGGGAGAACACGGCCACGATCAGGGCGTACGGGGCGTAGGCGCGCAGGACCTCGCGGCGCGGGTCCTCCTCGTCGAGGTCCTCGCTGCGCGCCCCGGTGAGCACGGCCGCGCGCACGGGTGCGGCCGCGGGCCTGCGGGCGCCCGGGAGCACGATCAGGGCCCCGGCCCCCACGAGTGCGGCCGCGATGTCGGCGAGCTGCGCGGAGAAGTAGTTGGACGCGGCGAACTGGGCTGCCGCGAAGGCCACTCCGCAGACCAGGGCGGGCACCCAGGTCTCCCGGAGCCCGCGCCTGCCGTCCACCAGGAAGACCAGGATCAGGGGGACGACGAGGGCGAGCAGCGGGGTCTGGCGGCCGACGACCGAGGCGACGTCGTCCAGGGGAAGACCGGTGACCTGGGCCAGCGTCACGACCGGGGTGCCCATGGCCCCGAAGGCGACGGGCGCGGTGTTGGCGACCAGGGAGACGACTGCCGCCTTCACCGGGTCGAAACCGAGCGCGACGAGCATGACCGAGCAGATCGCGACGGGTGCGCCGAAGCCGGCCAGGGCTTCCAGGAGCGCGCCGAAGCAGAAGGCGATGACCAGCGCCTGGATGCGGGGGTCGTCGGAGACACGGCCGAAGGAGCGGCGCAGGACGTCGAAGTGCCGGGTGCGGACGGTCATCCGGTACACCCAGAGGGCGTTGACGACGATCCACATGATGGGGAAGAGGCCGAAGAGCACGCCTTGAGCCCCGGCGGAGAGCGTCTGTCCGAGGGGCATGCCGTAGGCGAGCCGGGCGACGAGCACGGCGACCGCGAGGCCGATGAGCCCGGCGAGGTGGGCCCTCATCCGGACGGCGCCCAGCAGGACCAGCACGGTGACGAGGGGCGTCGCTGCGACGAGAGCGGACAGGGCGAGCGAACCGGCGACGGGTTCGAGTTGCTGGACGAACACACAGACCTCCCCGGATTCCGTGATGCGGAAGCGATCATTCACGGGTGGGGGAATCGTCGTGTCCGCGACAAGTTCGCGTCAATGCCCCGCGCAGGGAAACTTCCCCGGACAGGCATGCGCCCGGAGATGCCGAGAGTTTGAGGGAGCGTCAGGAAATCCGATGTGGCGGAGCAATCCGACGTGACGGAACGTCAGGAGTCCGGGGAGCGCAGCACCCGCAGATGCCCTCGGCGCGCGACCTCCACCGGGTCCGCCGCACGCGGCCCACGGCCGCCGGGCTGCCGGTCCTGGGGCCGCGCCGCCTCGCGCACGGCGTTGGCGAGCGCTTCGAGATCGTCACCGCTGGGACGGGACGGAACCGAGGGGTCCGAGAGCCGGACGACCTCCCAGCCCCGTGGCGCGGTCAGCCGCTCACCGTGCTCGGCACAGAGGTCGTAGCAGTGGGGCTCGGCATAGGTGGCGAGCGGGCCGAGGACCGCGGTCGAGTCGGCATAGACGTACGTCAGTGTCGCGACGGCGGGACGGCCGCACGCGGTGCGCGAACAGCGACGTACAGGGCTCACGATGTTGGACGGTACCGCACTCTTGAGCGGGCTGCGACGACTCTCCCCCGGCTCACCCCTCGTGTCGCCCCCCGGTCCGGGGTCGGGACCGTGCCCGCGCGGCCGTTCCGACCTGCGCGGCAGCCCGCCGGATCCGGTGCCCGCCACGGCCGGCGCGCAGTCGGCGGAGAGGACACGAGCGGTCGTTCGACGGAGGGTTTCCGGTCGGTCGGAGGACCTGAAACGCACGCGCGCGAGCCCGGAACGCGCATCCGCGGACATCCGGCCCGCCCGTGCGGAAGCCGTGATCGACACGGCCGGAGGAGGGTTACGCTGCGTCGGTGATGGACAGCCCCGTACCTCCCCACCCGCAGGAGCCCCGGCCCCGCCGTCGCGACCGTCACGGCCGCGGGATGCGCGGCCCGGTCGCGCCGCCGCAGGTCCCGCTGTCGGTCAGCAGGGCCGAGAGCTTCCGCGATCTCGTCCAGGACTCGGTGGAACGGCTGGAGCGGCGCTGGCCGCAGCTGTCGGACGTGGACTTCCTGGTCCTCGACGTGCCGGGGTCCCTGGAGGACACGGTGCCGCTGGGCCGCGCACTGTCCGCGTCCAAGGGCCGGCCCGCGCAGATCGTCGTCTACCGGCGCCCGGTGGAGATCCGCGTCAAGAGCCGTGACGAGCGGGCCATGCTGGTGCACGAGGTCGTGGTGGAGCAGGTCGCCGAACTGCTCGGCCTGTCACCCGAGTCCGTCGACCCGCGCTACGGGCAGGACTGAACGGACGGGCTCGAGCTCACGGGCACCCTCGGGCCTCCACGAGCGGGACCGTCGCCACGGGGGGCGCTGCGGAGCCGGCGCCGCGGGCAGGCCGGCCCGCCCGCGGCGACGTGGACCTCAGTCGTCCAGGACCGACAGGTCCTGCCGCACGGCGGGCACCTCGACCGTGCCCCCGTCGTCCGGCATCGTCTGCACCGTGAACATGCTGATGCCGCCCTCCTTGAGCGTGAGCGTGCGGGCTGCGTGGACCGGGCCGCCGGACTCCGTCTCCACCGTCAGCGCGTAGGCGCCCTTGAGACCCGCCGGACCCTCGGGGATCACCTCGAGCGTCGTACCGCCCTTGACCGTGTAGGTCTTGGAGGTCTTCTCACCGCCCCCGCTGCCCGCCGACGCGGTCACCTTGACCTTGGCCGTCGCTCCCGGGGCCGCCAGGGAGAGCACCGAGGCCTTCGCCCGGTTGTCCGCGACGCTCGCCCGGTCGCCGACCGGCGCGGTCGCCGGGATGAACGCGACCTCCTGCCCGGCACCGCTCCCCCGCACCACGCGCAGGGCGGCGACCACCGGTGCACTGCTGCCGTCGGTCGAGGTCAGCCGGATCGAGCCGGGCTCACCCCGGGTGACGTTCTTGAGATCGACGCTCGCGGTCATCCGCGACTTGATGTGCAGGGTGTCGTTCCCGGCCGGTGAGAACGTCGTGTTCTTGCCCATGAGCTGGATCTTCATGTCGGCGTCGTCCTCGCCGGGTGCGAAGGCCACCAGGCGCACGGAGGTGGCGTCCGACGGGATGCCCGGCAGCACCAGGGTCTGAGCCGGGTCGGCGGACTTGGCCAGCCAGTCGCTGCCCACCTTGTCCTCGGCGGCGCTCACGGCGGCGCCGACCCGCCCGGTCCGCGTGGTGACGTGGACGGTGACGTTCTCGGCCGCCTCGCCGGTCAGTGTCGAGATCAGGATCGGCACGCTGGACCTGGCCGGGACGGTGATGCCCTCGCCCGCGTCGGACTTGAGGGGGCCCTCGGCGCCGTACAGCTCGATGTCGGCGACGGCGGCGCTGTCGTCGGGGTTGGTCAGGTGGACGTAGTCCTGGCGGGCGGCCGCGGTGCTCGCACCCGGGAACCAGAAGTCCGTGTCCGGGGTGGTGCAGCTGACACCGAGCAGACCGCGGGCGCCACCGGCCTCGGCCGTGGTCGTCTGCTGGGTCGTCCAGCCGGGCGCCAGCTTGCCCGTCGCGGTGCCGACCAGGGCGGGGGCTCCGGACTTGGACGTATCGACGGTGGACGGCTTGCCGAGGTCCTTCACGGAGAGGACGGGCTTGGACTCCGCCGTCTTCCCCTTCTCCGCGTCGGCCTTCTCGTCGTCGGCCTTCTCGTCGTCGGCCTTCTCGTCGTCGGCCTTCTCGTCGTCGGCCTTGTCGTCGTCCTTGGCCTTGCCCTTGCCGGCGGCAGGCGCGTCGTCCGCCGGAAGGGGCACGGCGGCCTTCAGCTCGGCCGCACCGGCCTCCCCGCCGCCGTCCCCCTCCGGGGTGAAGGAGGTGTACGTCGTGTCCGCCAGATCGGACATGCTCGGTGCGGGGCACAGGAGGCTGGAGCGCTCCACGGGGAGGTGGGCCGCCGCCGCCGGCGCGGCCGGGCCCTGGTCGCCGGGCGCGTTGAGCGCGGCGAAACCGGTGACGGCGGCGAGGGCGACGGTGCCCGCGACCAGGTACAGAGGTGTGGACTTCACTCGGACTCGCCTCGCGATGCGTTGCCGGTCGGCCACGGGCCCTGGCCCGGGGCTCTGTTCTCGTCGTGCCCGTCCTGCCCCTCGTACGGGGCGGCGTCGCCGGCACCCGTGGCGTAGGGCTGCTGCTGGGCGTAGCCGTACGGGTCGTACGCGCCCTGCTGCTGGTAGGGGTCCTGGTACGGGTCCTGCTGGTACGGGTCGGCCTGGTAGTACTGGCCCGCGTCCTGACCGGCCGGGTACGGACCGGTCTCCTGGACACCGGGGTACTGCCCCGCGCCCTGGCCCTCCGGGTACTGGCCGTAGTCCGCGCCCTGGTACTGCTGGGCGTCCCACTCCCCGTAGCCCTGCTGCGGCACCGCCGCGTAGCTGCCGGTGCCGTCCTGGTCGTCCGGAACCGTGGCGTAGGAGCCCGTGTCCTGCTGAGGCAGCGGCGCGTAGGACCCCGTGTCCTGCTGCGGCACCGCCGCGTACGAACCCGTGTCCTGCTGCGGCACCGCCGCGTACGAACCCGTGTCCTGCTGCGGCACCGCCGCGTACGAACCCGTCCCGTCCTGGTCGTCCCCGGCCGGGCCGTACGGATCGGTGTCCTGCTGCCCCGGGACGTACTGGCCGGCAGCGGCGTCCGGGCCGTCCTCGTACGCCGGCCCGTCCGCGTCCTCGGCGGCCTGGGCCGCCGCACGCAGCCTGCGCGCCCGGCGCCCTTCGCCGGCCACCGGCTCGTCCGGGACGGTGTCCGTCTCCTCGGGCAGGTCGTCGTCGATCTCCCGGCGGCGGCCCGGCAGGGCCATGACCACCAGGACGATGCCCAGCGCCACCTGCGCCCAGACCCAGGCACTGTGCGTGATCGGGGCGTCGTAGGTGAGGTCGAGCGTGCCGCCCTCGGCGGGGAGGGCGAAGCCCTGCGCCCAGCCGTCCACGGTCTTCGGAGTCAGCGCCCGGCCGTTCAGCGTGGCCTGCCAGCCCGCGTCGGCCGCGTCGGCGATCCGCAGGACCCGGTCCGTGCCGCCCTCGGGGATCTTGGTGTGCGCCTCCACGGGCAGCGAGCCGACCGGGACCGGCACCGCGTCGTCACCGGAGGGGACGATCGTGAGCCGGGAGACCTGGCGGTCCACCCGCCACAGGGCGCTGCCGTCCAGCTGGCTGAGCCGGCTGAGACCCGGGGTCGAGTCCAGGACGCGGCTCATCTGCCGGGGCGCCCCGTCCCGTACGAGGACGTAGCGGATCGCGAAGCCGCTGAGCTGGCTGCCCTGGTCGGCGCCGGAGCCCGCGACCAGGTTCGCGACGACCTTGTCGAGATGGCTGTTGCTGCCGCCGGACTCGGTCAGTTCGGCGTCGCCCAGACGGGCGCCCGAGCCGCGGACCAGGCTGTAGGAGACGGCGGCCGGGGACGTGCCGCCGAGGACCAGGGTGCGCGGCTGGTCGCGGGTGCCGCTCTCCTCCGCGACGAACGCCGGCACCTGCACCGGGTCGCGGCGCTCCAGCGGTCCGGCCGCGCCGCCGATCATCCAGCCGACGGCGGCCAGGACCGGCGCGATTCCGGCGGCCAGCGCGATGAGCGCGGCGACCGGCTGACGCCAGCCGAAGCTGAGAGCGGCGACGCGGACCCTGGCGCCGTCCGCGCCGAGCAGCGCCGCGGCGAGCAGCGCGATGCCGTAGACGAGCGTCGCGGGTCCCGCCCAGGTGGAACCGTTGGAGAGGCCGGCGAAGACCAGGCCGGCGAGCACGACCACCCAGGCGGTACGGATGGCGAACTGCCGCTCGCCGCGCAGCAGGGCGGCCAGGGCCGCCAGCACGATGCCCAGGAGCAGGACGCCGCCCGCGGCCTTGGGGCCGCCGGGGCTGATGCCCAGCAGGTCGACGGCGGACGCCGTACCCGCGCCGAGGTCGAGGCCGGCCTCCTTCAGGAAGTCCGACGGGCTGGTCAGCAGCGAGAGCGACCAGGGCGCGAGGACCAGCATCGGGGTGCCCACCACGGCCAGGAAGCGCAGGCCGTACGCCGCGATGTCCTTCCGGCGCAGGGCCAGCACCGCGATGCCGAGCACCACGGCCAGCGGCCAGAGCACCGGGGTGAAGGCGGTGGTGAAGGTGAGCAGCAGGGTGTAGGCCCAGGTGGCGCGCCAGCTGCCCCGTGCGCTCGACCCGTCACCGCGCAGTCCGTGCGCGGCCACGGCCGCGCGGGCGATCAGGGGGAGCAGCACGGCCAGGAGGGCCGTGCCGAGGCGTCCGGTGGCCAGCGCTCCGGTCGCCGCCGGCAGGAAGGCGTAGGCGACGCTCGCCCAGGCACGCAGCAGCCGGGATTCGATCAGCGGCCGCGACGCGAAGTACGCGGTGAGCCCGGCGAGCGGGACCGAGCAGACGAGCAGCACGGTGAGCGCGAAGCCGGTGGAGCCGAGGAACAGTGCCGACAGGGCGGCGATCACGGCGAGGTAGGGAGGAGCGGACTGGGTTCCGCCCGTGCCCACCGGGTGCCAGCCGTCCGCGTACCGCCCCCAGAGGTCGGAGACGTCCGCCGGGGCGGGCAGCAGCGCGCCGCCCGCGAGGGCGCCGCCGCCGAGGAGACCGCGGCAGGCCACCAGCGAGACGAGGAGGAGGAGCGCGAACAGGACGGGGCCGGGCTTGCGGCCGAGCCGCTTGAGCCGCGCGAACTGCTCGATCTGCAGGAAGTCGGCGTCGTCGCCTCCGGGGCCGGACTCGACCGCCCCGTGCCGCGAGCCGCCGGAGTCGGAGTCGGAACGGTTGCCGAAGTTGCCCGCGACCTGCTCGAACGTCGCGCGGACCGTGGCGCCGGGCGGCGGGAACAGGGACCGCAGCTCGGCCGGGTCCACCGAACCGCCGCGCCGGTCCCGGCGGGCCGCGAGGATCCGTCCGGGCCGCAGCAGGGTGCCGAAGAGTCCGGCGACCTCGTCGAGGGCCTGCCCGGGGACCTTGCCGACGAGATAGGTGAGGGTGCGCAGCACCGTACCGACGAGGAGCCGGAGCAGGGCCCAGGGCAGCTGCCTGCCACGGGCGTTGACGAGCATGGTGTAGACGGCGCCCGCCTTGTCGACCCGGTGCGGGCTGGCGACCGAGCGGCCCGCGCAGTCGATGGGGCGGCGTTCCCTCGCCGAGGCCTCGGCGTGCCGCAGGACGGCGTCCGGTGCGACGAGGACCCGGTGGCCCGCCAGATGGGCTCGCCAGCACAGGTCGACGTCGTCACGCATCAGCGGGAGCCTGCGGTCGAAGCCGCCGAGTTCCTCCCAGACGTCGCGCCGCACGAGCATGCCCGCGGAGGACACCGACAGGACGGTGCGGACCTGGTCGTGCTGGCCCTGGTCCTGTTCGCGGCGGTCCAGCCCGGTCCAGCGGCGTCCGCTGTTGGCGATGGAGACGCCGACCTCGAGGAGCTGCTTGCGGTCGTACCAGCCGCGCAGCTTGGGCCCGACGATCGCGGCGTGCTCGTCGTTGTCGACGACGCGCAGCATCTCGGCGAGCGCGTCCGGCTCGGGGGCACTGTCGTCGTGGAGCAGCCAGAGCCACTGGACGGGCTCGCCGTGCGGGAGTTCCGGGAGGTCGTAGGCGTCGTCGCGCCAGGTCCGTGTGGCCGGGTCCCAGCTGCTCGGGCGCTTCAGGTACGGCAGGTCGTCCGGAGTGAGGACGCCGGCGGAGCGGGTCGCCTCCTCGACGGCGGTGCCGAAGCCCGTGCGCCTCGCCAGGTGCAGGACGCGCTCGTCGCCCAGCGCGTCGGTGACCAGGCGGGCGGAGTCGTCGGCGCTTCCGGTGTCGGCGGCGACGACGTTCTGCACGGGACGTTCCTGCCCGAGCAGGCCGGCGAGCACTTCGGGCAGCCAGCGCGCGCCGTCGTGGGCGACGAGCACGGCGGTGACGACGTGCCGGGGGAACTCAGGGGCTGCGGCGGCCGCATTCGGCGCCGCCGAGTGGCTGTGCACGGACATCGGGGTACGGGCCCTCCGGCCGGGTCCGGAGGGGGTCCCCCCGGGGGCTGCATCGGTGTACACGCGCGCCCCGGCGGGGCGTTGACGCGTCTCTCGGACGGGGCCCCACACTAACGGTACGGATGTGCGCCCCGCGCCGAGCGGTTGACGGGCGGGACGCGGAGGCGGCCGGACGTGCCGATGGCCTGGGGGCCGCACCCCGGTGCGGGGTGCGGCCCCCAGGCCATCGTGTTCCCGGTGTCCGGGGGCGCCGCGTCAGATGGCCGCCTTCTTCAGGCGCCTGCGCTCACGCTCGGAGAGACCGCCCCAGATCCCGAACCGCTCGTCGTTGTTCAGGGCGTACTCGAGGCATTCGGAGCGGACTTCGCAGGCGAGACAGACCTTCTTGGCCTCGCGGGTGGAGCCGCCCTTCTCGGGGAAGAAGGACTCCGGATCGGTCTGGGCGCACAGCGCGCGCTCCTGCCAGCCGAGCTCCTCGTCCGCGTCCTCGACCAGCAGTTGCTGGAACAGCTCGGTCATGTGCGCCCCTCGTCCGTCTCTTGCGTCCCCGTGATGCGGCCGTTATCGGTGCGGCCGAACGACACGAGTGAAATTACAAGTGTGTAGCTTCAGGCCAGTCAAGCGAAGATCTGCTATTGGCCCCGGTATTCACTCTGCGGAACCAAGCGTATGCGGAAAGTGTTCAAATCACCAAAAACCTGACATATGCCACCGGTGCCCCTCCGTGGCCCGCCCCCAGGAAGAGGGACGAGCCGAATCGGCCCGATGTTTCGATTCGATCACCGAAGCGACCAAGATCACAGTAGGGTCACGGCCCCTCAACCGCGTGTACACACGCGGTTGATGCGCCACCTTGCCTCTGAAATGGGTGCCAAAACCTTTCTCCTCTCCTCACAACCGGATGGGGTGAAAGATTGCCGCCAAATCGGGCATTGAGTTGACAGAACGCACACCGTGCCGGTCTTCTTGACTTCATGCCAGCGACCGCAGCGACGTACGCGACCCACAGCCGTGGGTTCCGCAGCGCTGTCCAGGCCCGCTGTTGCTGTTCCAGCTGTCACAGCTGTTGAGCCGTAGTGCTCCAGCTCTGATCCAGCCTTCTCCACCGCATTCCGGTCTTCGCGACACCCCCACGTACGCGCATCCACATGCCGAGGAACCACCGCATCCATGAACAGCGACAGCGACCTCTCCATCGCCGGCGACATCCTGGAGGTCCAGCACCTCCTCCGCCCGGCCAGCCCCCACCCCTCGACCGTGGCCGAGTTCGTCGGAATGGCCCGGTCCATCGCCGCCGACCGCGACCGGTGGGCCCCGCTCGTCCGGTACGACACCACGACCCGCTGGTACCACCGGCTGCACAGCGCTCCCCCCGTGCCCGCCGCCGACGGCGGAACGGCCTTCCCCGGCTACGAGATCTGGCTGCTGAGCTGGGTACCCGGCCAGGGCAGCGGACGCCACGACCACGGCCTGTCATCCGGGGTACTCACCGTCCTGGACGGCGAGTTGACCGAACACAACACGCGCGGCGCCCGGACACTGGCCACCGGTTCCCAGCAGGTGTTCGCACCCGGTTACGTCCACGAGGTCGTCAACGACTCCCTGGAGCCCGCCGTCAGCCTGCACATCTACTTCCCGGGGCTGACCGACATGCCGATGCACTCGGCCCGTTGCGCCAACGCCGCCGAGGACGTCGTACCGGCCTGACGATCTGCGGCCCGCCCCTCAGGGCCTGCCCACGATCAGGCTCCGCCCGACAGCCCACCCGTCGCCCACCACCACCCCCACAAGGATCAGGCTCCGCCTGACAGACTGGTCCGTATGCGCATTGTGGTTCTGGCCGGCGGTATCGGTGGTGCTCGTTTCCTGCGTGGCCTCAAACAGGCCGCGCCCGACGCGGACATCACGGTGATCGGCAACACCGGCGACGACATCCATCTGTTCGGGCTGAAGGTCTGCCCCGACCTCGACACCGTGATGTACACCCTCGGCGGTGGCATCAACGAGGAGCAGGGCTGGGGGCGTACCGACGAGACCTTCCAGGTCAAGGACGAGCTCGCGGCGTACGGCGTGGGGCCCGAGTGGTTCGGCCTCGGCGACCGTGACTTCGCCACCCACATCGTCCGTACGCAGATGCTCGGCGCCGGCTACCCGCTGAGCGCCGTCACGGAGGCGCTCTGCGCCCGCTGGAAGCCCGGGGTCAGGCTGATCCCGATGTCCGACGACCGCGTCGAGACGCATGTGGCGGTGGACGTCGACGGCGAGAGCAAGGCGGTCCACTTCCAGGAGTACTGGGTCAAGCTGCGGGCCTCCGTGCCCGCGCAGGCCATCGTGCCCGTCGGCGCGGACCAGGCGAAGCCGGCGCCCGGCGTGCTGGAGGCGATCGCCGGAGCCGACGTCATCGTCTTCCCGCCGTCCAACCCCGTCGTCTCCGTCGGCACCATCCTGGCCGTACCGGGTATCCGCGAGGCCATCGCCGAGGCGGGGGTCCCCGTCGTCGGGCTCTCCCCCATCGTCGGTGACGCGCCGGTGCGGGGCATGGCCGACAAGGTGCTGGCCGCCGTGGGCGTCGAGTCCACCGCGGCCGCCGTCGCGCAGCACTACGGCTCGGGGCTGCTCGACGGCTGGCTCGTCGACACCGTGGACGCGGCGGCCGTCGACGAGGTGGAGGCCGCCGGCATCCGCTGCCGCGCCGTTCCCCTGATGATGACGGACGCGGACACCACCGCCGAGATGGCCCGCCAGGCACTCGCCCTGGCCGAGGAGGTGCGCGCGTGAGCTCCGTACCCGCGCCGAAGACACCCTCGTACCAGGTGTGGGCCCTGCCGGGGATGCCCGAGGTACGGGAGGGCGACGACCTCGCGAAGCTGATCGCCGCCACGGAGCCGGGACTGGCCGACGGCGACGTCCTGCTGGTCACCTCGAAGATCGTCTCGAAGGCGGAGGGCCGGATCGTCGAGGCCGCCGACCGTGAGGCGGCCATCGACGCCGAGACCGTCCGGGTCGTGGCCCGGCGCGGAACCCTCAGGATCGTCGAGAACCGCCAGGGGCTCGTCATGGCGGCGGCCGGTGTCGACGCCTCGAACACCCCCGCCGGGACGGTGCTGCTCCTGCCCGAGGACCCCGACGCCTCCGCCCGCGCGATCCGTGACGGCCTGCGGGACGCGCTCGGGGTGCAGATCGGGGTCGTCGTCACGGACACCTTCGGCCGTCCCTGGCGCAACGGACTCACCGACGTCGCGATCGGCGCGGCGGGCGTCAGGGTGCTGGACGACCTCCGGGGCGGCACCGACGAGCACGGCAACCCGCTGAGCGCCACGGTCGTGGCCACCGCCGACGAGCTGGCCTCGGCCGGTGACCTGGTGAAGGGCAAGGCGTCCGGGCTGCCCGTCGCGGTCGTACGCGGGCTGCCCCACGTGGTGGCCGGTACCGGGGAACCCGAGGAGGGCGCCCGCGCGATGGTGCGGGTGGCGGCCGACGACATGTTCCGGCTGGGGACCTCGGAGGCGGTGCGGGAGGCCCTCGGTCTGCGCCGCACCGTGCGGGAGTTCACGGACGAGCCCGTCGACCCCGGTGCCGTGCGGCGCGCGGTGGCGGCGGCCGTGACGGCTCCGGCCCCGCACCACACGACGCCGTGGCGGTTCGTGCTGCTGGAGTCCGCGGCCGCGCGGCACCGGCTGCTGGACGCGATGCGGGACGCGTGGATCGCCGACCTGCGGCGGGACGGGCGCGGCGAGGAGTCGATCGCCAAGCGGGTGCGCCGCGGCGACGTCCTGCGCAACGCGCCCTACCTCGCGGTGCCGTGCCTGGTGACCGACGGATCACACGCGTACGGGGACGAGCGCCGGGACACGGCGGAGCGCGAGATGTTCGTGGTCGCGGCCGGTGCGGGCGTGCAGAACTTCCTGGTGGCGCTCGCGGGTGAGCGGCTCGGTTCGGCGTGGGTGTCCTCGACCATGTTCTGCCGGTCCGTGGTGCGCGAGGTGCTGGACCTGCCGGACACCTGGGACCCGCTCGGCGCGGTGGCCGTCGGCCACCCCAGGGCGGCGGCTCCGGCACGTGCGCCGCGCGACCCGGAGGCGTTCCTCACCGTGCGCTGAACCAGGTCACAGCCGGGCGATGTCGCCCGGCTGCATCCGGGGCGCCCGGCGTGCCGGGATGCGGCCGGAGAGCATGATCAGGCGTGTCGCACGGTGGCGCTGGCCCTCGTAGGGGGCCAGGAGCGCCAGCATCGCCTCGTCGTCGGCGTCCCGGTCGTCCGCGAGGGCGTGTCCCACGATGCCGGGCAGGTGCAGGTCGCCGACCGTGACCGCGTCGGCGGCGCCGTTCGAGCGCTGAAGCGTCTCCGCCGCCGTCCACGGGCCGATGCCCGGGATCAGCTGGAGCCGGGTCATGGCCTCGGTGAGCCCCATGGCAGCGGCTTCCTCCATGCGCCGGGCCACCCGGACCGCGCGCAGGATCGTCGCGGAGCGCTTGGAGTCCACACCCGCGCGGTGCCACTCCCAGGACGGGATGAGCGACCAGGTCCGGGCGTCCGGCAGGACGTGGAGGCCGTACGCGGCGAATCCCGGGTCCGTGGGGCCGGGGGCCGGGGTGCCGTGGGTGCGGAGCAGGAGCCGCCAGGCACGGTAGGCCTCGTCGGTGGTGACCTTCTGCTCCAGGATCGACGGGATCAGGGACTCCATCACGAGCCCGGTGCGCAGCAGGCGCAGGCCGGGCCGGCGGTGCTGGGTCAGGGCGAGCAGCCGGTGGCGGGGGCGGAAGTCCTCCGGGACGTCGTCGGCGCCGAGCAGGGCCGGGAGCCCGTCCAGCAGCCACTGCGCACCCGGCCCCCAGGCCGCCCCGTGGACGGTGCCGTCGTGGGACGCCGAGACGCGCAGGGTGCCGGGGCCCGCGGGGGTGCGGGTCGCCCGCCAGAAGGTCCCGTCGGGCAGTGCGCGGTAGGCGGGGTCGGCCGGGCCCCGGCGCAGCGGGCCGAGGACCAGCCGCAGGTCCAGCGGGCCCGGCGGGGTCCAGGTCCGGGTGAGTGCGGGGCCGGACACGCCCGTGACCGCCGGCCGCCCGCGGGGTGCGGCGGCGGTGCGGGGTACGAAGCGTCCTGCCACGGGTGGGGTCCTCGGTCGTCGGGGGGTGCCTGTCGAGGGTACGGCCGACGGCGGTCGTCCGGCGTCCGGACGACCGCGGGTCACTGGTCGGAGGAGAAGCGGACCGCCGCGTCCGGGAGGACGGCACCGCACCAGACGCGGATCCCGTCACGCAGTTCGTTGTCGGCGCCGACCTGTGCTCCGTCGCCGATCACCGCCCCCGTGAGGATCGAACGGCTGCCGATCCGCGCTCCCGCCCCGACGAGGGAGTCGGTGATGACGGCGCCCGGTTCGACGACGGCGCCTGCCAGCACCGTGGAGCCGGCGATCCGGGCGCCCTCCCCGATCAGCGCGCCGTCCCCGACGACGGTGCCTCCGGTGAGTTTGGCGTCGGAGGCGACGGAGGCGGTGGGCAGGACGAGGCGTTCGCCGCACCGGCCGGGGACCGCCGGGGACGGGGCACGTCCCAGGACCAGGTCGGCGGATCCTCGTACGAACGCCTGGGGGGTGCCGAGGTCCAGCCAGTAGGTGGAGTCGACCATGCCCTGGAGGTGGGCGCCCGAGTCCAGGAGCCCGGGGAAGGTCTCGCGCTCCACGGACACCGGGCGCCCGGCGGGGATCGTGTCGATGACCGACCGGCGGAAGATGTACGCCCCCGCGTTGATCTGGTCGGTGACTATCTCCTCGGGTGTCTGCGGCTTCTCGAGGAAGGCCGTGACCCGGCCCGTGGCGTCCGTCGGCACGAGACCGAACGCGCGCGGGTCGTCCACCCTCGTCAGGTGCAGGGAGACGGCCGCCCCGGAAGCGGCGTGCGACGCGACCAGGGCCCGGATGTCGAGACCCGTCAGGATGTCGCCGTTGAAGACGAGGACGGGTTCGTCCGGGCCGGAGGCCAGCCGCGACGCCACGTTCCGGATGGCTCCGCCGGTGCCCAGCGGTTCGTCCTCGGTGACGTACTCGATGGAGAGGCCGAGCGACGAACCGTCCCCGAAGTACGGTTCGAATACCTCCGCCAGATAGGACGTCGCGAGCACGATGTGCTCCACCCCCGCGGCCCTGGCGCGCGCCAGTTGGTGGGTGAGGAACGGCACCCCCGCCGCCGGCACCATCGGCTTCGGGGTGTGCACCGTGAGGGGACGCAGCCGGGTGCCCTTGCCACCGACCAGGAGGATCGCTTCTCTTGCCTCTGTCACAGCACCGTCTCTGCTTCCTGCTGGGGCCGGGCCTCGTATCGGCTGGCCAGTGTATGCAGACCGGTCGGGGCTCTCCCGGTCAGCGGCCCTGCAGTTTGGCCGAACTGGTCCGGGCCGTGCCGAGCTTCTTGTAGAGACGGCTTCCCGGGCATTCGGTTGCGAAGCCGTCGCGGTGCCCGGAGATGACGTTGAGCTTGGCCTTCGCACCCTTCTTGTACTTGCCGCTGCCACCGGAGACCAGGGTGACCTTGCCCTTGGGGTTGCGGCCGAACAGACCGAGCTTCCAGGCGGTGAGCTTGGCGATCGCCGTGACGGCGGCGGCGGGCGGGTTCTTCGAGCTGTACGTCCCGAGGACCGCGATGCCCATGCTGTTCGTGTTGAACCCGAGCGTGTGCGCTCCGAGGACGGCCTTGGTCACACCTCCGGCACGGCCCTCGTAGATGTTCCCGCACTTGTCGACGGCGAAGTTGTAGCCGATGTCGCGCCAGCCGCTGCTCTTGACGTGGTAGCGGTAGATGCTGCGCAGGACGGAGGGTGCCTGGGAGCAGGTGTAGTTGTTCCCGGTGGCGCTGTGGTGGATGAAGGCGGCCTTGACGGTCGAGGTGTAGGCGAAGGCGCGCTCGCGCAGGCTCTCGTCGGCGCCCCAGCCCTTGCGCGTGACGATGCGCGGACGTGGTCCCACGAAGGGCTTGGCGCCGGCTCCGACGACGGCCTGCTCCTCCGATTCGGCCTTGCTCAGGGCGGTGATCTCGGCGGCGCCCAGCGGGGCGAGGTCTGCGTTGACGGCGGAGCTCTCCGCCGCGGCCGTGCTGAGGCCCGCGGCTTCCGGGAGCGCGCCGGGCTTGGGAGCGGTCGCCGGGGTCGCGACCCCCGCCGACGGGGTCCCGGTGGCCGGGGTCGCGACCCCCGCCGACGGAGTCCCGGTGGCCGGGGCGGCCCCGGCGCCGGGCAGCTCCGGGTCGTCGCCGGGATCGACGAGTTCGACGCGGAGACCGGCCGGAAGGGGGGCGGTGTCGGCGGCGCCGCTGCGCGGGCCGGCGTTCTCGGAACGTACGCGTACCTCGACCCCGTCGGAGTCGCCGACCCAGAGCGGGGCGGTGGAGCCGCGCACCCGGCCCGACAGCCGCTCGGGGCTTCCGGCGTCGGCCGCGTGGTCGGTGTTGTGGGTCTCCAGGGACTGCCAGCCGGACCACCGGGTGGTGTCGGTCGCCCGGGTGCGGACCTGGACGGTGCCGTGGAGTTCGGTGTCGGCGTCGTCCCAGACGACACCGACCAGGGAGAAGCGGCGGGAGTCCCGGCGGAGCAGCCCCTGCGCCGCTGCCGGGGTCATGGATTCGGAGGGCCGGCCGGTGGCCCGCGGGACCGCTCCGCCGAGGGGCCGGAGCGGAAGTGACTGTGTCGAACCCGCGGGTTCGACGGGGACGGCCGCGGCCGCGTGGGCGACCGGGGCGGAGACGGTGGCGGCAGGTGCGGGGGCGGCGAGCGGGAGGGTGAGTGCCGTCGCACAGGTGACGCCGATGGAAGAGGCAAGAAGTGCACGCATACAGGAAATAATTGGCAGAGTCCGGCAATCCCGGCTACTGGAGTACAAGCGGGTGCAGTTGACGCACCGTCTGCCGAACCGGTGTACGGGACACCTGTCACACCCGCCCGGCGCTCACCCGCCGCGTACCCTTGCGCGGATGAACGCCAGTGATCGCACCCCCGCCGACCTGCTGCGATCCGCGCTCGCCGCGGACCCGGCCCGTCCTCTCGTCACCTTCTACGACGACGCAACCGGAGAGCGTGTCGAACTGTCCGTGGCGACCTTCGCCAATTGGGTGGCCAAGACCGCCAATCTGCTCCAGGGGGATCTGGGCGCGGAGCCCGGCGACCGCCTCGCCCTGCTCCTCCCCGCCCACTGGCAGTCGGCCGTCTGGCTGCTCGCCTGCTCGTCGGTGGGCGTCGTGGCCGACGTGCAGGGCGATCCGGCGTCCGCCGACCTCGTCGTGAGCGGACCGGACACACTCGACCGGGCCCGCGCCTGCCGTGGCGAACGGATCGCGCTGGCGCTGCGCCCGCTCGGCGGCCGGTTCCCGCAGCCGCCCGAGGGCTTCGCGGACTACGCGGTGGAGGTCCCGGGACAGGGCGACCGCTTCGCCCCGTACGCCCCGGTGGACCCCGCGGCTCCCGCTCTGATCGTGGGCGGCGCCGAGCTGACGGCGGACCAGGTCGTCGCGCGGGCCCGCCAGGACGCGGCGGACCTGGGGCTCGCCCCGGGCTCCCGGCTGCTGACCGGCGGCGGCTACGACAGCTGGGAGGGCCTGTCCACCGGACTCCTCGCACCGCTGGCCGCGGGAGGTTCCGTCGTCCTGTGCCGCCACCTGGACCAGTTGGACGAGGCCGCGCTGGCCAGGCGCGTCGAGAGCGAGCGGATCAGCAACACGGCGGTATGACAAGCGCGGTGAACGACACCCGTCCGGCCCATGCCGGGCCGAGCCCCCGGGACTGAGCACCGACGGCGGTACATGATCAGGCGGTACGAGGCAACGTCGAGAACGCCGCCCGAATGCACAACCAAGCGTGAGGTTCAGCCGTCTACTTCTGCGACCGGCGGCCCCTCGCGCCGCCGAACATGAAGGATGGACGCAGACGTGAGCGACAGCCCCGGCCCTCCGGCCGAACCGGACCGCCCCGACCACTCGGCAGGGGACGGGCCCGAGGACGGGGCGCGCGACGCGTCGGGTCCCGCCCCGGAGAGTTCCGGCGAGGGTGACACGGGCGGGACGGCGGCCCGGAAAGGTGACGGCGGGGAAGGCGGGGAGGGCGGCGACGGGACCTGGGCCGCGCGCCCCGAGCGCGAGGGCAGGAGCCACTGGCTCCGCTGGACCGCCCTCGCCGTGTCGTTCCTCGTGCTGGTCGCGGCCGGAGTGGGCTGGTGGCTGTACAACAAGCTGGACGGCAACATCACGACGGACACCAGCGCCGCGGCCGAGCTCAAGGCGTACGAGAAGGACCGGCCGCTGCCCGTCGCGCACGACGCGCAGAACATCCTGCTGATCGGCTCCGACACCCGGTCCGGGGACAACAGCGCGTACGGCCGTGACGACGGCGGCAGCCAGCGCTCGGACACGACGATCCTGCTGCACCTCGCCGCCGACCGCCGGAGCGCGACCGCGGTGTCCATCCCCCGCGACCTGATGTCTCAGATCCCCAGTTGCCACACGGCGGACGGCAAGACCACGAAGGCGCAGTTCGCGCAGTTCAACTGGGCCTTCGAGCTCGGCGGCACGGCCTGCACGATCCGCACGGTCGAGAAGATGACGGGGATCCGCGTCGACCACCACATGGTCATCGACTTCGCGGGCTTCAAGGACATGGTCGACGCCGTGGACGGCGTCGAGGTCTGCCTCAAGAAGCCGGTCGACGACGCCGACGCCCACCTCAAGCTCCCCGCCGGGCGCCAGGAGCTCGACGGCGAGCAGGCCCTGGGGTACGTCCGGGCGCGCAAGTCGATCGGCAACGGCAGCGACACCGAGCGCATGGACCGCCAGCAGAAGTTCCTCGGGGCCCTGGTCAACAAGATGCAGAGCAACGGCGTCCTGCTGAACCCGACGCGGCTGTACCCGGTCCTGGACGCGGCGACGAAGTCGCTGACCACGGACCCGGGCCTCGACTCGCTGCGGGACCTGTACGACCTGGTACGCGGCATGCGGAACGTACCGACCGAGAAGGTGCAGTTCCTGACCGTGCCCAGGCAGGCCTACCGCGCCGACCCGAACCGGGACGAGCTCGTGCAGCCGGACGCCGACAGGCTCTTCACCCAGCTGCGGAAGGACGAGCCCGTCGCCGTGGTGCCGCCCGAGAAGAACGATTCCGGGGATTCACAGGCGGATCACAGCTCCGCGAACCCGTCCGGCGAAAAGCCGGGCACGACGGCGGACGGGAGCCCGACACCGGCTCCGACGTATTCGGGTTCGAATGCGGCCGACGACCCGTGCGGCTCGTAAAGCAATTCCCAAGCATCAGCAAGCAATCCGAGCGTAATAGGAGGAATGCCCGGTTGTAAGGGGCGTGGACTGCGTCACGCACGCCCCCTGTGGCCGATTCCGCCGGTTACGCTGACGCGATCCGGTGCTCGCGGCCATCAGGCGCCGCAGGGCCGGAAGATCAACCGAGGACCCTGCGGGGGAGGTGCCTCACGTGGCACCGACGGAGGATTCAGGTAACCGTGGACGCGCACAACCGTGGGCGGGCGGAGGAAATCGACCCCGCCGACCAGTGGGTGCTCAACCCGCAGACCGGCAATTACGAATTGCGACTGGACCACTCCGCAGCAGAGTCGCCGGGCTCCTACCGGGGTGACGGCCATTTCGCCGACGGGGGCGAATCCGGCGGATCGCCCGGCCGTGTTCCGGCGCAGCGGAGCCGCACGCACGGCCCCGGCACGGAGCCGGCGGCCGGGCGCCGCGGTCGCAGGCAGCCGCGGTCGCGCCGGCGCAAGGTCCTCCTGTGGACCGGCGGGGTCATGGCCTTCGTGACCCTCGCCGGGTCGGCGGGGGCGTACGCCCTCTACCAGAAGTTCAACGGCAACCTCGCGACCGTCGACGTGGGCACCGCGGGCAGCAGAACGGTCGCGCACGCCGACACCCCGCTCAACATCCTGATCATCGGCACGGACAAGCGGACCGGCAAGGGCAACGAGGGCTACGGCGACAAGGGCAGCACCGGCCACGCCGACACCAACATCCTCTTCCACGTCTCCGCCGACCGCACCAACGCGACGGCGCTGAGCATCCCCCGCGACCTGATAACCGACGTACCGGACTGCACCACCAAGCAGCCGGACGGCTCGGAGAAGGTCATACCCGGCACGGACGGCATCCGCTTCAACGTGAGCCTCGGCCAGGAGGGCCGCGACCCCGGCTGCACGATGCGGACGGTCGAGAAGATAACCGGCCTGCCCGTCGACCACTTCATGATGGTCGACTTCAACGCGGTCAAGACGCTCTCCACGGCCGTCGGCGGCGTCGAGGTCTGCCTGGCCAAGCCCGTCGACGACGCGGACTCCCACCTCCGCCTGCCGGCCGGACGGTCCACCGTCGAGGGTGAGCAGGCGCTGGCCTTCGTCCGCACCCGCCACAGTTTCGGCAACGAGAGCGACCTCGACCGGATCAAGATCCAGCAGCAGTTCATCGGCTCGATGATCCGCAGGATGAAGTCCGACGACACACTGACCGACCCGCGCAAGCTGTTCAAGCTGGCCGACGCCGCGACCAAGGCGCTCACCGTCGACTCCGGAATCGGATCGATCAAGAAGCTGACCTCGCTCGCCAGGGAGCTCGGCAGGATCGACACGAAGAACATCACCTTCGTGACGCTGCCGGTGGTGGACAACCCGGCGGAACCGACGCCCGTCACGGTGGTCGTGGACCAGCAGAAGGCCCCCCAGCTCTTCGGCCTGATGCGCTCCGACACGTCCCTCACCGAGGTCAAGGCGCAGGAGCGGGCTGCGCGGACCAAGCGGGAGGCGGCCCTCACCGGCAGCAGGGCGAAGCCCGCGGACATCGAGGTCACGGTCCAGAACGGCGGCGACCGCACCGGCGCGGCGGGCACGACCGTCAGCTGGTTGCAGGATCAGCAGGGTGTGTCCGGCGCCTCCAACGGGTCGAACGCCCCGGCGAAGGCCGAGAAGACCACGCTGGCGTACGTGCCGGCCCAGGCGGACCAGGCCCGCGCGCTCGCGGACATCATGGGCCTGCCCGCCACCGCGCTGAAGGAGGGCAAGCCCGCCGCCGGGGGGACTCAGGCGATGGTGCTGACCCTGGGCGCGGACTACGAGGGCGCCGGGGTGCCCCTCACCGGTCCGCGGAAGGCACCGGAGGACATTCAGAAGGCAAGCGCCGACAAGGCGGTATGCGCGAAGTGACGACGGGTCGCCGCGCCACAGCGGAAGTCTGAGCAGCAGGGGGGTCCTGGTGGGACGGAACAGCACGCGCGGGGCGGAATCGCGTCCTCGCGGACGGCACGACGGCCCCGCCGGGGGCGACGCGGGGGGCCACGGAGGGCACGGCAGATCGAGGCGGTCGGCCCCGGCCGCGGGCGGGCAGGGCCCCGGCGGGCCGAACCGCCGTTCACGGCGGGCGGCCAAAGGGGGCAAGCGGCGCGTACTGCGCTGGGTGGCGTCCGTCCTCGCCCTGCTGATACTCGGCACCGGCGCCGCCGGTTACCTCTATTACCGACACCTCAACGGCAACATCAAGAAGGAGGACCTGACGCTCGGCGACAAGAAGATGGCCGACCACAAGGCCAACGCCGCAGGTCAGACCCCCCTGAACATTCTTCTCATCGGCTCCGACGCCCGGGACACCAAGGCCAACCAGAAGCTCGGCGGGGCCAAGGAGAACTTCGGCGGTCCCGCCCTCGCCGACGTGCAGATGCTGCTGCACCTCTCCGCCGACCGCAGCAACATCTCGGTCGTCAGCATGCCGCGCGACACGATGCTGAAGATGCCCAAGTGCACGGACCCCGACTCCGGCAAGGTCTTCCCCGCCAGCACGGTCCCCGTCCAGACGAACGAGAGCCTGGAGCGCGGCGGCCCCGGGTGCACGGTGGCCGCCTGGTACGAGCTCACCGGCATCACCATCGACCACTTCATGATGATCGACTTCTCGGGCGTGGTCTCGATGGCCGACGCCGTGGGCGGCGTCCCGGTCTGTGTCGACGCCAACGTGTACTCCCACACCAGGGACGGCAAGGGGTCCGGCCTGAAACTGGAGAAGGGGACGACCTCCGTCAAGGGCAAGCAGGCCCTCCAGTGGCTGCGCACGCGGTACGGCTTCGAGGACAACACGGACCTCGGCCGCACCAAGGCCCAGCACCAGTACCTCAACTCGATGGTGCGCGAACTGCGCAAGGGCACCAAGCTCACCGATCCCGGGAAGCTGACGGGTCTCGCCGAGGCGGCGACCACGGCGCTGACGGTCGACAAGGGGCTCGACAGCGTCAAGAAGCTCTACGACCTGGCCTCGGAGCTCCAGAAGGCGCCGACCGACCGCATCACCATGACGACCATGCCGAACGTCTACGGCACCGGAAACCTGAGCGGTCGCGTCTTCCCGAAGCCGGAGGAGGCCGAACAGGTCTTCCGGATGGTCCGGGAGGACGTTCCGCTGGACGGCAAGGCCTCCAAGCGCAAGGCGCCTGTCGTGAAGGACCCGGCGGACGCGCCCGCCGACATCGCCGTCAGCGTGCGCAACGCGACCGGCACGGACACCCTCGGCCCGGCACAGGGACGTGCGGGCACGGTCAAGGGCCTGCTGAAGGACTCGGGCTTCACCAGGGCCCTGGTCGACTCGCAGAACGTCGAGGGCGCCGCCAGGACGGGCGTCCTCTTCCCGAGCGCGGACCTGGAGGGTGACGCCCAGGCCGTCGCCAAGGCGCTCGGGATCCCGGTGTCGCAGGTCAAGAAGTCGACCGACGTGTCGGGGATCGTCCTGGCGGTCGGCGCCGACTGGCGCGAGGACGGGGCCTACCCGGCCAAGGCCGAGGACGAGAAGACACCCGAGTCGGCGAACCCGCTGAACGGCGCGGAGAAGAAGTGCATGAAGGTGAACCCGGGCTTCACCTTCTGAGTCCGTCGTCACGTCGCATGGGAGAGGGCCCCGCCGGACGGCGGGGCCCTCTCCCATGCGACGTGACGACGGTCAGACCGTCTGCTGCTCGCCGACGGCCGGACGGCGGCTGGCGATGACCCGCTTCGCGAGCGAGCGCGGGCTGGTCAGGAAGCCGTATCCCCACGACATGTGCATGGTCGCGAGGGCGACGGGAATCTGCGCCCGGGCCTTCAGCGGGAGGCCCTTGCCCGCGGGGAGCGACCCGGCGACGATCGCCGCGGCGTATCCGGCCGGGACCACGAAGGCCCACGGGGTGACGGCTGCGCCGACGACGATGCCCGCGGCTATGGCGCACACGGCCGTCGGCGGGGCCAGGTAGCGCAGGTTGATGGAGCCCGAGTGGTAGCGGGCGACGACGTGGCGCCAGCGGCCGTAGTCCTTGTACTGCTTGGCGAGCGCCCGGACGCTGGGCCGCGGGCGGTACTGGACCTTCAGCTCCGGCGAGAACCAGATGACACCGCCCGCCTCGCGGATGCGGAAGTTCAGCTCCCAGTCCTGGGCGCGGATGAACTCGACGTTGTAGCCGTCCGCCCGCTCCAGCGCCTCGCGGCGGAAGACGCCGAGGTAGACCGTCTCGGCCGGGCCGGCCTTCCCGCCGGTGTGGAAGGCCGCGTTGCCGACGCCGATCTTCGAGGTCATCGCGGCGGCGACGGCCTCCTCCCAGGCGTTCTCGCCCTCGGCGTGCATGATGCCGCCGACGTTCTGGGCACCGGTCTCCTCCAGGAGCCGGACCGCGGTCGCGATGTAGTTCGGCGAGAGCATGCCGTGGCCGTCCACGCGTACCACGATCGGGTGGCTCGACGCCTTGATCGCGGCGTTGAGCGCGGCGGGCGTGCGACCGGTGGGGTTGGGCACCGTGTGGACCCGGGAGTCCTCCCTGACCAGCTCGGCTGCGATCTCGTCCGTACGGTCCTTCGAGGGGCCGAGGGCGATCACGACCTCCATCTCACCGGCGTACTCCTGCTCCAGGATGTGCCGGACCGAGTTCCTGAGATGGCGTTCCTCGTCGAGTACCGGCATGATCACGGAGACGGCGGGGTGCTGCGCGGCAGACATGTGGTCCTCGGGGGTCCTCGGGGGTGCCAGGGCTTCCGGAGGTTTCGCACCCCAGGAGCCGGCGTGATTCGGCCGCCACGTTACCGCGAACGGGGGACTGCGGCGCGCGCCGCCGGGTCTGCTACCGGTCTGCAGATCGTATGGGCCTACCGTGCGAAAGTCCCACTCGCACCGCGGAGGTGTCCCCCGTGCCCACGCCGCACCGATCGCCCCGTCCACCGCACCCCCGCACCGCTCCACCGCAGCGCCGCCCCGCCCGGCAGCCCCGGGCCGGCGGCCGCGGGCGCAAGCGCGGCGGGCGGAAGACCGCGCCCCGGTGGGGCATGCGGGTCGTCACCGGGCTGTCCGTGCTGGTGCTCGGCGCCGGCGGGATCGGCCATGCCGTGGTGAGCGGTCTGGAGACGGGGATCGACCGTGTCGACCCCTTCAAGGACATGAAGAACCGGCCGCAGGGCGGACACGGGCTGAATCTGCTGCTCGTCGGCACCGACGGCCGCGACAGGATCAGCAAGGCGGAGAAGAAGAAGTACAGGCTGGGCGGCGCCCCCTGCCACTGCACCGACACCCTCATGCTCGTCCACCTGTCCGCCGACAAGCAGCGTGCCAGCGTCGTCAGCCTCCCGCGTGACAGCTACGCCGAGCTCCCTGCGCACACCGACGGGACCACCGGCAAGCAGCACTCGGCGCACCCGGTGAAACTCAACGCGGCCTACGCCGAGGGCGGGCCGCAGCTCACCGTGCGAACCGTCGAGGACATGACCGGGGTCAAGATCGACCACTACCTGGAGGTCGACTTCACCAGCTTCATGAAGACCGTCGACACCCTGGGCGGTGTGGAGATCTGCACGGCCAAGCCGCTCAAGGACGCGTACACCGGGCTGGACCTGACGGCCGGCACCCACCGGCTGGACGGTGGCAGGGCCCTGCAGTACGTGCGCTCCCGGCACCTGGACGGAGCCGCCGACCTGGGCCGGATGCAGCGCCAGCAGAAGTTCATGGCGGCGCTGATCAAGCAGACGACCAGCAGCGGGGTGCTGATGAACCCGGTGAAGTTCCAGCAGGTCGCCTCGTCGATGCTCGCATCGGTGCGCGCCGACAAGGGCTTCGGGACGGAGCAGATGCTTCAGCTGGGCAAGGCCATGCGCGGCTTCACCCCTGCCTCGTCCGAGTTCGCCTCGGTGCCCCTCCAGGAGAAGGGGTTCCAGGTCAAGGGCATCGGCTCCACCGTGCGGTGGGACGCGCAGAAGTCGAGGAAGCTGTTCCGGGCCCTGCGTGAGGACCGGCCGCTCGCGCCCGCGCTGCCGAAGCAGCCCGGGGCGACGGTCGTCGACGTGGCCCCGGAGCAGATCCGGGTGCAGGTCTACAACGGCACGCGCAAGGACGGCCTCGGCCAGGACGTCGACACGGCCCTGCGCGGCACCGGCTTCAACACGACCCGGGCACCGCTGGGCGGCAGCACCAGCGATCTGGCGCGGACCATCGTCAGCTACGACCCGCGGTGGGACCGGTCGGCCAGGTCCCTGGCCACCGCCCTGCCCGGATGCGAGCTGAGGGCGGTGACCGGGCAGGGCGGGACCATGAAGGTCATCGCCGGTACGGACTTCACCAAGGTGCACCGGGTCAAGGCCGAGGATCCCCAGCGGGGCGAGTTCGGCACGGTCACGGGCGACCAGGTGGTCTGCCCGTGACGCTGCGACGGCCCGGCCCGGCGGGGCGGCCGGAACCCGGCACGCGAAGGGCCCGGCACCCCCTGGGGATGCCGGGCCTCCGGCGTCCGTACGGGGCCGCCCCCGCGGAAGGGGTGCGGAGCGCGGGCGCCCTCAGTCGTCGATGCCCTCGGCGGCGCGCTGCTCGCGCAGCTCCTTGATCGCGCGCCTCCTGGCGAGGCGGTGCGTACGCCGGATCTGCGCCTCCTGGTAGCGCCGCTTGTCCCGCTCGGTCTCCGGAAGCACCGGGGGCACCTGCCTCGGCTTGCCGTCCTCGTCGACCGCGGCGAACACCAGGTACGCGCTGCCGACCTGCTGTGCGGGGGTGGACTCGTTCCACCGCTCGGCCATGACGCGGACGCCGACCTCCATGGAGGAGCGCCCGGTCCAGTTCACCTGCGCGCGGACGTGGACGAGGTCACCCACCCGGACCGGCTCCAGGAACACCATCTCGTCCATCGACGCCGTCACCGCCGGGCCGCCGGAGTGCCGGCCTGCGACCGCGCCGGCCGCGTCGTCGACCAGTTTCATGATCACGCCACCGTGCACCGTGCCCAGGAGATTGGTGTCGCTGCCGGTCATGATGTGGCTGAGAGTGGTCCGGGAGGCCGCGGTCGGCTTGGCCGGAACCGCACCCTCGGATGGCTGGGGCTGATCTGTCATGCCGTCCACCTTATGCGGGGGCTTGCACCCGGTTGCATTGCATCAGCTTGGCAACAGCCGTGACCCGATCCCACGTACACCCTGTAAGAGCCACAGGTCGAGGCGGCACACTTGTCCGCATGAGCGATTGGCCCGAAGGACGTAACGGCGGACCCGGCGACGGCTACGGGCGTGGCAGTGGCAGCCCGCAGCCCGAGGGCGCCCGCGCCATGCCGCACGTCCGGCGGCGCCCCGCACCCCCGCAGTCCCCGCCCCGCATCCCGCCGCAGCAGGGACAGGGGTACGACGACGGCCCCGGTTACGACAGCGGCTACAACACGGGCCAGGTCTACGGCGGCGGTCACGGTGGAGGCGGCCACGGAGGCGGCCACGGAGGTGGCGGTTACGGCGGCGACGGCGGCTACGTCCAGCCCCGCGCCGCCCCGGACTGGGGCCGCCGCATCAAGGTCGGCGTACTGACCCTCGTCGTCGTGGTCCTCGCCGTCTCCGTCGGCACGTACTTCTGGGCCGACGGCAAGCTCAAGCGCGACGTCGACCTCTCCAAGGTCATCGACCGCCCCTCCGAGGGCGACGGCACGAACTACCTGATCGTGGGCTCCGACAGCCGCGAGGGTCTGACCGCCGAGGACAAGAAGAAGCTGCACACGGGCTCGGCCGAGGGCAAGCGCACCGACTCGATGATGATCCTGCACGACGGCTCCAACGGCCCGACGCTGATCTCCCTGCCCCGCGACTCGAACGTCGAGATCCCCAGCTTCGTGGGATCGGAGTCCGGCAAGACCTTCAAGGGCACCGGCCGCCAGGTGAAGCTGAACGCGGCGTACGCGGAGGACGGCCCGGAGCTGCTGGTCCGCACGGTCGAGTTCAACACCGGGCTGCGCATCGACCACTACGTCGAGATCGGCTTCGGCGGCTTCGCCAAGATCGTGGACGCGATCGGCGGGGTCGAGCTGGACATCCCCAAGGCGTTCAAGGACAAGAACTCCGGCGCCGACTTCCAGGCCGGCAAGCAGACGCTCAACGGCGAGCAGTCGCTCGCCTTCGTCCGCACCCGGTACGCCTTCGCGGGCAGTGACCTGGACCGCACGAAGAACCAGCAGAAGTTCCTCGCGGCCCTGGCCTCCCAGACGGCGACGCCGTCCACGATCCTCAACCCGTTCAAGCTGTACCCGACGATGGGCGCCGGCCTGGACACGCTGGTCGTGGACAAGGACATGTCGCTCTGGTCGCTCGGCAAGATGTTCTTCGCGATGAAGGGCGTCACCGGCGGTGAGGGCACGTCGATGAACATGCCGATCTCGGGCAGCGTGGGCGGCAACCTGGTCTGGGACAAGGCCAAGGTCAAGCAGCTCGTGGAGCAGCTGAAGAACGACGAGAAGGTCACGGTCAAGGGCAACTGACCGGCGGTACACAGCGGTACACAGAAGATCCGGACGGTCCTCCGTCCGGATCTTCCTGTTTCCCGGCCCGGCGCGAGCCGGTCAGTCGCCGCCCGTGTGCGCCACGAAGTCCGCCCACGCGGACGGCCCGAAGCCGACCTGCGGACCGGGCACGTGCTTGGAGTCGCGAACGTGCACCCGGCCCGACCCCACGGCGACCTCGACGCAGTCGTTCCCGTTGCTGGTGTCGCTGTAGCTGCTCTTGAACCAGACGAGCGAACCGGGGCCCTCAGCAGGTTTCTTGCGAATCATGTCTCTCCCAGCACTTCATCGATGAGAGCCAGGGACTCCCCCGGCGGGAGAGCCTGGGCCCTGATAATGCCGTACCGCAGCTCAAGCACCCGAAGTTGTTTCGGGTCGGAGATGGGCCGCCCTCCGTACTCGTCGTCGGTACGACCCATTGCTGAGCCGTCACCGAACTTGAGCACCTGGATCCTTCCGCCCGTGCCCGGGTGATCCCAGCGGATCGTCGGCATCACCTGGATCTCGACGTTCCGCATCTCCCCTACTTCCAACAGGCGTTCGAGCTGTTGGCGTTGGACCATTGTGCCCCCGGTAGGACGGCGGAGCGTCGCTTCTTCCAGGACGAAGCTGAGATCCAAAGCGGCTGGCTGGTCGAGGACGCGCTGCCGAGCCATCCGCGCCGCCAGCATGCGCTCCAGCTCATCGGCGGAGTAGGCAGGTCGCCGAGTCCGCAGAAGGGCATGGGCATGGGCGTTCGTCTGCAACAGACCGTGCAGTGCGTGGCTCCCGTACGACAGCAGTTCGACTGCTTTGGCTTCCAGTTTCGCCAGGTCCCGCACCTTCCTCGGGTACCGGACCTCTGCCACCTCCCGCTTCATCATGGCCAGCTTCCCGCCCGCCCCCAGCACCTCGTCCGCGCGGTCCAGGAACTCCGGCCGGGGGATGCGCCGACCTCCCTCGACCTTGTAGACCAGGTCCTCGCCGTACCCGATCGCCGCCCCGAACTCGCCGGCCCGCATCCCGGCCGCCTCGCGCCAGGCCTTGATCTGGCGGCCGACGGCGGCGACCACGGCCGCCCCCGATTCGTCGTCGGGGTCGACGTCCCAGCCGGGCTCGTCCGCTCCACCGCACACACGCTGTGTACCGGCCTCATCCACGCTCATCCGTGCCCCACTTCCGACGTGCATGCCATTTCTGCTCAACCCTGTGCGTCCCCGGTCCGTCACCCTGGACAGCCGGGACAGCGCTGTGACCACGGCCACCGGGTCGTGGAGACCTGCGACCCGGTGAACCGCGACCCGGTGCTCCAGGACGCGGTGCTCCACGACGCATAAGGCTTTGAAGAAACTGGGGAAATCACCTTCCCCAACCCAACCCGACCCACGCGCCGTTCACGTCACTCGCGCGGGTGACATATGGCAACTGGGCTGGATTTGAGACGGGTTGCCGGGCATATGCTCGCCCCGACCACCACAGACATGCGACGGCCCCCGGCCGGGACTACGAATCCCGATCGAGGGCCTGACCACCGAGGAAGAGAAAGCTTCCCGATGGCTACTCAGCAGGCTATCGCGCCCCCGTGCGCCCCGCCCCCGTCATCCGGGGACGCCGTCACACCGTCCTCCGGTGTCGTCCACCTCAACGTCCGGCATTCCGCCGGTTTCACCGTCGTCGGCAACCACCTCGCCCAGCATCGCGGCCTCTCACTCGTCGCGATCGGGCTGGCCCTGCACATCCAGTCACTGCCCGCCGGAGCGAAGATCGGCATCAAGCGCCTCGCCGAGCGCTTCCCGGAGAGCGAGACCCGCATCGCCTCCGCCCTGCGGGAGTTGGAGGCCACCGGCTATCTCCACCGCAGCCGTGTACGCCTGGCCGACGGCCGCATCGTGACCCGCACGGTCTCGTGCAACCAGCCAGGCGCGGACGCGGTCGCCGGCTCAGTGGCAGCCGTTCCAGGGCCCCGGACCCGACGACACCCGGTCGCACCTCCGCGACAGAGCCCGGCCGCACCGCCCCAGGACCAGCCGCCCTCACCGCGGGTGTCACCGCAGCCGCCCGCACCCGTACCCGTTCCCGTACAGCAGCCCACCCCGGCCCGCGTACCGCCGCCCACTGCGCGCACGACACCACCCGCACCGCTTCCGCAGCCGAGCACGCTCACCCCGGAACTCCAGCGAACAGCCGCAGCGGTCCTCGCCGACCTGCGCCGCCACGCTCCTCAACTCGGGCTGACCGAGGCCGACATCCGCACCCT
This sequence comes from Streptomyces sp. NBC_00178, assembly GCF_036206005.1. Lineage (NCBI taxonomy): Bacteria > Bacillati > Actinomycetota > Actinomycetes > Kitasatosporales > Streptomycetaceae > Streptomyces > Streptomyces sp. NBC_00178. The sequence continues at coordinate 3,028,778 of NZ_CP108143.1, forward strand.
CACCCCGGGCGTCGCCGCCTGGCTCGAACGCGACGCCCACCCCGACTCCGTCCGGCACGCCCTCACGGCCGACCTGCCGGTTCCCGTGAAGCACCCGGCGAAGTTCCTTCGGCACCGCATCACCACGCTCCTGCCGCCGCCGCTCCCCGGAGCCAAGGATCTCGCGCCACCAGCCCGCCCCGGCGCGATCGTCATCCCGCTCCAGAACTGCGACCACTGCGACCGCGCCTTCCGGTCACGCCACCCGGGCCACTGCCGCGACTGCCGCACCGACGCCGAAGCCGCTCATGCGCACCGGGCCCGGGCGAGCTGACACCGGCACGGAAGCCCGCGTGGGCTGCACCAGCTCATCAGCCCGCGAGCCGACAACAACGCAGAGTGACTCCGAGGCGAAGCAGAACACCCCCTCCCCTACGCCCTGAGGCCCCCGGCATACCGCCGGGGGCCTCAGGATTCTCCGCGCACGGGCCGGCGCGCGGGTTACGGCAGGTTGCGCGCCATGACGATGCGCTGGACCTGGTTGGTGCCCTCGTAGATCTGCGTGATCTTGGCGTCGCGCATCATGCGCTCGACCGGGTAGTCACGGGTGTAGCCGTAGCCGCCGAGCAGCTGGACGGCGTCCGTGGTGACCTCCATCGCGACGTCGGAGGCGAAGCACTTGGCTGCGGCGCCGAAGAAGGTCAGGTCGCCGTCGAGGCGCTCGGACTTCGCGGCCGCCGCGTAGGTGAGCTGGCGGGCGGCCTCCAGCTTCATGGCCATGTCGGCGAGCATGAACTGGATGCCCTGGAAGTCGGCGATCGGCTTGCCGAACTGCTTGCGCTCCTGGACGTAGCCCTTGGCGTAGTCGAGGGCGCCCTGCGCGATCCCGAGCGCCTGGGCCGCGATCGTGATGCGGGTGTGGTCCAGGGTCTTCATCGCGGTGGCGAAGCCGGTGCCCTCCTCGCCGATCATGCGGTCGGCGGGGATGCGGACGTTGTCGAGATACACCTCGCGCGTCGGGGAGCCCTTGATGCCGAGCTTCTTCTCCGGAGCGCCGAAGGAGACGCCCTCGTCGGACTTCTCGACGACGAACGCCGAGATGCCCTTGGAGCGCTTCGTCGGGTCGGTGACGGCCATCACCGTGTAGTACTCGGACTCGCCCGCGTTGGTGATCCAGCGCTTCACACCGTTGAGGATCCAGAAGTCGCCGTCACGCACCGCCTTGGTCTTCATGCCGGCCGCGTCGGAGCCCGCGTCCGGCTCGGACAGGGCGTACGAGAACATCGCGTCGCCCTTGGCCAGCGGGCCGAGGTACTTCTTCTTGAGCGCCTCGGAGCCGGAGAGGATGACCGGGAGCGAGCCCAGCTTGTTCACGGCAGGGATCAGGGACGAGGACGCGCAGACGCGGGCGACCTCCTCGATCACGATGACCGTGGCGAGCGCGTCGGCGCCCGCGCCGCCGTACTCCTCGGGGACGTGGACCGCGTGCAGGTCGGACGCGACCAGGGCGTCCAGCGCCTCGCGGGGGAAGCGCCCCTCCTCGTCCACCTCGGCGGCGAACGGGCCGATCTTCGCCTCGGCCAGCGAACGGATCGTCTCGCGGAGCATGTCGTGCTCCTCGGCCGGACGGTACAGGTCGAAGTCGGTCGAACCCGCCAAGACGTTCACTCCCCAAGGATGCTAACTACCGTTAAGTAACCCCGATTTTAGTGGCCGCGCCCGGCGGAGGCATACGGGCGGGACACGTGAGCTTGCCGACAGCCCCCGGGGCCCTGCGGGATCAGGCCCTCCACGGGCCCCGGATATGCTCGGTCCGCACGTCTGTCCGCATCGTTCAGGAGCACCCATGGCCCTCAGGATCACCGTGATCGGCACCGGCTACCTCGGCGCCACCCATGCCGCGGCCATGGCGGAGCTGGGCTTCGAAGTGCTCGGGCTCGACGTCGTCCCCGAGAAGATCGAGATGCTCTCGGCGGGCAGGGTGCCGATGTACGAGCCGGGGCTCGAGGAGATCCTGCAGAAGCACGTCGCGGGTATCGAGGGCTCGACCGGGCGGCTGAGGTTCACCACCTCCTGGGAGGAGATCGGCGCCTTCGGCGACGTCCACTTCGTCTGCGTGAACACTCCGCAGAAGCACGGCGAGTACGCCTGCGACATGAGCTATGTGGACAGCGCCTTCGAATCGCTCGCCCCGCAGCTGACCCGCCCCGCCCTGGTCGTCGGCAAGTCCACCGTGCCGGTGGGCTCCGCCGCCCGGCTGGCGGAGCGGCTGGCCGAACTGGCCCCGGTGGGCACCGACGCCGAGCTGGCCTGGAACCCCGAGTTCCTCCGCGAGGGCTTCGCCGTCAAGGACACGCTGCACCCGGACCGGATCGTCGTGGGTGTGGAGAGCGAGCGGGCCGAGAAGCTGCTGCGCGAGGTGTACGCGGTCCCCGTCGCCGAGGGCTCCCCCTTCGTGGTGACGGACTTCCCGACGGCCGAACTGGTGAAGACCTCGGCCAACTCCTTCCTGGCGACCAAGATCTCGTTCATCAACGCCATGGCGGAGGTCTGCGAGGCCGCCGACGGCGACGTGGTGAAGCTCGCCGAGGCCATCGGCCACGACGAGCGGATCGGGAAGAAGTTCCTGCGGGCCGGCATCGGCTTCGGCGGGGGCTGTCTGCCCAAGGACATCCGCGCCTTCATGGCCCGCGCCGGTGAGCTGGGCGCGGACCAGGCGCTGACCTTCCTGCGGGAGGTCGACTCCATCAACATGCGCCGCCGCGGCCACATGGTCGAGCTGGCCCGCGAGGCCGTGGGCGGCGGGTCGTTCCTCGGGACGCGGGTCGCCGTGCTGGGCGCCACGTTCAAGCCGGACTCCGACGACGTACGCGACTCCCCGGCCCTGAACGTCGCCGGGCAGATCCACCTGCAGGGCGGCCAGGTCACCGTCTTCGACCCCAAGGGCATGGACAACGCCCGCCGCCTCTTCCCGACGCTGGGCTACGCCGACACGGCGCTGGACGCGGTGCGCGGTGCGGACGTGGTGCTGCACCTGACCGAGTGGCGCGAGTTCCGGGAGCTGGACGCGGCGGCGCTGGGCGAGGCCGCCGGGCGGCGGATCATCCTGGACGGCCGCAACGCGCTGGACCCGGCGGTGTGGCGTGACGCCGGATGGACCTACCGGGCGATGGGACGCCCGAAGGCCTGACACGCGGGAGGGGGCGGCCGCAGCGGCCGCCCCCTCCTCGCTTTCCTCGACGCCGTGCGGTCAGTACGAGTGACCCTGGCCGTCGAGCGCGTCGATCGTCGCGTGCGACGGGCCGACGCGGGCGCCGAGGTCGGCCGCGACCGATTCCGCGTCACGCAGCACCCTGACCGCGTTCCGCCAGGTCAGCTTGGCCACGTCCTGGTCCGACCAGCCGCGCGTGAGCAGCTCGGCGATCAGGTGCGGGTAGCCCGACACGTCCTCCAGCTCCAGCGGCAGGAAGGCCGTTCCGTCGTAGTCACCGCCGATGCCGACGTGATCGATCCCGGCGACCTCGCGCATGTGGTCGAGGTGGTCGGCGATCGTGGCGACGGTGGCCATCGGGCGCGGGTTGACCGCCTCGAAGTCCGCGTGGATCCGCATGGCCGCCGGAGTGGTGTCCAGGTGGTGCAGACCGTGCTCCCGCATGTTGCGGTCGGCGGCCAGGGTCCACTCCACGGCAGCGGGCAGGACGAACTTCGGCACGAAGGTCGCCATGGCCACACCACCGTTGGCCGCGAGCATCCGCAGGACGTCGTCCGGGATGTTCCTCGGGTGGTCGCAGACCGCCCGGGCGGAGGAGTGCGAGAAGATCACCGGCGCCACGGACGTGGCGAGGGCGTCCCGCATCGTGGTGGCCGCGACGTGCGAGAGGTCGACCAGCATGCCGATGCGGTTCATCTCCCGCACGACCTCGCGGCCGAACTCAGACAGGCCGCCGACGCGCGGGGAGTCCGTCGCCGAGTCCGCCCAGTCGGTGTTGTCGTTGTGCGTCAGCGTCATGTAGCGGACGCCGAGCGTGTGCAGGGCGCGCAGGGTGCCCAGCGAGTTGTTGATGGAGTGGCCGCCCTCGGCACCCATCAGGGAGGCGATGCGGCCCTCGGCACGGGCCTTCTCCATGTCGTCGGCCGTCAGGGCGCGCCGCAGGTCGGCCGGGTAGCGCGCGAGCATCTCCGTGACGACGTCGATCTGCTCCAGCGTGGCACTGACCGCGTCGTCGCCGGCCAGACTCGGCGCGACGTAGACGGACCAGAACTGGGCCCCGACGCCGCCGGCCCGCAGGCGCGGGATGTCGGTGTGCAGGCTGCCGGTCTGGTCGGAGGCGATGTCACGGGCGTCCAGGTCGTAGCCGACCTGTTCACGCAGGGCCCACGGCAGGTCGTTGTGACCGTCGACCACGGGGTGGTCGGCGAGCAGCAGGCGGGCGCGTTCGAGGGTGCCGGGAAGGCTCATGGCGCGCCTACTTCCCGAAACCGAAGGAGTCCGCGCCCTGGGTCTTGGCGCGCAGCCGCTTGCCCTTCTCGGTCGCCTGCTCCTTGAGCTCCTGCTGGAACTCCTTCATCCGCGCGAGCAGTTCGCCGTCGTGGGCGGCCAGGATGCGGGCGGCGAGCAGACCGGCGTTGCGGGCGCCGCCGACGGACACCGTGGCGACGGGGACGCCCGCCGGCATCTGGACGATGGACAGCAGGCTGTCCATGCCGTCGAGGTACTTGAGCGGGACCGGCACGCCGATCACGGGCAGCGGGGTCACCGAGGCGAGCATGCCGGGGAGGTGGGCCGCCCCGCCCGCCCCCGCGATGATCGCCTTGAGACCGCGGTCCGCCGCCTCCTCGCCGTACGCGATCATCTCGTGCGGCATGCGGTGGGCCGAGACGACGTCGACCTCGTAGGGGATCTGGAACTCGTCGAGGGCCTTGGCGGCGGCTTCCATCACGGGCCAGTCGGAGTCCGAGCCCATGACGATCCCGACGACGGGTCCGGAGGCGGTGGCGCTCATTCGGTGATCGTTCCTCGCAGGTAGTCGGCCGCGTGCCGGGCGCGCTCCCGCACGTCCGCCAGATCGTCGCCGTAGGTGTTGACGTGGCCGACCTTGCGGCCCGGCTTCACGTCCTTGCCGTACATGTGGATCTTGAGCTGCGGGTCGCGGGCCATGCAGTGCAGGTACGCCTGGTACATGTCCGGGTAGTCGCCGCCGAGGACGTTGCACATGACCGTCCAGGGGGCGCGCGGGCGCGGGTCGCCGAGCGGGAGGTCGAGGACGGCCCGCACGTGGTTGGCGAACTGCGAGGTGACCGCGCCGTCCTGGGTCCAGTGGCCGGAGTTGTGCGGGCGCATCGCCAGCTCGTTCACGAGGATGCGTCCGTCACGCGTCTCGAAGAGCTCGACCGCGAGGTGGCCCACCACGCCGAGCTCGGCGGCGATGCGCAGCGCGAGCTGCTGGGCCTCGCCCGCGAGGTGCTCGTCCAGATCCGGCGCCGGGGCGATGACGGTGTCGCAGACCCCGTCGACCTGGACGGACTCGACGACCGGGTAGGCGACGGCCTGGCCGTGCGGGGAGCGGACGATGTTGGCCGCCAGCTCCCTGACGAAGTCGACCTTCTCCTCGGCGAGGACGGCGACCCCGGCCCGGAACGGCTCGGCGGCGTCCGCCTCGGAGCGCACCACCCACACGCCCTTGCCGTCGTAACCGCCGCGGACCGTCTTCAGGATGACCGGGAAGCCGCCCACCTCCTCGGCGAAGGCGGCGGCGTCGGCCGCGTCCTCGACGATGCGGTGGCGGGGGCAGGGCGCGCCGATCTCCATGAGCTTCGCGCGCATCACCCCCTTGTCCTGGGCGTGCACCAGGGCGTCGGGGCCGGGGCGTACGGGGATGCCGTCCGCCTCCAGGGCCCGCAGGTGCTCGGTGGGCACCTGCTCGTGATCGAAGGTGATCACGTCGCAGCCGCGCGCGAAGGCGCGCAGCGTCTCCAGGTCGCGATAGTCGCCGACGACGACCTCGCTCACCACCTGGGCCGCAGAGTCCTGAGGGGTGTCGCTGAGAAGCTTGAACTTGAGGCCGAGGGGGATGCCCGCCTCGTGGGTCATACGGGCGAGCTGACCGCCGCCGACCATGCCGACTACAGGGAACGTCACGACTCCAGGGTATCGGGCGTGCGGGAGGTCCCCTCACCCTGACCGGGGACCCCCTGCCCGCAGCGTGTGCCGCCCGCCGGGCGGGAGCCCCCTCGGGCGGGCGGGCCCACGGGCTCACGGGCATCACACGGGAGGGCTGGTTAGCATGGCCCGGTTGACGAAAACGACCGGACGGGGCTGAGCCATCACCATGAGCGAACCGGGCGCACTGCGGACCCGGCTTGAGCTGCTGGCCCGGGAGGTCGCCAAGTTCGGCGCGGTCGGCGCGCTCGGGCTGGTCGTCAACATCGCCGTGTCCAACCTGATCTGGCGCACCACCGACATCCCGGTGGTGCGCGCCGGGCTGATGGGGACGATCGTCGCCATCCTCTTCAACTACGTGGGCTTCCGCTACTGGACCTACCGGGACCGCGACAAGACCGGCCGGACCCGGGAACTGATGCTGTTCCTGCTGTTCAGTGCCGTCGGCGCGGTCATCGAGACGGGCCTGCTCTACACGGCGACGTACGGCTTCGGGTGGAACAGCCCGGTCCAGAGCAACGTCTTCAAGATCCTCGGCATCGGGATCGCCACCCTGTTCCGCTTCTGGTCCTACCGCACCTGGGTGTTCAAGGCGCTGCCCGCCGAGGAGGCCGTGCTCGACACGGACCGGTTTCTGGGGCAGCGGCGGCCCACCGACGAGGTAGCGCCGGGGACCGTGGCCCACTGAGCCACGGCCGGTCGCCCGCGGCCGGGTGCGGCGGTCCGGTCCCGCACCGGCCGCCGGGGCGAAGGCCGGTCAGCGCACCGGCCGTGCCGAATCCCTGCGGGTCGGCGCGACCCGGCTGAGGAAGAGGGCGAAGACCGGGGGCTGCTGCTGGAGCAGTTCGAGCCGCCCCCCGTCGGCCTCGGCGAGGTCACGGGCCACCGCGAGGCCGATGCCGGTGGAGTTGCGGCCGCTGATGGTGCGCTCGAAGATCCGCGCGCCGAGGTCGGCGGGGACGCCGGGCCCCTCGTCGGTCACCTCGACGACGACCTGGTTGCCGGCCACACGCGTGCGCAGGGCGACCGTCCCGCCCCCGTGCATGAGCGAGTTCTCGATCAGGGCGGCGAGCACCTGGGCCACCGCGCCGGGGGTGCCGACCGCGGTCAGTCCGTGCTTGCCCGAGCAGACGACGGCGCGGCCCGCGCTCCGGTAGGCGGGGCGCCACTCCTCGATCTGCTGCTTGACGACCTCGTCGAGGTCGAAGACGACGGCGGAGCCGGTGCGCGGGTCACGCGAATTGGTCAGCAGCCGCTGCACGACGTCCGTGAGGCGCTCGACCTGCGTGAGCGCGATGTTCGCCTCCTCCTTCACCGTGTCCGGGTCGTCGGTGACCGAGATCTCCTCGATGCGCATGGACAGAGCCGTGAGCGGTGTACGGAGCTGATGCGAGGCGTCCGCGGCGAGGCGCCGCTCGGCCGTCAGCATCCGGGCGATGCGTTCCGCCGAGGAGTCGAGGACGTCGGCGACCCGGTCCAGCTCCGTCACCCCGTACCGCTTGTGCCGGGGACGCGGATCACCCGAGCCGAGCCGCTCCGCCGTCTCGGCGAGGTCGATGAGCGGCGAGGTCAGCCGGTTCGCCTGGCGTACGGCGAGGAGCACCGCGGAGACGATGGCGAGCAGGGCCACCGCCCCGATGATCAGCAGGGTCCTGCCGACCTCGCGGGTCACGGCGGAGCGCGACTCCTCGACGGTGACCTTCTCGCCCTGCTCCCCCGTCTCGGTGCTGCGGATGGCACCGCCGCCCGGCCGCTCGCCGACCTCGATCGGGGCGCGGCCCGGGATCTCGACACGGGCGTAGCGGCTGGGGTCCACCTGCTCGGACAGCACTCCGGGGGTGATGCGCTCGGCGCCGAGCAGACGGCTCTCGACGACGCTGATCAGCCGGAAGGCCTCGGAATCGACGCTCTCCTGGGCACTGTTGCTGATGGTGCGGGTCTCGACGATGACGAGGGAGACGCCGAAGACGGCGATCACGACGAGGACCACGGCGAGCGTGGAGTTGATCAGTCGGCGGCGCATGACGTCTCTGTACGTCAGCTCTTCTCGAACCGGAAGCCGACGCCCCGCACGGTGGCGATGTAGCGCGGGTTGGCCGCGTCGTCGCCGAGCTTCTTGCGCAGCCAGGAGATGTGCATGTCGAGGGTCTTGGTCGAGGACCACCAGGTGGTGTCCCAGACCTCCCGCATCAGCTGGTCGCGGGTGACGACCCGGCCGGCGTCCCTGACGAGGACCCGCAGGAGGTCGAACTCCTTCGCGGTGAGCTGGAGTTCCTCCTCACCCATCCACGCGCGGTGGGACTCGACGTCGATCCTGACACCGTGGGTGGCGGGCTGCGGGGCGGGCTCGGTGGCGCCGCGGCGCAGCAGGGCGCGGACCCGGGCGAGGAGCTCGGCGAGCCGGAAGGGCTTGGTGACGTAGTCGTCGGCCCCCGCGTCCAGGCCGACCACGGTGTCGACCTCGTCGGCCCGGGCGGTCAGCACCAGGATCGGCACGGCGTGGCCGTCGGCCCGCAGCCGCCTCGCGACCTCCAGGCCGTCCATGCCGGGCAGCCCCAGATCGAGGACGACCAGGTCGACGCCTCCCTGGAGTCCGGCGTCGAGCGCGGTCGGACCGTCCTCGCGGACCTCGACCTCGTAACCCTCCCGGCGCAGGGCACGGGCCAGTGGCTCCGAGATGGATGCGTCGTCCTCGGCGAGCAGTACACGGGTCATGGGGTGATGGTAGTCCGCGCGGCACCGCCGAGGTGCGGCACCGAACGGCCCCTGGGGGTTGGGGCCACGAATCGGTCATAGACCTTTGAATGTGGGACCTTGGTTCCATCAGAACCTGTGATCCATGTCTCAAGTCCTTTCATATCGTCCTGTGTCATGCCGTATGGTGTCCCAACGCCTGTTGCACCACCGAAGGACCTTTGGGCAGCTTTCAGCACCAAGGGTCGCTTTTGTGTACGGGCCGGTCCCCGCCGGCCCGGATTCAGTGAATGACCTGTGGGCCGGGCCCGGAGCGCGAGGAAGCGCACCGGGTGTGGATCCCGGAGCGGTCTGTCCCCCCACGACTCCGCCCCCGAACTCCTCCACGGAGCGGGCGACCGGATCGGATCCCCTCGAGGCGTCGGGGGGCGGGGCATGTCCGCGACGGTGCCGGCTACCCCCCACCGGGCGCGTACCGCCTTGACGGCGACGCGTCCCGACCAGCAAGGATCGACCATGGCGTCCAGCCTGACGAAGGACTCTGCCAGTACCACCGGTTCGGAGAAGACCTTCTTCGGCCACCCCCGCGGCCTGGCCACCCTCTTCATGACGGAGATGTGGGAGCGCTTCAGCTACTACGGCATGCGCGCCCTTCTCCCGCTCTACCTGATCGCCCCCAACGGGCTTCACATGAACCCCGCCACGGCCACGGCGATCTACTCGGTCTACCTGTCGCTGGTGTACCTGCTCGCCATGCCCGGCGGCTGGTTCGGCGACCGCGTCTGGGGCCCCCGCAAGACCGTCGCCATCGCGGGCGGCGTCATCATGCTCGGCCACCTGACGCTGGCCCTGCCGACCGAGGGCACGTTCTTCGCCGGGCTCGGCCTGGTGGCGATCGGCTCCGGCCTGCTGAAGTCCAACATCTCCACGATGGTCGGCCACCTCTACGACGGCCCGGACGACCCGCGCCGTGACGGTGGCTTCACGATCTTCTACATGGGCATCAACATGGGTGCCTTCGCCGCCCCGCTGATCATCGGCACCGTCGGCGAGAAGGTCAACTGGCACTTCGGCTTCGCCCTGGCGGCCCTCGGCATGGGACTCGGCGTGGCCCAGTTCCTGCTCGGCACCCGTCACCTGGACAAGCGCAGCCTCGTCGTGCCCAAGCCGCTGTCCGCCGACGAGCGCGCCTCCACGCTGCGCAAGTCGATGATCTGGCTGGGCATCGCGGCCGTCTTCTACATCGGCACGGTCGTCACCGGCGTCTACACGCTCAACTGGCTGCTGGTCCCGATCACCGTCGCCGGCCTCGTCATCCCGGTCGTGGTCCTGGCGCGCATCAAGCGCGACAAGGAGCTCAGCACCAGCGAGCAGAAGAAGATGTCCGGCTACATCTGGTTCTTCGTGGCGGCCGCCATCTTCTGGATGATCTACGACCAGGGCGGTTCGACCCTGGCGATCTTCGCCGACACCTCGGCCGAGAACTCCGTCCTCGGCTGGGACTTCCCGGTCTCCTGGTACCAGTCGGTCAACCCGGTCCTGATCATGGCGCTGGCCCCGCTGTTCGCCGCCTTCTGGCTCGCCCTGAACCGGCGCGGCAAGGAGCCGAGCACGGTCGTGAAGTTCAGCTCCGGTCTGGTGCTGGTCGGTGCGTCGTTCTTCCTCTTCCTGGCGCCGCTGACCATCGCGGGCGACGGCCACAAGGCCGCCGCGATGTGGCTGGTCGCGATCTACTTCGTGCAGACCGTCGGTGAGCTGACGCTCTCCCCGGTCGGCCTCTCGGTCACCACGAAGATGGCCCCGGCCAAGTACGCCAGCCAGATGATGGGTGTCTGGTTCCTGGCCGTGACCGCGGGCGACTGCACCACCGGTCTGCTGTCCATCGCGGGAGTCGACCTGAACGGCATGGGGATCGTGGCACTCCAGGCCGCCCTCGCGGTGGCCGCCGGATTCGCGGTCTTCATGTACCGCGGCAAGGTCAAGACCCTCATGGGCGACGTCCGCTGACGTCGGCCCGCCCGGGCACACGACAGGGCCGCCGCACCGATCCGGTGCGGCGGCCCTTGCTCGTGTCCGGGCCATCGTTCCGCGGGGATTCGCCGGGGGGGGGATCCGTTCGGCGGGGATTCGCTCGCGGGGGCCGTCCGTTCGCCGTGTACGGGAGGACGGCCGAGGACTAGGCGGGCGGTGCGGCGAGTTCCGCCCAGACGGTCTTGCCCGGCGCGTCCGGAGTGCGCGTCACACCCCAGTCCAGGCACAGCCGCTGCACGATGAACATGCCGTGCCCGCCCGGCCGGCCGGCCCGGTGCGGGGTACGCGGCGCGGGCTGGCCCGCGCCGCCGTCGACGACCTCGACCCTGAGGGCCTTGGGCGAGTGGCCGAGCCGGAGTTCCTCGGGACCGTCCGCGTGCAGGCAGGCGTTCGTCACGAGCTCGGAGACGACCAGCAGGACGTCCTCGGCGGCGGCCCGCCTGTCCGCGCCCGTCGCCGGCAGCCAGCCCCAGTCGTGGAGCGCCTGCCGGGCGAAGTCACGGGCCGTGGGCACGATGCCGCTGGCGTCCCTCAGCGAGAGCGTGCGCCACTGCCGGTCGGCCGGGGCGGCAGAGGCAGTGGTGCCCGTACCGTCCGGCTCGCGGCCGAGGCCGCCCGGCGGATGCTGCCGGGTGGTGCTCATCAGCGCTTCACCTCACCGATCACCGTGTTGCCACGAACAGATATTGACCAGATACAGAATGTGCGGGCTTCCTGACCCCGACGGGGTCTCTCCTGCCCTGCCGAATGGTGACAACACCCACTTCGCCTACGCCATCAGCGTGACTCGGGCGACAGCCGGGGCCACAGAGATCCGCGCGGGCCATGAGAAGCGGCCGTCTCAGCCGTTCAGAGCGTCTTCGAGCGAGGCGTGCACGGTGAAGACCGCTTCCGCTCCCGTGATCTCGAAGACGCGGGCGACCACGGGCTGCATTCCGGCCAGGTGGACCCCACCGCCGGCGGCCTCGGCCTTGAGGCGCGCGCCGAGCAGCACGTTCAGCCCCGTGGAGTCACAGAAGTCGAGCCGCGTGCAGTCGACCACAAGGCGCGTGCGGCCTTGTTCGATCGCGTTCTCCAGGGGCTCCCTGAGCAGATCGGCGGTGTGGTGATCGAGCTCACCCGCCGGCGTCACGACTTCGCTGCGCCCTTCGGTGCGGACCTCGACATTCAGCCGACCCCGGTTCGCGCTCCCGACCGTCCCGCGGTCCATTGCTGTCCCTCTTCGCCGTCCGTCACTACCCGCGGCACCCACTGTGCGCGGCTTCATCGTGGCTACCCCCGACGTGCGGGGAACATTACGCGTTTCCCTCGCCACACGGTAGTCGAAGAACTCCATAATCCGGACATACGGGCGCATTTGGAGCTTGTCACTCACGGCCTGGACCGGGTAAGGGTAGAGGGACATCACCACCTGGAAACCCGATCGGCTTCGGAGGCGCCGCTTCACCGCACGAACACGTATGGGCATCGGCAGCCATATGCCGAGAACGATGGAGGAGAACCATGTCACCCCGGCTCGACGTATCGCGTACCCGTGACGCGACGTCGGCATGTCCTCAGGGACCGACCGATTCCGACTCCGCTGCAGCGAGCGCCGTACCCGGCCCGCGCACCAGCACCAGCACCAGCACCACCGAGGACGACCGCCCGGTCGAAGGGTTCGAGGACTTCCCCGAGATCCCGCACTACGCCGAGATCGGCGCTGTCGACGCCAGGGCACTGTCCAAGACCCTCTTCGCGCGGCTCGAAGCCCTCGAGGAGGGCACGCACGAGCACGCGTACGTCCGCAACACCCTCGTCGAACTCAACCTCGCCCTGGTCAAGTTCGCCGCCGCCCGGTTCCGCTCCCGCAGCGAGCCGATGGAGGACATCGTCCAGGTCGGCACGATCGGCCTGATCAAGGCGATCGACCGCTTCGAGCTCAGCCGGGGCGTCGAGTTCCCGACGTTCGCGATGCCCACCATCGTGGGCGAGATCAAGCGCTTCTTCCGTGACACCAGTTGGTCCGTGCGCGTCCCGCGCCGGCTCCAGGAACTGCGGCTCGACCTCGCCAAGGCCGGCGACGAACTGGCCCAGAAGCTGGACCGCGCGCCCACGGTCGCCGAACTCGCCGAGCGTCTCGGCATCGGCCGGGACGAGGTCGTCGAGGGCATGGCCGCGAGCAACGCGTACACGGCCAGCTCCCTGGACGCGAAGCACGACGACCACGACGACGGCAGCGAAGGCGCCCTCGCGGACCGCATCGGCTACGAGGACAACGGCCTCGAAGGCATCGTGTACGTCGAGTCCCTCAAGCCGCTCATCGCCTCCCTGCCGTCCCGCGACCGCACGATCCTGTCGCTGCGCTTCGTCGCCAACATGACGCAGTCGGAGATCGGTGAGGAGCTGGGCATCTCCCAGATGCACGTCTCCCGGCTGCTCTCCCGGACCCTCGTCAAGCTCAGGAAGGGCCTGACCATCGACGAGTGACCGCTGCTCCCGTCACCGCGGAACAGCCTTGCGGAAGGACCCGACCCGAAGGACCCGACCCGGTCGACGGGCGGGTCCTTCCGCATGTCCGGCACCGCGCGACCCCCCTCGGGGCCCGCCCCGGGCACCCGTGGGCCCGGCCGGTCAGACCACCCGCCTGCCGCTGCGCCACACCGCGTGGACCAGGGGCACACCGGGCCGGTAGGCGAGATGGACGTGGCTCGGCGCGTCGAGGAGCACGAGGTCGGCGCGGGCACCCGGCGTGATGCGGCCGACATCGGTGCGGCGCAGCGCGGCCGCGCCCCCGGCGGTGGCGGACCACAGCGCCTCGTCGGGCGTCATCCCCATGTCGCGTACGGCGAGTGCGATGCAGAACGGCATGGACGAGGTGAAGGAGGAGCCCGGGTTGCAGTCCGTGGACAGCGCCACGGTGGCGCCCGCGCCGAGGATGCGACGGGCGTCCGGCCAGGCGGCACGGGTCGAGAACTCCGCACCCGGCAGCAGCGTGGCGACCGTGTCGCCCTGCCCCAGCGCTTCGAGGTCGGCGTCGGTCAGGTGCGTGCAGTGGTCCGCGGACGCGGCGCCGAGTTCGACGGCGAGCCGGACCCCGGGGCCGTGGCCGAGCTGGTTGGCGTGGACCCGGGGCTGCAGGCCCTTGGCCAGCCCCGCGGTGAGGACCGTGCGTGCCTGGTCCTCGTCGAAGGCGCCCCGCTCGCAGAAGACGTCGATCCAGCGGGCGTGCGGGGCACAGGCGTCCAGCATCGGGCCGGTGACCAGGTCCACGTAACCGGCGGGGTCGTCGGCGTAGTCGGGGGACACGATGTGGGCGCCGAGGTAGGTGACCTCGTCCGTGTGACGGGCGGCGATGCGCAGGGCGCGGGCCTCGTCCTCGACGGTCAGGCCGTAACCGGACTTGGTCTCGAACGTGGTGGTGCCCTGCCGGAGTGCCTCGGCCAGGTAGCGGGCGACGTTGGCGGACAGCTCCTCGTCGGAGGCGGCGCGGGTGGCGGCCACGGTGGTGCGGATGCCGCCGGCGGAGTAGGCGCGGCCCGACATGCGGGCGTTGAACTCGGCGGTGCGGTCCCCGGCGAAGACCAGATGGGAGTGGGAGTCGACGAAGCCGGGGATCGCGGCCCGGCCCTCGGCGTCGACGGCGTTGTCGGTGGCGGGTGTTCTGCTCGACTCGCCGGTCCACACGACGCGGTCGCCCTCGATGACGACGGCCGCGTCCTGGATCAGGCCCAGGGGGGTCCCGTCGCCGAGGGAGGGGTCGTTGGTGACCAGGTTCGCGATGTGGGTGATGGCGGTCGTCGTGCTCGTCGTCATCCGGAGGCAGCTTTCGTCGTGTTCGCCCGGCGGGACCGCCGGGGAGTCCCGGCCGGGCCGGGTGGTGGACCGGGTGGCCGGGGCCGGGCGCGAGGGGCGCGCCCGGCGGCTCAGCCGTGCAGGGCCGCGACGGCCGAGGCGAGCGCTCCCGGTACGTCGTCGACCAGGGTGTGCCGGCCGTCCCGGACGATGTGCCGCCCCGCCACCACGGTGTGCCGTACGTCCGCTGCGGAGGCGGCGAACACGGCTGTCTCCGCGGCCAGCCGGGGCACCGGCCCCGCCGTCCTGACAGAGTCCAGCGCCACCGTCGCGAGGTCGGCGGGCGCCCCCGGTTCGAGCGTGCCCGCCTCCGGGCGGCCCAGCGCGGCGTGGCCGTCGGCGGACGCCGCCCTGAGCAGGGCGGCCGCCGTCCAGTGGCCGCGCACATGGGTGCGCAGGCGCTCGTCGAGTTCCATCGCCCTGGCCTCCTCGAAGAGGTCGATCACGGCGTGGCTGTCGCTGCCCAGCGACAGCGGGGAGCCCGCCTTCTGGAGGGCGGTGGCGGGTCCGATGCCGTCGGCGAGGTCGCGTTCGGTGGTGGGGCACATGCACGTGCCGGTGCGCGAGGCGCCGAGCAGCACGATGTCCTCGGCCGTCAGGTGCGTGTTGTGGATGCCGGTGGTCCGCGGGCCGAGGACGCCGTGGTCGGCGAGGAGCCGGGTGGGCGTCACGCCGTGTGCCGCGAGGCATGCCTCGTTCTCCGCCGTCTGCTCGGAGAGGTGGACGTGGAGTGGTGCGTCCCGGTCCCGGGCCCACTGCGCGACGGTGGCGAGCTGTCCGGCGGGGACCGCGCGCACCGAGTGGATCGCCGCGCCGATCAGCGCGTGCTCGTCGCCCTTGAGGAGGGAGGCCCGTTCGGCCCACGCGTCGGCCGTCCCGTCGGCGAAGCGCAGCTGGTGACGGCTGGGCTTCTCGCCGAATCCGGCGGCGAGATAGGCCGTGTCGAGCAGGGTGATGCGGATGCCCGCCTCGGCCGCCGCCGCGATCAGTGCCTCGCCCATCGCGTTCGGGTTGTCGTAGGGCGTGCCCCCGGGGGCGTGGTGCAGGTAGTGGAACTCGCCCACAGCGGTGATGCCGGCCAGCACCATCTCCGCGTACGTCGCACGCGCGAGGTCGTAGTAGGTGTCCGGGGTCAGCCGGGCCGCCGTGCGGTACATCGTCTCGCGCCAGGTCCAGAAGGTGCCGGAGCCCACCTGGACCGTGGAGCGCAGGGCGCGGTGGAAGGCGTGCGAGTGGGTGTTGGCCAGTCCGGGGAGGGTCAGCCCGCGGAGCACGGTGGCACCGGGCGGCGGGGCCGCGATGCCCGTGCGCACACCGGCGATGCGCCCGTGGGCGACGTCCAGGAGGACGTCCGGCTCGACGTGGGTGCCGAGCCAGGCGTGCGACAGCCAGTACGTCGCGGTGACCGGTGTGCCCGTCGTCGGTTGCGCCGTCAGCTGCACGCGAGACCCTCCAGTACGTCGGCGAGTGCCCTCACCCCGGCCGCGCAGTCGTCCTCCGCGGCGTGCTCGGCGGGCGAGTGCGAGACCCCGGTGGGGTTCCGTACGAACAGCATGGCGGTCGGCACGGAGGCGGACAAAATACCCGCGTCGTGTCCCGCGCCGGTTCCCAGGACGGGCACGGTCCGTCCCTTCCCGTCCGGACCGCGCTCCCCGAGGATCCGGCCGATCTCGTCGCGCAGCGCGTGCTGGAACTCCACGACCGGGGTGAACGACTCGCGGACGACGTCGAGATCGACACCGGCCCGCTCGGCGTGCTCCCGCGCCGCGCGCTCCACACCGGCGACCACCGCGTCGAGGGTGGCCTGGTCGGCCGCGCGTGAGTCGAGCCAGCCGCGCACGAGCGACGGGATCGCGTTGACCCCGTTGGGCTCGACGGCGACCTTGCCGAAGGTCGCGAGACCTCCGGCGAGTTCGGCCTCGCGCCGGGCCGCCAGGACGGTCTCGGCGTAGGTGAGCATCGGGTCGCGCCGGTCGGCGAGCCGCGTGGTGCCCGCGTGGTTGGCCTCACCCCGGAAGTCGAACCGCCAGCGGCCGTGCGGCCAGATCGCCGAGGCGATGCCGACCGGGTCCCCGCTCAGGTCGAGGGCGCGGCCCTGCTCCACGTGGAGCTCCACGAACGCGCCGATACGGGCGAGGCGTTCCGGGTCGGGCCCGATGGCGTCGGGGTCGTACCCGGCCGCCTCCATGGCCTGCGGGAGGAGGACGCCGTCTCCGTCGCGGAGCCGGTGCGCGTCCCGGCGGGTCAGCTGCCCGGCGGCGAGCCGGGACCCGACGCAGGCGAGCCCGAAGCGGGCGCCCTCCTCGTCACCGAAGTTGGTCACGGCGACGGGCCTGGCGAACTCCACTCCCCTGTGGCGGAGTTCGTCCAGGGCCGCGAACGCGGACACCACACCGAGCGGCCCGTCGAAGGCTCCTCCGTCGGGCACCGAGTCCAGGTGGGACCCGGTGACGACGGCGTCGCCGGCGAGCGGGTCGCCGAGCCATGCCCACTGGTTGCCGTTGCGGTCGGTCTCGTGGACCAGCCCGCGCGACTCCGCCTGGGCGCGGAACCACCCCCGGCACTCCAGGTCGGCTCCGGTCCAGGCGTAGCGGCGGTAGCCGCCGCTCCCGGGGTCCCGCCCGAGGGGCGCGAGGCCGCGCCACATCGCCTGGAACGACTCGCCCTCGCCGGTCCGGGGCGGCGCATCCGCCGCCGGTCCGTTCGCCGAGGGGTCCCCCGGCGCGACCGGGCCGCCGCCCACCGTCCCGGTCACCGGCCGTCGTCCTCCGTCATCGGGACGCGCACGCCCTTGTCCGAGGCGACGGACTCCGCGATGTCGTACCCGGCGTCCACGTGCCGGATGACGCCCATCCCCGGGTCGTTGGTGAGGACGCGCCGGATCTTCTCGCCCGCGAGCTCCGTGCCGTCGGCGACCGTCACCTGTCCCGCGTGGATCGAGCGGCCCATGCCCACACCGCCGCCGTGGTGGAGGGACACCCAGGAGGCGCCCGAGGCCACGTTGACCATGGCGTTCAGCAGCGGCCAGTCGGCGATCGCGTCCGAGCCGTCCAGCATGGCCTCGGTCTCACGGTAGGGGGAGGCGACCGAACCGCAGTCGAGGTGGTCGCGTCCGATGGCCAGCGGCGCGGCGAGTTCACCGCTCGCCACCATGTCGTTGAACCGCTCCCCGGCCTTGTCGCGTTCGCCGTAGCCGAGCCAGCAGATCCGGGCCGGCAGGCCCTGGAAGTGGACGCGCTCACCGGCCATCCTGATCCAGCGGTGCAGCGACTCGTTCTCCGGGAAGAGTTCGAGGAGCGCCTTGTCGGTCTTGTGGATGTCCGACGCCTCGCCCGACAGGGCCGCCCACCGGAAGGGGCCCTTGCCCTCGCAGAAGAGCGGCCGGATGTAGGCGGGCACGAAGCCGGGGAAGTCGAACGCCCGGGCGTAGCCGGCGAGCTGGGCCTCGCCGCGGATCGAGTTGCCGTAGTCGAAGACCTCGGCGCCCGCGTCCATGAAGCCGACCATCGCCTCGACGTGCGCGGCCATGGACTCCCTGGCGCGCCGGGTGAAGTCGGCGGGCTTCTCGGCCGCGTACGAGGCCATGTCGTCGAAGTCCACACCGACGGGGAGGTAGGCGAGCGGGTCGTGTGCGCTGGTCTGGTCGGTGACGATGTCGACGGGGGCGCCCTCGGCAAGCATGCGGGGCAGCAGTTCCGCGGCGTTGCCGAGCAGGCCGATGGAGAGCGGGCGCCGTGCGTCGCGGGCCTCGACGGCCAGCTGGAGCGCGTGGTCGAGGGAGTCGGCCCGGACGTCCAGGAAGCGGTGCTCGATCCGGCGCTCGATGGCGCGCGGGTCGCAGTCGATGACGAGGGCGACACCGTCGTTCATGGTGACGGCCAGCGGCTGGGCGCCGCCCATGCCGCCGAGTCCGGCGGTCAGCGTGATGGTCCCGGCGAGCGTCCCGCCGAACCGCTTGGCGGCGACGGCGGCGAACGTCTCGTACGTGCCCTGGAGGATGCCCTGGGTCCCGATGTAGATCCAGGAGCCGGCGGTCATCTGGCCGTACATCGTCAGCCCGAGGGCCTCCAGGCGGCGGAACTCCTCCCAGTTGGCCCAGTCGCCCACCAGGTTGGAGTTGGCGATCAGGACCCGCGGCGCCCATTCGTGGGTCTGCATGACGCCCACCGGCCGGCCGGACTGGACGAGCATCGTCTCGTCCTGCTTGAGCGTGCGCAGCGTACGGACCATGGCGTCGAAGGACCGCCAGTCGCGGGCGGCCTTGCCGGTGCCGCCGTAGACGACGAGCTTGTCGGGGTGTTCGGCGACCTCGGGGTCGAGGTTGTTCTGCAGCATGCGGAGGGCTGCTTCCTGCTGCCATCCCAGGGCGCTCAGTTCCGTACCGCGCGGTGCCCGTACGGGGCGGGGTCCTGACATGGCAATGCCTCCTCGCGAATGTGACTCACCTATTCACATCCTGGACGTCTGAATAGACCTAGTCAACAAGGCGGGGTGCATCCCGCCCGGCAGCGGACGTACCGCCCCGGCGGCCCGGCGGCCCGCACTGAACGCCCCCATCGATCGGAATCGGTCACCGAGGGGGCAAAAAGCGGTCGACGCGGGAGTCGTGTCGCACCCGGAAGAGGCCCTCCGGACGGCGCCGGCCGACTGCATCCGCCCGGAAAAGGCTGGTCGGGGGACCGTTTCCGACCGAGTGCCAGGTCACCATCTCCCGTCCTTTACACCGGCGTTCGCATGTACCGGTGGAAAATGCCAGAACACCCACCAGCCGCAAGCACGTTGCGTAGCCTCTCCATTACACCCGTACGCCGCGTCGGGAGGGGAGTCCGCGTTGCCCGGAATCGACGAGTGCCTGCTCGAAGTCATGAGGCTGCCCGGTGCCCGGGGCGCCGCAGTGGTCGACTGGACGAGTGGACTCGCGCTCGGCACCATCGGCGAGTCGCCCAACGGCGACCACGAGGCCACCGCCGCCGAGACGGCCGAGGTCGCGCGGATGGCGGCCGAGCAACCGGTCTTCGCCGAGTCGGGCGCGTTCGCCGGCGCGCAGGGGCCGCCGTCCTCCGCGGTCGAGGACGTCATCGTCACCACGGCGCCCGGCTACCACATCCTGCGTTTCGTCGAGACGGCCTTCGACAGCAGCGTCTTCCTCCACCTGTGGCTGGACCGCTCGGAGGGCAACCTCGCCATGGCCCGCATACGGCTGGGCGAGATAGCGGAGCGGCTGGTCCTGGCATGAGACCCACCGCCACAGCGGCGCCCGGCCTCCTCGAACGGGCCACGCCCTCCCCCATGCTCCAGCGGCTCGCGGACGAGCGCGCGACCGGAGCGCTGATGCGCGACCGGGGCACCCTCTACCTCGCCGACGGCCAGGTGGTGCACGCCGAGAGCCCCGCGACGCCCGGCATCGACGTCCTGCTCACCACCGGCGGGGCCCTCCGCTCGGAAGGCTGGTGGGACGCGGTCGAGCAGGCGGGCGCCGGACAACGCGTCGGCCGCTACCTCGTGGACAGCGGTTCCGTGCCGGGCGGCGCCCTGGAGCTCTGCCACCTGGGCGCACTCTACGACGCCGCCTTCTTCGCCCTGGCCCCCACGAACACCCCGGCCCGCTTCCGCTACGGGGTGTCCCACTGGATAGGCCCGGTACGCCCCGTACCCGTGGACGCCGTGCAGCGCGAGACGCTCCGGCGCCGGGAACTCCTGGACCGGATCTGGCCGGACGCACTCACCGACAGCGCCCCGCTGGTCCCCACGACCCACCCGGTCGACGCCCCGGTCCCCCCGCGCCAGCGGCGCGTCCTGGACCTGGTGAACGGCGAACGCACGGCCACGGACATCGCCCAGGAGCTGGGCCGCTCGGCCTTCCACATCCTGATCGACCTGCGACGGCTCGCCGCCGCGGGTCTGGTCGAAGCGGTCCGCGCGGCCGCGAACGCGCCGACAGCCGAACGGATCACGCTGCCGGAGGTCACGAACGACCCCGACGTCGCCCTGTTGCGCCGGCTCAGAGACGCATTGGAGGCCCTGTGATTCGCGCGCTCAGACAGCGTGCCGGGAGGAGACAGCTGATGGTGCCCGAGGCCGAAGTGCAGGATGTCCTCGACGAGCTCCAGCGGTTACGCGCCCGGGTCCCGCTCCTGACCGGCGCACTCGCCGCCAGCACGGACGGCCTCATCGTCGCCCAGGACACCCCGGGCGTGGAGGCCGAGGGCGTCGCGGCGCTGACCGCCGCCGCACTCGGCGTGTCGATCCGGATGACCGACGCCACCGGGCGCGGGGGCTTCCGCGAACTCCTCATCCGCGGCGAGTCCGGCTACATCGCCACCTACGCGGCGGGCGCCTCCGCCGTCCTCACCCTGCTGGCCGAGGACCGCATCAACGTCGGCCGCCTCCACCTGGAGGGCCGCCGGGCCGGCGCGCGCATCGGAGAGATGGTCGACGCCACGCAGGAGCGCGTCGAGCGCCCCGTGCCGCCGCCGCGGCCCCCGCAGTCCCGGGCCCTCCCCCGGCGCCCCACCTCACCACCAGATGCCACGTGACACCCGAAGCACGTCATCGACGGCCCGGCCCGAGCGCCGGCCACGGAAAGGAACCAGCACTATGGCCAACACCGAAGCGTCACTGAAGGATGCGATGGCGTCGATCGAGGGGACCCTCGGTGTCGCACTCGTCGACTACACCAGCGGCATGGCCCTCGGCACCCTCGGGGGTGGCAAGGACTTCAACCTGGACGTCGCCGCGGCGGGGAACACGGACGTCGTACGGGCGAAACTGCGGACCATGGAACACCTGGGCATCAAGGAGGAGATCGAGGACATCCTCATCACCCTGAGCGGTCAGTACCACCTGATCCGCCTGCTCAAGACCCGTGGCAGCAACGGCCTGTTCCTCTACCTCGTGCTGGACTCCAACCGCGCCAACCTCGCGATGGCCCGGCACCAGCTGAAGAAGATCGAGGCCGAACTGGAGGTCTGACCCGCCCGTGCTCAGTGGTGGCGACGCCGCGCCCGGTGGGCGCGGCGTCCCGCCCCCGCCGGGGAACGCCCGGCCGCACGGGCCGCCGCCGAATCGCCCGGCCGTACGGGCGCGCCGCCGCCCGGGGGGCGCGGCTACTCGACGAACAGCCCCCGTGCCGCCGCCCGCGCGTCGAACTCCTCCAGCCGGGCCTGCGCCTCGGGCAGCCCGTCACACATGGCCTCCAGCAGCACCCGCCCCAGCAGCATCGGCGCACACACGGTGTCGAAGGCGAGCCCGGTGCCCACGGCGCCCGGGATGAGCAGGTCGCTGTGGGCGGCCACCGGCGCGAAGGCCGAGTCGGCGACGGTGACGACGGTCAGCCCCTGCTCCCGGGCGTACGCCAGCGCATCGACGCCCTCGCGGGGGTGGCGCGGCAGCGCGAAACACAGCAGGGCGCTCGCGCCCGCCCGCCGGGCCGCGTCGATCCGGTCGTGCAGCATGCTGCCGCCCTCGTCGAGCACCCGCACGTCCGGATGGACCTTGGCGGCGAAGTAGCCGAACCCCCGGGCCTGCGAGGACGCGGCCCGCAGACCGAGGACCAGCAGGGGCCTCGACGCGGCGAGCAGCCGGCCCGCCCGCTCGACCGGCGCGGGGTCGGCGAGCAGTTCGGACAGCTGACGGAGATTGTCGATCTCGGCGAGGACGGCCTGCTGGTACTCGTTGACGTGCTCCTCCGCCGTGTCGGGCCCGTCCGCCCCGGAGGGCGTGACGGCCCTCAGGTGTCTGCGCAGGGCGGGGTATCCGTCGAAGCCGAGTGCCACGGCGAAGCGGGTGACGGACGGCTGGCTGACCCCGGCCAGCTCGGCCAGTTCCACACTCGAGAGGAACGGGGCGTCGGCGGCCCGCCGGACCATGGAGTGCGCGATCCGCCGCTGGGTGGGTGTGAGCCGCTGCCCCTCGAAGAGCCGCTGCAACCGCGCAGCCGGGCTGCTCCCGCTCATGCTGTCCCCTTCGGAGTTCGGCCGTGCCGTCCGGCACCGGGGAATCCATTCAGCCAGCAAGCGCTCTGCATGTCCATATACAGGACCCCGGCGGGGGGCGGGTGCCCCTCGCATTGCGGGACGGCCCCCGACTGCGGACCCTGGGACCATGATCCCAGCGAACACGACGGGTCCCGGCGGCATCATCGTCCGCTACGGCGACACCGATGCCGCGCACGTGCTGAGCGTCTACGCCGACCTGCGCTGCCCGTTCTGCAAACGGATGGAGCTCGGTCTCGGGGCCGTCATGGAGCGGGCCGCCGACGAGGGCGCCTTCGCGATCGACCACCACTTCGGCACCTTCCTCGACGACTCCGCGGGCGGCAGCGGGTCCCTGGAGGCGCTGGCCGCCCTGGGCGCCGCGGTGGACGAGGGACAGAAGCCGTTCATGCAGTACCTGCGGGCGCTGTACGCCGATCAGCCCAGTGAGGACGTGGACGCCTTCGCCGACCGGGACTTCCTGCTGCGGCTGTCCGGCGAGGTCGAGGCGCTGCACACCGACGCCTTCCGCCAGAAGGTCATGGAGCGCACGTACCTGCCCTGGGCGGCGCAGGTGTCGGCGGCCTTCGAGGCGAGCGGGGTCAGCTCCACCCCCACGGTACTGATCGACGGGGCGCCGGTGGCCGTCATCAACTCCCTGGGATACGCGGTGACCCCCGAGACGTTCCTCGCCGAGGTGACACCCCGCTGAGGCGGGGCCGGCCGGCCCTCACGGCACGGCCCCCGGGGCCTCAGAACACGACACGCGCCGCCATGAGCACCGGCCGCGCGCCGGGGTCGCCCTCCACCTCCAGGGTGCCGCGCACGCGCCGCCCCGACAGGTGCCGGGCGAGGTCGACGGCGTCGGCACGGACGACCGCCGCCGGGGCCCCGCTGCCCAGCAGGTGGCTGCCTCCCGCGGGCCCGTGGAGATCGAGCTCCGCGGCGGGTCCGGTCCAGGTCAGGGCCAGGTCGAGGACCACCTGGTCCATGACCTCCCGGTCGTGCGCACCCAGCACCGGGTCCGCCCCGGTGGCATCGCCGAGGTCGATCCGGTGCATCCAGGTGTCCCGGACCATGAGGACGCCGTAGAGGTACTCCACCGAGTCCTCGGGCAGCGCCTTCGCCTCCGGGTACAGCAGACTCGGCCGGACCCTGCGGCGCAGGGCCGCGGGCAGGCGGCGCATGGCGATGATGGCCTGGGGGGCGTAGCGGGCGAGCGCGCCGATGAGTTCGCGCCCCGGGACGGCCTGCCGGTCCTCGATCTGGATCTCGTTGTGCCCGTCGAGCGGGCCGAGGCCGGGGTGGGTCCGCCGGGCCCTGCGGATCCGCCGCAACGCCACCCACGGGCGCGGAATCTCCTCGTACTGGCCGACGGTGTGCGCGAGCATGTCCCGCACCGTCCAGCCCGCGCACGGACTGGGCCGCCGCCAGTCCTCGTCGGACACCTCACGGTACGTCGACAGCGTCGCCCGGAGCTCCGCCTCGTTGACCTCGCGGGCCCGGGCTCCCGACGTGCGCCGGATCGCGCGGGTGACCGGTGCGGTGACGGACATGGCACGCCTCCCAGGTCCCCGCACCCACGCTACGCCGACGGCGGGCGGCCCGCCTCGTGCCGGAGCCGGAACAGGGGGGCTAACCCCACTGACCGGGGCGGGCCGGCTTCGTACGGTAGGCGTATGGAAGCCCGTGATCCCGAGCTGAGACGAGAGCTCGACGCGACCCTGCACGCCCGTGGCGAGTTGGGGCAGGAGTACGAGCCCGCACTCGTCGACTCCTTCCTCGGGAAGGTCGAGCAGCGGCTCGACGAGACGATCGACCGGCGGGTGCGGCGGCACCTCGCCGAGCAGCGGACGTCGGTGGCCCGGGGCGGGCTCCCGTCCGCCCGCCCGGACGGGACCTTCGGCGAGCGGTTCGGCTTCGGGGTCGTCTCGCTGGTGCTGGCCGTCCCGCTGTCCGCGATCGGCGTCGTGAACGCGGGGATGGGCGGCCTCGTGGTGGCCTGGCTGGGGATCGTCGGGGTCAACGCCGTCCACGCCGCCCGCACGTGGCCGTGGTTCCGGGGCGAGCGGCGGGCCGCGTCGGACTGGGACGACTGAGCGGCCGAGCCGGGCGGGACGGAGCACGTATGCCCGCCGGTGTCCGCGCGGGGGTATGTCGCGGGGACCGCCGCACCCCCGGTTGCCCGGAGGGCGGGACGACGGCGGTCCCCGCGAGGGACGCGGTCCCGGGTCAGGGCCGGGTGGCGCGTCCTGGCGACGGTGGAGGTCCGGGAGCCGCTCCGTAGTCCGTGTCGCCGTATGCGGTGCCGGCGGGTCTCCCCGCCGACACCCATGACTCTGCCGGAGCCGTGTTAAGCCGGTGCTGCGCCGACGTGTCGCGCTCGTACCGATTCCGCGAACCCGGAGAACCCGGCGTTACGGCTTCGGGGCCGCGTCCTTCGCGAGGAAGGCCAGCACGTCCTGCCGGCTCACCACGCCCTTCGGCTTGCCCTCGACGAGGACGATCGCCGCATCCGCACCGTCCGTACCGCTGAGCACGGCCATCAGGTCCTCGACCGGCTCGCCGGAGCCGACCTGGGGCAGCGGGGCCGACATGTGCCTCTCCAGCGCGTCGGACAGCGTCGCCCGCTGGGTGAACAGGGCGTCCAGCAGCTGCCGCTCCACCACGGAGCCGATGACCTCGGCGGCCATCACGTCCGGGTGACCCGCGCCGGGCTTCACGATCGGCATCTGGGAGACGCCGTACTCCCGGAGCACGTCGATGGCCTCGCCGACCGTCTCCTCCGGGTGCATGTGGACGAGCGAGGGGAGCGGCCCCTCCTTGAAGTCGAGCACGGCGCCGACCCGGGCCGACGGGCCCGCGTCCTCCAGGAACCCGTAGTCGGCCATCCACTCGTCGTTGAAGATCTTGCTCATGTAACCGCGTCCGCTGTCCGGGAGCAGCACGACCACGACGTCGTCGGGACCGAGGCGCGAGGCCACCTCCAGCGCCGCGACGACGGCCATGCCGCAGGAACCGCCGACGAGGAGGCCCTCCTCCTTGGCGAGGCGGCGCGTCATCTGGAACGAGTCCTTGTCCGAGACGGCGACGATCTCGTCGGTGACCGTGCGGTCGTAGGCGCTCGGCCAGAAGTCCTCGCCGACACCCTCCACGAGGTACGGGCGCCCGGAGCCGCCGGAGTAGACCGAGCCCTCCGGGTCGGCGCCGACGACCCGCACACGGCCGTCGCTGATCTCCTTGAGGTAGCGGCCCGTGCCGGAGATCGTGCCGCCGGTGCCGACGCCCGCGACGAAGTGGGTGATCCGCCCCTCCGTCTGCTCCCAGAGCTCGGGACCCGTGGTCTCGTAGTGCGAGCGCGGGTTGTTCGGGTTGGAGTACTGGTCGGGCTTCCACGCCCCCGGCGTCTCACGGACCAGCCGGTCGGACACGTTGTAGTACGAGTCCGGGTGCTCCGGGTCGACGGCGGTGGGGCAGACGACGACCTCGGCACCGTACGCGCGCAGCACGTTGATCTTGTCGGTGGACACCTTGTCCGGGCAGACGAAGATGCACTTGTAGCCCTTCTGCTGGGCGACGATCGCGAGGCCCACACCGGTGTTGCCACTGGTGGGCTCGACGATCGTGCCGCCGGGCTTCAGCTCACCGCTCTGCTCGGCGGCCTCGATCATGCGCAGCGCGATGCGGTCCTTCACCGACCCGCCGGGGTTGAAGTACTCGACCTTGGCCAGGACCGTCGCCTGAATGCCTGCCGTCACATTGCGCAGCCTGACCAGCGGGGTGTTGCCGACAAGACTGATCATCGAATCGTGGAATTGCACCGTGTACTCCGGGATCTCCGAGATGGTCAAGCAAGACTATGCGTACGTGCGGGACATTGGACCAGGCGATTGGGCCGGGCCCCCTACGGGGCAGTTAGTCCTGTGTACGGCTGTGCGGCATGGAGGAGGTGGACCGGACTGTGTCAAGAGCGAGGGTGGCACGGCGGATCGCGGCGGGTGCGGCCTACGGCGGCGGGAGCGTCGGGCTGATCGGTGCGGCGACGGTGGGTCTGGTGCTGGCGGAGGTCCAACTGGCGAAACGGCGGGTGGGCGGCGGGATCGCGCCCGTCCCGCCGAGCGCGGACGGGCGGTACGGGGTGGCGTTCGCGGGCCCCACCGATCCGCTGCGGTTCGTCATGCTCGGCGACTCGACGGCGGCCGGGCAGGGGGTGCGCAGAGCGGGCCAGACACCCGGCGCGCTCCTCGCGTCGGGACTCGCCGCGGTGGCCGAACGGCCGGTCGACCTGCGGAACGCCGCCCTACCGGGTGCGCGGTCGGACGACCTGGAGCGTCAGGTGTCGCTCGTGCTCGCGGATCCGTCCGGTGTACCGGACGTGTGCGCGATCATGATCGGCGCGAACGACGTGACCCACCGGATGCCGGCGACGCAGTCGGTGCGCTTCCTGAGCATCGCGGTGCGCAGACTGCGCACCGCGGGCGCGGAAGTGGTCGTCGGGACCTGCCCCGACCTGGGCACCATCGAGCCGGTCTACCAGCCGCTGCGCTGGCTGGCCCGGCGGGTCAGCCGGCAGCTCGCGGCGGCCCAGACGATCGGCGCGGTGGAACAGGGCGGCCGGACGGTCTCGCTGGGCGACCTGCTCGGTCCCGAGTTCGAGGCGAACCCGCGGGAACTCTTCGGTCCCGACAACTACCACCCCTCCGCCGAGGGCTACGCGACCGCGGCGATGGCGATGCTGCCCACCCTGTGCGCGGCGCTGGGCCTGTGGCCCGAGTCCGACCACCTCGACGGCTCGCGCCGGGAGGGCATGCTGCCGGTGGCGAAGGCGGCGTCGAGGGCGGCCCGGGAGGCCGGTACCGAGGTGACGGGGGCACGCGCGCCCTGGGCCCTGCTCAAGCACCGCCGGCGCCGGCGCCTTCCCGCCCACACCGAACCGGTGCGGCACGAGGGCACGGGCAAAGGGCCGGACGCCCTGGGGAAATGGATGCCCGGACACGGCTCCGGTGCCACATGGCGCCGGGCCTGAACCCTCGGCCCTGAGCGAGCGGTACGGGTGCCGGTGCCGCGACCCGTGGCACCGGCACCGTCCACCGGCCGGTTTCGGGGCCGTGCCGCCACCGGCCGACGGGGTCACAGGACACCGGCCGGCCGGGGCACCGGCACCAGCCGACCGGGGTACCGGCACCGGGCGGCCGGGAACATTGCGGGCGACTGAGCGGTTGCTTAGAAAAGAGGCCCGCATCACATCGCCTGTCGGGTGACCTCAGCTGTACGTCCGGGTAACTTCCAAGGCAGCCCAGCCTTTCCTGCCTTCCAGCCCTCATGGAGCCGCGTGATGCCCGAAGCCGTGATCGTCTCTGCTGCCCGTTCACCCATCGGCCGGGCCTTCAAGGGGTCCCTGAAGGATCTGCGCGCGGACGACCTGACCGCGACCATCATCCAGACCGCGCTGGCCAAGGTCCCGGAGCTGGACCCGAAGGACATCGACGACCTGATGCTCGGCTGCGGCCTCCCCGGCGGCGAGCAGGGCAACAACCTGGGCCGCATCATCGCCGTGCAGATGGGGATGGACCACCTCCCCGGATGTACGGTCACCCGCTACTGCTCCTCCTCGCTGCAGACGAGCCGCATGGCGCTGCACGCCATCAAGGCCGGCGAGGGCGACGTCTTCATCTCCGCCGGCGTCGAGATGGTGTCCCGCTTCGTGAAGGGCAACTCCGACAGCCTCCCGGACACGCACAACCCGCTGTTCGCCGACGCCGAGGCCCGCACCGCGGCCCGCGCCGAGGAGTCCGGGGCGAGCTGGACCGATCCGCGCGAGGAGGGCCTGGTCCCGGACGCGTACATCTCGATGGGGCAGACCGCCGAGAACCTGGCCAGGACCAAGGGCGTCACCCGTCAGGACATGGACGAGTTCGGCGTGCGCTCGCAGAACCTCGCCGAGGAAGCCATCAAGAACGGCTTCTGGGAGCGCGAGATCACCCCCGTGACCACGCCGGACGGCACGGTCGTCTCCAAGGACGACGGCCCGCGCGCCGGGGTCACCCTGGAGGGCGTGCAGGGCCTCAAGCCGGTGTTCCGTCCCGACGGACTCGTCACCGCGGGGAACTGCTGCCCCCTCAACGACGGCGCCGCCGCCCTGGTGATCATGTCCGACACCAAGGCGCGCGAGCTGGGTCTGACCCCGCTGGCCCGCATCGTCTCGACCGGCGTCTCGGGCCTGTCCCCCGAGATCATGGGCTACGGCCCCGTCGAGGCCAGCAAGCAGGCGCTCAAGCGGGCCGGCCTGACGATCGACGACATCGACCTGGCCGAGATCAACGAGGCCTTCGCCGCCCAGGTCATCCCGTCCTACCGGGACCTCGGCCTGCCGCTGGACAAGGTCAACGTCAACGGCGGCGCGATCGCCGTGGGCCACCCCTTCGGCATGACGGGCGCCAGGATCACGGGCACGCTGATCAACAGCCTGCAGTTCCACGACAAGCAGTTCGGCCTGGAGACGATGTGCGTGGGCGGCGGCCAGGGCATGGCCATGGTCATCGAGCGGCTGAGCTGAGCCGTAGCGGAGGGCAGGGGCGCCCGAGGTACGAGGGCGGCACCTGCCCGCAGCGCAGGCGAAGCCCAGCGCGACCACGGACACCCAGCGGCTGAGCTGAGCCGTAGCGGAGGGCAGGGCCGCCCGAGGTACGAGGGCGGCACCTGCCCGCAGCGCAGGCGAAGCCCAGCGCGACCACGGACACCCAGCGGCTGAGCTGAGCCGTAGCGGAGGGCAGGGCCGCCCCGGCGTCGACGCCGGGGCGGCCCTTTCGCGGGCACCGCTTGCCGCGTGGGGGCCCGTCCGAATCGGCGCGAGCCCCGATCGTGACCGAATCTCCCCCAGGATGTGATCTGCGTCCCGGGGGAGAACCGTTTACCCAGGTCACACCAGCCCCAGGCCTAAACATCGGGCCCAAAGACCTGTCCATTTCGTGACGTAATGCACTGACAGCAGGCACAGGTGCAGGACAAGCTGATGTAGGAAGTCGGGGGTGTCGATTGAATCCGGGAGTATGTCAGTGAGCGCCATGCCGTTTGCCCTGTTGCTGACCACCGCCGCTGCCACGGCCGTCGGCGCCGCCGCTCTGCACGCTGCTCACGGGCTGCGCAAGCAGGTGACGGCCCTGCGCACCGAGCTCGCGGAGGGGCGGGCACTCCACGCCTCCCTGCCCGGGCAGCAGGACCGCAGCAGCAGCACCCCCGCCGAGGAGATACGCACCGCCGTCGCGGAGGCGCTCGCCGAGGAGCGCGAGCGCGAGCTCGCCGAGGCCCGTGCCTTCTGGGCCGCGCAGGAGGCCCGTGACGCGGCCGACGCCCCGTCCCTGCTGGGCGGGCTCGGCGACGACATCCCGTTCTTCATGCCCCGGCAGACCGACTTCGTGGGCCTGGAGGCGATGGACCTCGACGCCGACGACGCCATGGACGAGCTGGCCGGACTGGCCGGCCTCACCGATCTGCCCGGGACCGCCGGTGTCGCCGAGTACGCGGAGTTCGCCGAGGACTCCCCCGAACTGGCCGCGGCCCGTCGCCGCCATCCCTCGCACCCGGACTTCGTCCCCGTGCAGACACCCGTCGTCACCGATCATGAGCGTACCGTGAACCGCCTGGAGCGGCTGGCCGATACCGGCACCGAGCTCACCGACGTGCGGCCCGGCCCCCTCGGGACCCTCGACGTGTACGTCTTCGCCGACGGCACCACGCTGTGCATGACCCCCGGCCACCGGGAGACCGCGGAACGGCTCGCCGACTCGCTGCGCTCCGGCGAGCAGCCGGTGCTGCTGGGCGGTTCCGGTGTGTCCGGCGCCTACGCGCTGACCTTCTCGTGCGGCGAGGAGAACGTCTACATCCTGGCCGACCGCGTCATCGCCTCGTTCTAGCGGGGCACGGGTGGGAACGCCCGCGCCGATGCCTCCTCGACACGGCTCACGGCCTCGTCCAGCTCCTGGGACGGGGCCGTTTCCAGTGCCACCGCCAGGTCCCGGCCGGCGACCGCGAGCTGGTCCCCCACGGTGAATATCCCCGCGTCGGGCATGACCCGGGCCTCACGGTCCGGCGCCTCGGTGCGCTGCGCCCACGCGGACAGTTCCCTGGCCGTGGCCAGGGCTTCGGCGGCCACACCCTGCTGCAGCCGGCTCTGCGGAGTGCTCCGCAGGCGGTCGGCGAAGCGGTCCACGGCGGTGATCAGAGGAGTCGTATCGAGCACGCCGTGACCCTACGCGCCCCCACCGGATGGTTGCCAACACGGCGTCGCTCGGGCACGGTGTCGGGCAAGGACCAGCTACGCGCACTGCGTCGGAGGCGCCGATGTCCCAAGTCTTCTCCGAAGAGACCCACCGCAACCTGCTCTCCCGGATCCCTCACTGCACCGGTCGTGACATCGCCGACTGGCTCCGCACCGTCGAAGAAGGCCCCTCCCTCGTCCGGTTCGAGGAGAAGGTCAGCTGGCTGCGGAGCGAACACGACCTCACCTACGGCCACGCCAAGGCGATCATCCATGAGTACGACCTGAGACGAGCGGCCAGGAACCTCCGCTGAGGCCCCGCCGCTCGCCCGTGACGGCGGACGGCCCGCAGGCATGTCGCCTGCGGGCCGTCCGTCGTCGTGCGTCTGCGGGTCAGTCGTTCCCGTTGAGGATGGAGAGCAGGCGCAGCATCTCCAGGTAGATCCACACCAGGGTCAGCGTGAGCCCGAAGGCCGCCAGCCAGGACTCCTCGCGCGGTGCGCCGTAGGCGATGCCGTCCTCGACCTGCTTGAAGTCGAGGGCCAGGAAGCACGCGCCGAGGATGATGCCGACGACCCCGAAGAGGATGCCGAGACCGCCGCTGCGGAAGCCCAGGCCGTCACCGCCGCCGAAGACGGTGAACAGCAGGTTGATCACCATGAGGAACAGGAAGCCCATGGCCGCGGCCATGACGAAGCCGTAGAAGCGGCGGGTGACGCGGATCCAGCGCATCTTGTAGGCGATCAGGACGCCGGCGAAGACACACATGGTGCCGATCACCGCCTGGATCACCGTGCCGGGGCTGATGTAGGTGCTGACCGTGCTGGAGATCACTCCGAGGAAGACACCCTCGAAGGCCGCGTAGGCCAGGATCAGCGCCGGGGACGCCTTGCGCTTGAAGGACTGGATGATCGCGAAGACGAACGCCACCAGGGCGGCGCCGATCGCGATGCCGTACGACTTGCCGAGGTTGGCCTCGTCGACGGGCAGCAGGGCCCAGGAGAGCGCGGCGGTGAGCACCACGGTGCCCAGCGTCATCGCGGTTCGCGTGACGACGTCGTCGATCGTCATCACGCCGGGGGCCGGCGGCGCCTGCGGCGTGCCGTGCTGGGTGTCCTGCTGGGCGTAGGGGTTCGTGGCGTACGGGTTGGCGGCCGTGCCCTGCGCGTACGGGTTGGCACCCGCTGCGGGGGCCCCGGCCTGCGGTGCCGCGTTGAAGCCCGCGTAACCGTTGTCGCGGCTGAAGCCCCGTCGCGAGAAGACCGGGTTGCTGCTCCTCATCTCACTCCTCCATGGCCACCCTGCGTGGCCTTGCCACAAGAGTAATGGGTAGGCAAAACAAAGGCCCTAGTGCCAGAGGAGGATCTTTCGGGAAAGTTTAGAAGTGAAGTGTCGCGCGGTCACCCGGGTCCCACCGGCGATGCCGTGGTGCCCGGAGCCGGACTCGAACCGGCACGCCCCCGAGGAGGCAGCGAGGTTTAAGCTCGCCGTGTCTGCATTCCACCACCCGGGCGTGGGCGCGCGGCTCCGCGTTGGCACAAGACCCTATCCGGGGGTGTCCCTCGAACAGCGGAACATCCGCTCGATGTTGTCTTATTTTATTGATCTTTTGAGGGTCCGTCAGACACCGCTCACCGCATCAGCACACGCCTGGACCGGGCGAGCGGTACGAACCCCGCCAAACGGGAATGACGGAAACTCGCCGCACCCGTACGGCCCACGCGCCACGGGCGCGCGCCACCGTTCGCCAGGGCTCGCCACCTCACCTCCGCGGGAGGTCGCCCGGATACCTCACGACCGGCGGCCACCGCGGCTGTTCCGGGCTCCCCGGCATCGCACCAGGCTGCGGAGAACAGCCCTCCCGCCCCGGCGGCGGAGCGAGCGGGCCCGTCGCCCCAGACCGCCGGGCCGGCCGGCGGGCGGACGACAGGCAGGACGGGAAGCAGGCGCCGCGCACGCGTCCCAAGGCGGTAGCCGACGCGCACCTCGTCACCCTGGGTGACCGGATCGGCCGGGCGGACGGGGCGGGAACAGGCCCGTCCGGGCACGCCGGGCCCCTCCTCGCACCGCACCGGCGGACCGCTCCTCCCCCGCCGGGAGGGCGACGCCGGTCAGGGTCCGTCTCCTACCTCAGGAGTACGCCGCCGGGCGGTGGATGCGACTCAAGAGGGCCCCGGGAACGGGCACGGGGACTGACGACCCGGCCCGGTCCGGCGGTGAGGATAGGGGGGTCCCCCGCGAACAAGCCGTCCCGAACATGGAGTACCCCTGTGACCACCACCAGCGTTCACCGCACCACCGCGGTCGCCGCCCGCGCCACGGAGCTGTCGAAGGTCTACGGCGAGGGTGAGACCCAGGTGATCGCCCTGGACCGGGTGACCGTGGACTTCCCGCAGGGCGAGTTCACGGCGATCATGGGCCCCTCCGGTTCCGGTAAGTCCACGCTGATGCACTGCGTGGCCGGCCTCGACAGCTTCAGCAGCGGATCCGTGCGGATCGGCGAGACCGAGCTCGGCACCCTGAAGGACAAGCAGCTCACCCAGCTGCGCCGGGACAAGATCGGCTTCATCTTCCAGGCGTTCAACCTGCTGCCCACGCTGACCGCGCTGGAGAACATCACCCTCCCGATGGACATCGCGGGCCGTAAGCCCGACGCGGCCTGGCTGCAGAAGGTCATCGACATGGTCGGCCTCTCCGACCGGCTCAAGCACCGCCCCACGGAGCTCTCCGGCGGTCAGCAGCAGCGCGTCGCGGTCGCCCGCGCCCTGGCCTCCCAGCCCGAGATCATCTTCGGCGACGAACCGACCGGCAACCTCGACTCCCGCTCCGGCGCCGAGGTGCTCGGCTTCCTGCGCAACTCGGTGCGCGAACTCGGCCAGACCGTCGTGATGGTGACCCACGACCCGGTCGCCGCCTCCTACGCGGACCGCGTGGTGTTCCTCGCGGACGGCGCCGTCGTCGACCAGATGCTGAAGCCCACGGCCGACGGCGTCCTCGACCGGATGAAGGCGTTCGACGCGAAGGGCCGGACCAGCTGAGCCGGGCGGCGCCGCGTCACGGCCGCCGCTCCCCCCGCCCCGACTCCCTTCCGGCACCCATCCCAGGACACCCAGACATGTTCCGAACCGCCCTGCGCAACGTGCTCGCGCACAAGGCCAGGCTGCTGATGACCGTGCTCGCCGTCATGCTCGGCGTAGCGTTCGTCTCCGGCACCCTCGTCTTCACCGACACCCTCGGCAACGCCTTCCGCAACCAGTCGGCCAAGAGTTACGACGACGTCGCCGTCGCGGTCTCCACCTATGCCGACGGCGACGACGACACCCCCGGCATCGACGACGCCACCCTGGAGAAGATCCGGGCGCTGGACGGCGTCGCCTCCGCGACCGGGCGGGTCTCCGGCTTCGCCGGCGTCGCCGACCCCGACGGCAAGCTCATCGGCAACGGCTGGTCCAACACCGGCGCCAACTTCTCCCCCGGCAAGGGCGGCAAGGACGGCGCGTACACCTTCACCGACGGCACGGGCCCGCTGAAGAGCGGCCAGGTCGCCCTCGACCAGGAGACCGCGGACAAGGGCGAGTACCGCGTCGGCGACCCCGTGCGGGTGGCCACGAACGGTCCGGTGAAGCAGTACACCCTCTCCGGTGTCTTCACGACCGAGGACGGCGCGGTCAACGCGGGCGGCAGCCTGGTTCTGTTCGACACGGCGACCGCCCAGACGCTCTACCTCAAGCCCGGGGTCTTCAAGGACGCCACCGTGACCGCCACCGCGGGCAGCTCCGACAGGGCGATCCTGGACGCGATCGAGCCGCTGCTCCCCAAGGACGCGACCGCGCAGACCGGCAAGGCCCTCGCCGACGAGCAGGCCGAGCAGATCGAGAGCGGGCTGTCCGGCCTGAACGCCATGCTCCTGGCCTTCGCGGGCATCGCGCTGTTCGTCGGCGTGTTCCTCATCGCCAACACCTTCACCATGCTGGTCGCCCAGCGGACCCGTGAACTCGCCCTGATGCGTGCCATCGGCGCCTCGCGCCGTCAGATCAAGCGCTCGGTCCTGATCGAGGCGGCCGTCGTGGGCACGCTGGCCTCCGTCATCGGATTCGTCCTCGGCATCGGTCTCGCCACCGGGCTGCGCTCCGCGACGAGCCTCATCGGCGGCAAGATCCCGGCGGGTCCGCTCATCATCTCGCCCGTGGCGGTCGGTGCCGCCTTCGGCGTCGGCATCCTGATCACCGTGCTGGCGGCCTGGCTGCCCGCCCGCCGGGCCGCGAAGATCGCCCCGGTCGCGGCGATGAGCAGCGTGCACGCCGTCGCCACCACCAAGTCCCTGATCGTGCGGAACTCGATCGGCGCGGTCATCGCCCTGATCGGCGCGGCAGGGATCGTCGGCGGCGCCGCGACCGGCGGCGAGGACGGCCGCTACCTCGTCGCGGCCGGCGCCTTCCTCGCCCTCATCGGCATCATCGTGCTGATCCCGCTCCTGTCCCGCCCGGCCGTCGCCGCGGTACGCCCCCTGCTGAGGAAGCTGTTCGGGGTGTCCGGGAAGCTGGCCGCGCAGAACGCGGTCCGCAACCCCCGCCGTACCGGCGCCACCGCCTCCGCGCTCGCCATCGGCCTGACCCTGGTCACCGGCATCTCGGTGCTCGGCGTGACGCTCGGCCAGGCGATCGACAAGATGACGACGGATAACATCAGGGCCGACTACATGGTCTCGATGGCCAGTGGCGACTCGCTCGACGAGTCGGCGCTCACCGCCCTGTCGAAGGCCGACGGCGTCACCGCCCTGTCACCTCAGCAGTCGGTGTACTTCCAGATCGACGGGGAGTTCCACTCCGCCTCCGGCGTCACCCCGGGCGACGTGGAGAAGGTCTTCTCGCTGAAGACGGTGTCCGGCTCGCTCAGCTCGCTGAAGGACGGCGAGGTCGCGGTCGGCTCAAAGACCGCGAAGTCGAACGGGTGGAAGACCGGGGACACCCTGCCGGTGACCTTCGACGACGAGAAGAAGGCCACGGTCAAGGTCGGCGCCCTCTACGAGGAGAACGAGTTCCTCTCGCCCTTCGTGGTCCCGAAGGCGTTCGCCGACGCGCACAGCTCCACGTCCCGCCCCGACATCCGCGAGATCTGGATCAAGACGGACGGCGGCGCGAGCAAGGCCAACGAGCAGGCCGTCGTGAACGCGCTCGGGGACAACCCGGCGATGAGCGTCATGGACCAGCAGGACATCCGCGACACCTTCGGCGGCTTCGTGAACACCGCCCTGAACATCATGTACGGGCTGCTCGCCATGGCCCTCCTCATCGCGGTGCTCGGCGTCGTCAACACCCTCGCGATGTCGGTCTTCGAGCGGCAGCAGGAGATCGGGATGCTCCGCGCCATCGGCCTGGACCGTGGGCGCGTGAAGCGGATGATCCGCCTGGAGGCCGTCGTCATCTCGGTCTTCGGCGCGGTGATCGGGGTCGGGCTCGGCGTCTTCCTCGGCTGGGCGATCGGCCGGACGCTGGCCGACCAGATCCCCGGCTACGCCCTGGTCGTCCCGTGGGACCGCATCGCGCTCTTCCTGGTGCTCGCCGGGCTGGTGGGTGTGCTGGCCTCGCTCTGGCCGGCCCGCAGCGGCGCGAAGCTCAACATGCTGACCGCGATCAAGACGGAGTAGGCGCGGAGCGAGGAGGGCCGGTACCCGCGGACGCGGGTACCGGCCCTCCTCGCGTTCCGGGTCAGCCGTTGGCGGACGCCGTCCAGTCGCGGGCCCGCAGCGGCATGGCGGACCCGCCGCCCTCCCGCGGTCGTACGGCGAGGATCTGGTTGACGCCGATCTTGTTGCGCTCGAAGGACAGCGCGGAGGCGGCCATGTAGAGCCGCCACACCCGGGCCCGACCGGGCGAGGTGGCCCGGACGGCCTCCTTCCAGTGCTTCTCCAGGTTGGCCACCCACTGACGCAGCGTCAGTGCGTAGTGCTCGCGGATCGCCTCGACGTCGCGGGCCTCGAAGCCGGCCTGCTCCAGTGTGTCGACCGTGCGGCCCACCGGGGCGAGTTCGCCGTCGGGGAAGACGTAGGCGTCGATGAACTCGTCGATGCGGTAGGCCGACTCGTCCTTCTCCGGGCGCCGGGCGATCTGGTGGTTCAGCAGCCGGCCGCCGGGCTTGAGAAGGGCGTAGAGGTCGTCGGCGTACTCCCGGAACCGCACGGAGCCCACGTGCTCGGCCATGCCGATCGAGGAGATCGCGTCGTACGGGCCGTCCCTGACGTCCCGGTAGTCCTGGACCCGGATCTCGATCAGGTCGGCGAGGCCCTCCTCCGCGATGCGCTTGCGGGCGAAGGCGGCCTGCTCGGTGGAGAGCGTCACGCCCGTGACCCGGGCGCCGTACTCGCGGGCGGCGTGGATGGCCATCGAGCCCCAGCCGCAGCCGACGTCGAGGAGCCGGTCGCCCTCCTTCAGGGCCAGCTTGCGGCAGACGAGGTCGAGCTTGTCGCGCTGGGCCTCCTCCAGCGGGACGCCGTCGCGCCAGTAGGCGCAGGAGTACACCATGGACGGGCCGAGGACCAGCGCGTAGAAGTCGTTGCCCACGTCGTAGTGGTGGCTGATCGCCTCCTTGTCGCGGCGCCTGGTGTGCAGCGCGCCGGCGCGGCGGCGGACCTCCTCGGCGGGCGGGGGCGGCGGCGGCCAGGGACCGGCCAGCTGGACGAGGCCCCGTGCGAAGGCCCGCACCCTGGCGTCCCGGACGGGGTGGACACCGTCCTTCGCGTCCGCGCCGCGCTCCCAGAGCAGTGAGGCCACGGCGCCCAGGACGGCGTACAGGTCACCGTCGACGTCGATCTCGCCGGCCACCCAGGCGCGGGCCAGACCCAGTTCGCCCGGCTTCCAGAGGAGCCTGCGCAGGGCGCGGCGGTGGCGCAGGACGAGTGCGGGCGCGCCCGGCGGCCCGGATTCGCTGCCGTCCCACGCCCGGATGCGGACGGGCAGGGGTTCACCCAGGAACTCTTCGGCGAGAGCGGTCAGCCGCGACGCGGCATCGGCCATGGCGCACACCTCCGTGGTGGTGTTTCCGACGTGCCTAAATTCGCATATACGCACCCGAACCGGGCCGCGACACCTCGGGGCCGCGGCGAGGTACACCGGCGTCAACGCCGCGCGGCCCTCACGCCATCCCTGCCCGGGGCAACGGAACGGCAAAATACCTGCACCCACCATCTACCTGGCGGGCGACCGGGCACGCCGAAGGGGCCGCCCGCACCACGGATGGCGGACGGCCCCTTCGGTTTCCCGCAGGCGTCAGGAGGCCTTGGCCTTCTCACCCTCGGACTTGTTCTTGTCGCCGTCGGCCTTGGCGGCCACGGGCGTCGGCTTGGCGGCCTCGTAGAACTCCTCGCGGGGAGTCTCCATGGCGCCGAGCGAGACGACCTCGCGCTTCAGGAACATCGCCAGCGTCCAGTCGGCGAAGATCCGGATCTTGCGGTTCCAGGTCGGCATGGCCATGCCGTGGTAGCCGCGGTGCATGTACCAGGCGAGACGGCCCTTGACCTTGATCTTCACCTTGCCCATGACGATCATCGCGACGCCCTTGTGCAGGCCCAGACCGGCGACCGCACCCTTGTTGGCGTGGCTGTACTCCTTCTGCGGGAAGCCCCGCATGCCGGAGATGACGTTGTCGCCGAGGACCTTCGCCTGACGCAGCGCGTGCTGGGCGTTCGGCGGGCACCAGGCGTTCGGGTTGCCGGCGCGGCGGCCGACCATGTCCGGCACCTGTGCGTTGTCGCCCGCGGCCCAGATGTAGTCGGTGCCCTGCACCTGGAGCTTCTCCGAGGTGTCCACGTGCCCACGCGGGCCGAGCGGCAGGCCGAAGCGGGCCAGCGCCGGGTTCGGCTTCACGCCGGCCGTCCACACGATCGTGCTGGAGTCGACCTCGAGGCCGTTCTTCAGGACGACGTGACCGTCGACGCAGGAGTCCATCGAGGTCGAGAGGTAGACCTCGACACCGCGGCTCTCCAGGTGCTCCTTGCCGTACGCGCCCAGCTTCGGGCCGACCTCGGGAAGGATCTTGTCCGCGGCGTCGACCAGGATGAAGCGCATGTCCTCGCGCTTCACGCTGGAGTAGTACTTCGCGGCGTCCCGGGCCATGTCCTCGACCTCGCCGATGGTCTCCGCGCCGGCGAAGCCGCCGCCCACGAAGACGAACGTCAGCGCCTTGCGGCGGACGTCCTCGTCGGTCGTCGAGTCGGCCTTGTCCAGCTGCTCGAGGACGTGGTTGCGCAGCCCGATGGACTCCTCGATGCCCTTCATGCCGATGCCCTGCTCGGCGAGGCCGGGGATCGGGAAGGTCCGGGAGACCGCGCCCATCGCGATGACCAGGTAGTCGAAGGGCAGCTCGTAGGCCTCGCCGACGAGCGGCGCGACCGTGGCGACCTTGCGGTCCTGATCGATGGTCGTGACTCGGCCGGTGAGGACCTCGGCCTTGGGCAGAACGCGTCGCAGCGGGACGACGACATGCCGAGGCGAGATGCTGCCGGCAGCAGCTTCGGGGAGGAAGGGCTGGTACGTCATGTACGAGCGAGGGTCGACGACCGTGACGGTCGCCTCTCCATACCGCATCTTCTTCAGAATGCGACGAGCTGCGTACAGGCCTACGTACCCACCGCCTACAACGAGGATCCTGGGACGCTCCGTGGTGCTCATGCCATCGAGTATCCACCCCCCTCGGGGGGCATGCTCGTGAGCCCCTTCACAAGGTATGCGCGACCCTCTGCTACACTGCGCCGCCCACGTGACCCAGGTCATGGTCCACCCGGGGAACCAGAGGGCGCGGGCGAACGTTGGGCACCGCTTGTGAGCTGGCCCTTGAGCCGTCGGACGCGGGCGGACACCCGCCCCGGACACACCCCGGCCACACCCTCGCAACACCCCCGTCCCGCGCGCACGGGGGCCTCGGCGGGGCCCGTACGGCCCCCTGGAGGAAGAACTTGGCCCAGTGGAGCCGAATTCCTTGTGAAGAAGTTCACGAACTTCGTCGTGGCGCTGCGGAAAAGGCCCCTCCGGACCGGGTCCGGAGGGGCCTTCAGGGCCTCAAAGGTGCAGGCGGGAATGCGTATGAGCAGCATCTCACCGCGCCTGCGGCGCTGCTGTGATCACGCGGCCGACCAGGCGATCCCGTCCAGGATGTCGTGTTCGCTGACGACGACCTCGGCGGCACCGCTGCGTTCCATCACCGCGAGCAGCGCGAGCGCGCCCGAGGCGATCACGTCGACCCGGCCGGGATGCATCGCGGGGATCGCCGCGCGCTCCTCGTGCGTCGAGGCGAGCAGCCGTTCCGTGATCTCCCGGACCTGCGCGGCCGACACCCGGGAGTGGTGGATGGCCTCGGAGTCGTACTCCTCCAGGCCGAGCGCGATCGCCGCGACCGTGGTCACCGTCCCCGCCAGGCCCACCAGCGTCGCCGCCGAGGCGATCGGCACCGTCTCCTCGACCAGGTCCAGGGCGGCGTCGAGATCGGCCCGGATCGCGGCGACCCGGTCCGGCGTGGGCGGGTCCACGACCGCCCCGTCCACGACGAGATGACGCTCGGTCATACGCACGCAGCCGATGTCCACGGACCGGGCCGCGCGGACCTCGTCGTCACCGACCACGAACTCCGTGGAGCCGCCGCCGATGTCCACCACGAGGTACGGCCTGTCCAGGTGGTCACTGCCCGTCAGTTCCTTCGTGGCGCCGTCGAAGGAGAGCTGCGCCTCCTGGTCACCGCTGATGACCTCGGGCTCGATGCCGAGGATGTCCAGGACGCCCCGGACGAACACGTCGCTGTTCTCCGCGTCGCGGGACGCGGACGTGGCGACGAAGCGGGTCCGCTCGGCACCGAGCTCCTTGATCACGGCCGCGTACTCGCGGCACGCGTCGAAGGTGCGCTCCAGGGCTTCGGGGGCCAGCCGCCCGGTGCGGTCGACACCCTGCCCGAGCCGGACGATCCGCATGCGCCGGTCTAGCTCGGTGAACCGCCCGGTGGACGGCTCCACGTCGGCGACGAGCAGGCGGATGGAGTTGGTACCGCAGTCGATGGCGGCAACGCGGGTCATGGGGCTCCTGTGGTTGGACGGGTACCGCGCGGGATCAGGACGCGTCGGTGTCGCCGCACGGCGTGACGCAGGGGCCCTTCGCCCACCACTCCGGCAGCATCGCGATCGCCTCGTCGCCCAGCGGGTTGACGCCGGGGCCGGCCGCCAGCGAGTGGCCGACCAGGACGTGCAGGCACTTCACGCGGTCGGGCATGCCGCCCGCGCTCGGGAAGCCCTCCAGGACCTCGATGGCGTCACGCCGGGCGAGGTAGTCCTCGTGGGCCGCGCGGTAGGCGGCGGCCAGCTCGGGGTCCTCCGCCAGGCGCGCGGTCATCTCCTTCATGACCCCGTTGGCCTCCAGCGTGCCGATCGCGGAAGCCGCACGCGGGCACGACAGGTAGTACGTCGTCGGGAACGGCGTGCCGTCCTCCAGACGGGGCTGGGTCTCGACCACGTCCGGATTGCCGCAGGGGCAGCGGTGCGCGATGGCGCGCAGCCCGCGCGGCGGGCGGCCGAGCTGGAGCTCGAACGCGGCGATGTCCGCGGCGGTGGGCGTGGTGGATTCGGTCTGCGGAGGGGGCGTGTCCATGCCTGCCTTGAATGTCATCGGTCGGTCTGTATGTGTCGGCGCGGGAGCGGGGCACGGTGCGTGCCCCCGGTCCAGGGCCGCCGCGGGGGCGGGGTCATTCGCGGTCGGCGCTGTCGACGCCGTCCCAGAGGTTGGTGTGCCAGGGCCGCCCGGTGGCCCCCGGATCGCCGCGGCGCACCTCGGCCGCGTCGGGGTCGATCACCGTGAAGGCGGTCTCCCCCGGCATCACGTAGTGGAGGTGCTCCCGGGCCAGACGGCGGATGTACGCGTCGTCCTTGAGCCGCGCCTTCTCGTCGCGCAGTTCCTCGGTCCGCTCGCGCGCCTGCCTCGACAGCCTCTCCTGGTCGGCGATCTGGTCGCGCTGGGAGATGTACTGCCGCATCGGGTACGCCAGCGCCACCACCAGGGAGCAGACGATCAGCGCCAGGAACGCCGCCCGCCCGGTGAGCCTGGAGCGGCGGGCCTGGCGGCGGTTCTGGGACCGGTAGACACGGGCCGCCGTCTGCTCACCGAGCAGCCGCAGCCTGGTCGCGGTGGAGAACCGGTCGCGGTCCTTCCCGGCCATGTCTCACGCCTCCCGTTACGCACGTCCGTCCCCGCACACGGTACGGGACCGGATGCGGGGACGGACGGAGGCTGGTGCTCCGGACTCGGGCCGTCAGCCCTCGAAGCGGAACCGCGGGAACGCCGAACGGCCCGCGTACACCGCGGCGTCGTCGAGGATCTCCTCGATGCGCAGCAGCTGGTTGTACTTGGCGACGCGGTCCGAGCGGGCCGGGGCGCCGGTCTTGATCTGGCCGCAGTTCACCGCGACCGCGAGGTCGGCGATGGTGACGTCCTCGGTCTCACCGGAGCGGTGGGACATCATGCACTTGAAGCCGTTGCGCTGCGCGAGCTCGACGGCGTCCAGGGTCTCGGTCAGCGAACCGATCTGGTTGACCTTGACGAGCAGGGCGTTGGCCGAGCCCTCCTCGATGCCGCGGGCGAGGCGCTCCGGGTTGGTCACGAACAGGTCGTCGCCGACGATCTGCACCTTGGAGCCCAGCTTGTCGGTGATGACCTTCCAGCCGGCCCAGTCGTCCTCGTACAGCGGGTCCTCGATGGAGACCAGCGGGTACGCGGAGACGAGCTCCTCGTAGTACTCGGTCATCTCGGCGGCCGAGCGGGACTTGCCCTCGAACTCGTAGACGCCGTCCTTGTAGAACTCGGACGCGGCGACGTCGAGCGCGAGCGCGATGTCGCGGCCCGGGACGTAACCGGCCTCCTTGACGGCCTCGAGGATGAGGTCGAGGGCGGCGCGGTTGGACTCGAGGTTGGGAGCGAAGCCGCCCTCGTCACCGAGACCGGTGGAGAGGCCCTTGGTCTTCAGGACCTTCTTCAGCGTGTGGTAGATCTCCGCGCCCCAGCGAAGGGCCTCGGAGAAGGACTCGGCGCCGATCGGCGCGATCATGAACTCCTGGATGTCCACGTTGGAGTCGGCGTGCGAGCCGCCGTTCAGGATGTTCATCATCGGAACGGGCAGCAGGTGCGCGTTCGGGCCGCCGAGGTAGCGGAACAGCGGGAGGTCGGAGGCCTCGGACGCGGCGTGCGCCACGGCCAGCGAGACGCCGAGGATCGCGTTGGCGCCGAGGGAGCCCTTGTTCTCGGTGGCGTCCAGGTCGAACATCGCCTGGTCGATGAGGCGCTGCTCGGTGGCGTCGTAACCGACGAGCTCCGGGCCGATCTGCTCGATCACGGCGAGGACGGCCTTCTCGACGCCCTTGCCCTGGTAGCGGTTGGGGTCGCCGTCGCGAAGCTCAATGGCCTCGAACGCACCGGTGGAGGCGCCGGACGGAACAGCAGCACGTCCCGTGCTGCCGTCGTCGAGGCCAACCTCGACCTCGACCGTGGGGTTGCCCCGGGAGTCGAGGATTTCCCTGGCTACGACGACGTCGATGGACGGCACGAGGCATCTCCTTCTGGGATATGACACTGGATGTGCAGGGTCACTGTGGCCTTGCGCCACGAGCCTAACCGGCTCGGCCCGCTCCGTCGGCC
The DNA here is from genome assembly GCF_036206005.1 of Streptomyces sp. NBC_00178. Taxonomy (NCBI): domain Bacteria; kingdom Bacillati; phylum Actinomycetota; class Actinomycetes; order Kitasatosporales; family Streptomycetaceae; genus Streptomyces; species Streptomyces sp. NBC_00178. The sequence goes on from NZ_CP108143.1 coordinate 3,072,368, forward strand.
GTCCGCCCGTCCCCTGGGACGAAAAAGGACCCAAGGACCTGCATTACGGGCAAATCTCCAGATATTTACTGGCTAGTAACTACAACAGTTGAACGCGCGCCCCCGCAGGAGTCCTCCACGGGGCCCCGCCCGGGAGCCCTCCGGGATCCCCTGAGCACGGCCCCGGCCCGGCACACAGGGGGGTGGGCGCGCCGGGCCGGGCCGTCGGGGCGGAGGAGGACCCCGTACCGCTCGTGACTACTTCAGGTGGAGCTGCTGCCCCGGGAAGATCAGGTCGGCCTTCTGGACGATGTCGTCGTTCAGCTTGAACAGCTTCTGCCAGCCGCCCTTGACCTTCTTCGCCTCGGCGATCTTGCTGAGGGTGTCGCCGGCCTTCACCTTGTACTCGCCGTCCCCCTTCTCGACCTTCTGGCCGGTCGGGGTGGTGACGGTCTCGCGCTTCTCGCTGCGCGAGGCGGGCTGCTCGGCCTTGCGCTCCGGCTGCGCCTTCGTCTCGGCCTTCGGCGCGGAGCCGGTGTCCACACCCGGGTCGACACCGTCGTTCGTCAGGCCGCCGGCACCGGCGCAGGCCCAGGCGCCCGGGCCCTGCAGGTCGAGGAGCTTCTCGGCGGCGGCGATCTGCTGGCCCTTGGTGGCCAGGTCGGCGCGGGCCGCGTACTGCGTACCGCCGGCGGCCGCCCAGCTGGAGGCCGAGAACTGCAGGCCGCCGTAGTAGCCGTTGCCGGTGTTGATGGACCAGTTGCCACCGGACTCGCACTGGGCGACGGCGTCCCAGGTCTCGACGGAGGCCGCGGAAGCACCGGTCGCGCCCATCAGCGGGACGGCGACGGCCGCACCGGTGACGCCAGCCAGGGTGGCTATGCGGACGGCCTTGGACGGGCGGCGGTGCTTGCCCTTGCTGGAAAGCAGCATGGTTCTCCTCACCGATGCCTACGAGGTGAGCTGTCGGGTTCGGGCCTGTGAGTTGCCCGGCCGACCGCACTCGCGGACGACTTCACCCCCAGCCGGTCCTCAGCCGTCCTCGGACGGCCGGGTCCCGGCACTTACCTGGGTCCCCCGCTCCTGCCTACGGCGCTTTACGCGTCGTTCCCCCCGACCGACGGCAGGATTCGGCGTGACGGTCGAAGGTGCCCGCGGTGCGAGCGGCTCCGACCGTAATCACACACAACCCCTACATTCAAAAATGGGCATAACGGTCAATCAGCGCCTTAGCGAGCAGCGCGGCCGGCCGTTCACGCAGGTCGGAGCGGATATGGACAGACCGGGCGTACATGACACCCCAGTTGAAGCAAAGAGACCCATGTCTCACTTACGCATAAGTGGACATAGGCCTCTGAACTACCCCTGATTTCGGGGTGTTTTCGTGCTTTTGATCAGTTGGCGGCCGGGACCTCCGCCGGCGCCTCCGCCGACGTCCCGCTCGCGTCCCCGCCCAGGCCGAGACCGAGGTCCAGGCTCTGGCCGGGGAGGATCAGGTCGGGGTCCGAGCCGAGCTCGGCCTTGTTGGCCTCGTAGAGGGCGGGCCACCCACCGGGCAGGTCCTCCGTGTCGGCGATCGCCCAGAGGTTGTCACCCTCCTGGACGGTGTACGTCCCCTCCGCACCCTGACGCCCCTCGGTGGCGCCGCGCGAGGCGTGCCTGCCCGACTCGCGCGCCTCGGCGGCCGAGGACGACTCCTCGGTCGCCTCCGGGGCGGGGGCACCCCGGTGCTTGCCGGCCTTGGACCCCTCGGCCTTCGGCGCGCCGGACGCCTCGGCCGACGGCGTCGCGGAGGGCGAGGAGCCGGACGTGTCCGCCTTCTCACCCTTGTCCGCCTTACCGGCGGACGCGCTCTTGCCGGCCTCGCCCTTCGCGTCCGCGCCGTCCTTCTCCTCCGCGGAGGAGGTGGCGGACGGGGTCGCGGTCTCCGTCGGCTCGGCGGACGGCTCGTTGCCCGGATCGATGCCCGGCAGCGCCCCGTCGAGCGCCAGCCCGGAGATCACCGCGCAGCTGGGCCACGCCTGGGGGCCCTTGTCCTCCAGCACCTTCTCGGCGACGGCGATCTGCTGCGAGCGGCTCGCGAGGTCGGCCCGCGCCGCGTAGGCCGCGCCGCCGTAGGCCGACCATGTGGCCTCGGAGAACTGCAGGCCTCCGTAGTAGCCGTTGCCGAGGTCGGCGCTCCATATGCCGCCGCTCTCGCACTCGGCGACGCGGTCCCACGTCGAGGCGTCTGCGGCCTGCGCGCCACCGGCGCCGAGCAGCGGGATGGCAATCGCCGATCCTGTGACGCCTGCGGCGACGACGATGGCGGGTGCCTGACGAGGGCGACGGTGTCTGCCGTTCGCGGAGCCCATGGGATTGCCTTCCGTGTGACTGACATGTGACGGGTGAGTCGAACGGTGAACCTAGCCCTACTCGAACGTGTGTCACAAGTCGATGCAGCGGAGATCACGTGAAAGTCACAGAGTTGACAGAATGTCACCTTCCGCCGGTGTATGACCGGGACCGAACTCCACGGGAAGCGTGCGCAGTCCACGCATGATGAGGCCGCCACGCCACCGCAAATCGGCATGATCGACGGCGAGCCGCAGGTCAGGGAGCCGTCTCAGCAGGGTCGCCAGAGCCACCTGCCCTTCCAGGCGGGCCAGCGGCGCCCCCAGGCAGTAGTGGATGCCGTGACCGTAACCGAGGTGCTGGTTGTCACTCCGAGCGAGATCCAGGGTGTCCGCATGCTGGAATCGCCCTGGGTCGCGGTCGGCCGCCGCGAGCACCACGAGGACGGGGTCGCCCGTCGCGATGACCTGCCCTCCCAGCGCCACGGGTTCGGTGGCGTAGCGCCATGTGGCGAGCTCCACGGGCCCGTCGTAGCGCAGCAGCTCCTCGATACCGGTGGCGAGCAGTCCGGTCTCCCCCGCCGCGAGCGAGAGCTCCAGGCGCTCGCGCTGCGACGGGTTGCGCAGCAGCGCGTGGATCCCGTTGCCGATCAGGTTGACGGTTGTCTCGAAACCGGCGAAGAGGAGGATGAAGGCCATCGCCGCGGCCTCGTTCTCGGTGAGGTGCTCACCATGGTCGCTGGCCTTGATCAGGCCGGAGATGAGGTCGTCGCCGGGATTCTCCCTCTTGCGGTGGATGAGTTCGGCGAGGTAACCGCGCATCTTCTTGACGGACCTGGCCACCCCGCCCCGCGGGCCGCCACCGTGGCGGATCATCATGCCCGCCCAGTCCCGGAAGTCGTCCTGGTCCTCCCGGGGGACCCCCAGCAGGTCGCAGATCGCGTAGATGGGAAGCGGGAAGGCGAAGTCGTGGATCAGGTCCGCCTTGCCCTCCTCGATGAACGAGTCGATCAGGCCGTCCGTCAGTTCCTGCACGCGGGGCGCGAACTCGGCGACCCGGCGCGGGGTGAAGGCCTTGGACACGAGCCGGCGCAGCCGGGTGTGGTCCGGCGGATCGATGTTCAGCAGATGCGTCATCAGCTCGGCCTTGCGCTCGCCCGGGATGCCCGTCTTCCCCTTGGCGTTCGCGGACCCCGCGTGGTGGGCCGGGTTCTTGGAGAGCCGGGTGTCCGCGAGGGCCTGCCGGGCATCGGCGTACCGGGTCACCAGCCACGCCTCCACCCCGCTGGGCAGGGCGGTGCGGTGCACGGGGCTGTTCTCACGCAGCCAGGCGTAGGCGGGGTACGGGTCGGTGGCGAACTCCCAGGTGAAGAGCTCCGGTCCGGCCTCGGGAGCGGCATCGGAGGCGGAGGGCGTCGCGGGGCTGTCGTTCACTCCTGGACGCCGTCCGTCGCGCCGTCGAGCCCTTCGGCGGCCCTGATGGCGTCACGGTAGGCGCGCGCGGCGGCACGGAGGGCGGCCTCCGGGTCGACGCCGTCGCGCTCGGCCTCGACGGCGAGGGCGAGCAGTTGGTAGCCGATCCCGTCGCCTTCGGGGACCGCGGTTCCGAGGCCCGCCGCACGGACCCTGCTGCCGAGCTTGGCGGCGAGCGCCAGGCCGGGCTGGCCGAGCGGCACCCCGTCGGTGACGGAGGCGCGCCGCTTCTCGATCGCCTTCGTACGCAGCCAGTGCGCGTGGACGTCCTCCGGCGTCTCGGCGGTCTCGTCGCCGAACACGTGCGGATGGCGGTGGATCAGCTTCTCGACGATCGTCGCCGCGACGTCGTCGACGCCGAACGGTTCCTCGGCGTCCTCCTCGGCGATGCGCGCGTGGAAGACGACCTGGAGCAGTACGTCGCCGAGCTCCTCGCGGAGCTCCGTCCGGTCACCGTCCTCGATGGCCTCGACCAGCTCGTACGCCTCCTCGATCGCGTACTTCGCCAGGCCCTCGTGCGTCTTCTGCGAGGTCCAGGGGCATTCGAGCCGGATCCGGTCCATGACCTGGACCAGGTCCAGGAGCCGGGCGCCGGGGAGGTCGTACGAACCGGGCAGGAGCTCCAGGTCGGGCATCCGCACCCGCCCGGAACCGCCGAGCCGGGCGAGTCCGTCGGTGAGCGCCTGATCGCCCTCGCCGCCGACCAGCACCACCACGGTCCGGCCGCCGGCGCAGTCGTCCACCAGTTCCCCGGCCGACGCCGAGGAGCGCTCGGCGGCCACCCCCGCCTCCCGCAGGTACGGCAGCTGCGGGTGGTCGGGCTCCGCGCACAGCACCCTGTCGGCGGCCCGCAGGGTCTGCCAGGCGGGCCAGGACAGCAGACCGGGGGCGACCCGGTGGCTGGCGGTGAGCAGGACGATACGGCCGGGGTCTTCAGCGTTCACACGTCGAACCTACCCCCGGCCGGGAGGCACCCTCCGTCCGGATCGGGCGCGGCCGTCCGGCCGGGCGCCGGAGCCGCCCGACACGGGAGGACGTGCCCCGGGCGTCAGGCGCCTGCCTCGGGCTCTTGGCCCGGGAAGGTGGTGACCTGCTTGATCCACGCGGTCCTGTAGGTGCTGAGCTGGACCTTCTTGTCGTCCCAGCTGCCGTAGCGCGGGTTGACGTCGATGTGCAGCGACGTGGACGCCTCGGTGAGGGCCTTGCTCACGGCCTGCTGGCCCGCGGGGGTCTGCAGGTCGGCCCCGAGCGCCCGGGCCAGCTTCGGGAGCTGGACCTCCTTGCGCAGGTCGTCCTCGATCTGGCCGGGCGCGACCCAGCGCTGCTCCAGCATCACCGTACGCAGCCCCTTGTCCCCGCCGGACTGTGCCGCCGCCGCCGCGCGGATCTCCTGGATCTCCTTGCGGCTGACCGTCACCCCCGCGTCCTTCGCGGCCCGGTCCAGGACCCGCCCGAAGATGAGGCTGTGCAGCTTGGCGCGGTTCAGCTGCCCGGTCTTCTTGACCAGTTCCTCGGACTGCCCGGCACTCTCCTGGGCCGTGCGTACGTCGGCCGCCTCGGCCTGGACGGTCGCCACGTCGATCCGGTCGCCCCCCACGACGGCCGCGGCGCCCGGATGGGCCTCGCTGCCGCAGGCGGTCAGGAGCGGTGCCGCGAGGAGCGTTGCGGCGGAAAGGACGAGCGCGGTGCGACGGCGGCGGTGCAAAGGAGCCTCCCGGGGAGAGTTTGTGCATCAGTGCACAAAGCCTTGCGGTGATCGATGTTAGGCAGTGGACGTGATTCGGGCCACTGCTTCGACCAACGATTTCCGGACCGGTCAGTGTGGGGTCGGGGACGAAAACCCGTCCGCGCCGCCGCTTCGGACCACGGCACGCCTCAGAACGACCCGCGCACGTCCTGATGGTGGGTGAGTTGCCGGCGGAGCTCCACGGGCAGCGGGTGGTGCGGGCCGTAGGCGCGCTCCGTGTCGTACAGGAGGGCCTGCAGCTGGGCGCGGCCCGCCGAGTGGTCCCCCATGCCGAGCAGCAGGTGGCCGATGCGCTGCCGGATGTCGAACGCCCGCCCGGGACCCGTGGAGTTGGCGTAGCCGTCCTCGTAGTACGGCAGGAGGGCCCGGTATTCGGCGAGCGCCGCGGCTGCCTCGCCCAGCTGCTCCAGGCACTGTGCCGCGTCGTAACGGAACTGCAGTGTCCCGGCGTCGCCGGGGCCGGCCTCCGCCGTGCGGTCGTCGGCCAGGCGGCGCAGCTCGGGCAGGGCGCGGCGGTACTGCCCGTCGTCCATCAGCGTCGCGGCGTACTGCTTGCGCAGGATGCGCACGACCGGGGAGTGCTCGCCGTGCTCCGCCGCGGCGGCCGGGAGGATACCGCCGAGGATGTCGACGGCCTGGGTGATCCGGCCCTCGCCGAGGAGCCGCTTCACCTCGTCGACGGCCTGCGCGACGTCCGGCCGCGAGGGCGGCTCGAAGGTCGTCGGGGGCGCCTGCCGCGCCGGTACGGGCGCCGGGGCCGGGGTGGCCGCCCGGTCGGGCCAGGGGGCGTGCGGGCGGAGGAACGGGCGGGTCGGGTCGAGCGGCCCCGAGGGCTGCCCGCCCGAGGGCAGCAGGGGCCGCAGGGCCTCGTAGACCTCCTGGGCGGAGGCGGGGCGGTGCTGCGGGTCCTTGGAGAGCAGCCGCAGGACCAGGGCTTCCAGTGCCTCGGGGACCTCGGGCCTGAGCCGGCGGACCGGGAGCGGCGGCTCGTAGAGATGGCGGTGCAGCACCCCGAGGGCGGTGGAACCGGCGAACGGTACGTCACCGCTGAGGAGTTCGTGGAGGAGCGCGCCGAGGGCGTACAGGTCGGTGTACGGGCCGACGGCGCCGCCCATCGCCTGCTCGGGGGCCATGTAGGCCGGGGAGCCGATGGGTGAACCCGTGTGCGTGAGACGGGTGGTGTCGGTGTCCATGACGGAGGCGATGCCGAGGTCGAGCACCGTGAGGGTGCCGTCGGGCTTGATCATGGCGTTCCGCGGCTTCAGGTCGCGGTGCACGATCGGTACCGCGTGCACGGCCGAGAGCACCGCGCAGAGCTGGGCCGCGACGGCGACCGCCCAGGTCCACGGGTAGGGGTCGTGCTCGGCGAGGTGGTCGGCGAGGTCGGCGCCCTCGACGTACTGCATGACGAGGTAGAGGTCGTCGCCGTCGCTCCCCGCGTCGTGGACCGTGACGAGACCCGGGTGGTCGACCTGTGCGGTGACCCGGCACTCGCGGACGAACCTGCGCCGCAGGTCGTCGGCGGCCTCGCTGCCGGAGGGCCCGGCGACGCGGTCGGGGCGCAGCAGTTTCACCGCGACCCTGCGGTCGAGCCGCTGATCGTACGCCGTCCACACCTGGCCCATGCCGCCCTGGCCGAGAATGGTCGCCAGCTCGTAACGGCCCGCGATGACACGGCCGTTCACCTGCTGTCACCCTCCTTGCGAAGGTAGTCGCTGAGCTCGTCGAGCTCGGCGCGCACCTGGTCGAGGCGTGGCGGGGTGGCGAGCCTCGGCGGATCGGCCAGAGGCGGCGGAACGGCGGAGGGCCGCTGCTGCGGACCGGACGGGGCAGGCGGAACCGGGGCGGTCCCCTGCGGCGGGGCGGGCGGGCGTACGGAGCCGGCCGGGGACGGCGGGTAGCCGTACCCGGGGGCGGGCCTCGCGGGCGGGACGGCGGGGGCGTGCGGCACGCCGTGAGCCGCGTACGGCGACGGGCCGCCGGGGATTGCCGGCTGGGGGCCGTAGTGCCGGATCTCCGCGTACAGGTAGTAGGTGATCGTGCCGATCACGGTGCAGAGCAGCCAGCCGAGGAACACGAGCGCCTGCGCGTCCGTCAGTTCCTCCTCGCTGTCGGGCGTGGAGACGATGTACGCGAACATGCCCGCGTTGAGCGCGACGACCACCGCCATCAGCGTCCAGTCCAGTCCCTTGCGGGTGACGGTGGCCAGCCGCAGCAGCGACGCCCAGGACAGGAACCCGCAGCTCATGAGCGTGAGTGCCACGAAGAGCACGCGCAGCGCGGTGAGCGTCGCCGAGGCCGGCCGCCGCTTCGGTAGCTGCGGCGGCGGATAGCCGTAGCCATGCATGTGCTGCTCCCGGGAGGGTCTGTGTCGGACGTTGCTGCGAGCGTATACACCGACACGGACAAGCGGTCCCGGGTTGTGCACAACCATTGTGCTTCAGGTCACTTCGGCGCCACTGTGCCGTCCGTGAGTCCGTCGTACATCCCCTGCACCAGTTGCCCGCCGAGGCGCCCCGCCGTGCGCAGCGCGTCCTCGAAGGCGGCCAGGGCGCTGAACTGTTCGCCGTACCGCCGCTGTTCGTCCAGCGGAAGGCGCGGCACCTGGAGGCGCCGTGCGTCGAGGCGGGTCGCCGTGGAGGCGTAGCTGCTGGCCTGGCGGTTGTTGGCGGTCCCGCGCAGGAAGCCGGCGAGGAACCAGGGGTCCAGGGCGGCCGGATCGGGGCGCAGCAGCTGGAGGTTGCGGCCGAGCGCGGACCCCGCCGTGGCGTCGTCGACGACCCTGGCCACCGCGCCGCCGCCGAGCACGGGCACCACCACGTCGCCGGTCTCCAGCAGCAGCGGCTCGTCCTGGGGGGAGCTCGCGGGGGCCGTGGGCGTCCCGCTGGGCGCCGTTCCGGCGAGGACGTCGTGCTCGGTGAGGACCGCCACCCGACCGGTCGCCGCACCGGTGCCCGTACGCAGTTGCAGGGCGCCGGCCCGGGCCAGTTCGCCGACCGTGGTGTGGGGCCGCCTGACCGCCTCGCCGGGCACGGCGGGCGCCGGAGCGAGCCGGGAGGCCAGCTTCAGGGTGTCCTGCAGCCCCTCCCGCACAGCCGTCAGTTCCGCGGCGCCGCCGCCGGAGGCCGCGGGCGGGAGATGGCGGGCGGGGGTCAGGTCCACGTCGTCGTCGAGCAGTTCGATGACGGGGACGGCGCGGCTCACCCCCGGCCGCTCCTCGACGGGCTCCCGGCGGCCCACCACGTCGAAGGGGGTCCAGGCGTCGAGGACCGCGGCGTGCAGCGCGGGCCAGTCGAGCCGCTCACGGCCCGACGCGGCACCGGCCGATTCGGGGTCGGCGGTGTCCACGACCAGCAGTTCGGGCGCCAGCCGCGACTCGGCACCCGGCTTGCGGAGCACCCAGAGGTGGAGGGGGATGCCGTACGGGGGCGCGGCGCCGGCCGGGAGGGCGATCACGGCGCGCAGGGCTCCGCGGCGCAGCAGATCGGCGCGGATGCGGCGGCCCGAGCGGCGGGACGCCGAGGCGGGGGGCATCAGCAGCACGGCGGTGCCGCCCTCGCGCAGGCGGGCGAGGGCGTGCTGCACCCAGGCGAGTTCCGACTCCGTGCGGGCCGGGAAGCCGTACTCCCAGCGCGGGTCGTAGGCGAGTTCGTCGTGGCCCCAGTTGCGCTCGTTGAACGGCGGGTGGCAGAGGACCGCGTCCACCGTCAGCTGCGTGAACGCGTCCGTGCGCAGGGTGTCGCCGGTCCGCACCTCGATGGCGGGCTCGTCGGCGCCGCTCGTCGTCGCCTGCAGGGCGAGCCGGAGCGCGGTGAGCGCCGCGAGGTCGGCGTCCGACTCCTGCGCGTACAGAGCCGTCGGCCTGCCGACCGCGCGCAGGAGGGCGCCCGTTCCGGCGGCGGGGTCGAGGACCGTGCGCGGGGGGCGCTTCCCCCCGTGGCCGCCGTGGGGCTTCGCCGCTTCGGCGAGGGTAGCCATGAGGTCGGCGAGACCCGGAGGGGTGAGCGTGTACTGACGCGGGTTGGCGTCGAGCTGGCGGCCGAACAGGAAGTCGAAGGCCTGCCGGACGCCGGTCTCCGCAGCGAGTTCGGCGACGCCCCGCAGGAGCGGGACGGACGGCAGGAGCGCGGAGGCCGTGGGGGTGGGGACGACGCGTTCCGGCCCGAAGCGGTCGGCCAGCACCCGGTCCAGGGCGCCGGAGAGCACTCCCGCCATACGGGCGTCCGAGACCGCGGTGATCTCCAGCCAGGCGGTGGGCCTGTCCCGGACCAGGATCAGGGCGCTGCCGGCGTGGACGAGCGCGGTGACGGCGCCGCCGGGGTGCCCGGCCATCTGCTGCCAGACCTTCTCGCGGAGCGGGACCTGGGCGAGTTTGCCCTGGTCCCGTAGCCACTGCTCGACCTGGTGAAGGGCGAACGAAGGACTCGCCTCGGTGCCGCCGACGGGCTTCGGGAAGTCGTCGTGGCGGCGGCGCCAGTTGCTGACGGCGGCGCGGCCCACACCCGCGAGCCGGGCGATTCCGGCCGCGGTCACCTCTGTCGAGCTCTCCGGCACTGGCCTGTCTCCCGTTCCACGCGCGTCGGTGTCGCCCGTTGTGGCTGAGCATACCGATCACGCGCACACAGCGGTTCACGCATGAGGCGACTCGAAACAATGGATTGCGTGTTGACCCGGTTCACAGGCTCTGCTCTTATTGACCCATCGCACAACGGGGCGGCTCTTCTCGCCGCTCACATCCCCGTCATTCGCCGAAGGGCACACCCATGTCTCAGTACACGCAGTCGCCTCAGCCTCAGCAGCCGTACGCCCCCACCCAGCCTCCCGGCACACGGCCCGCCCGCAACGGACTCGGTGTCGCCGCTCTCGTCCTCGGCATCATCGGGACGGTCTCCGGACTGGTGCCGCTGCTCTTCTGGCTGGCGGGCATCCTCGGAGTCATCGCCCTGATCCTGGGCCTGGCGGCACGGGGCCGCGCCAAGCGCGGGGAGGCGACCAACAAGGGCGTGGCCACCTTCGGCGCGGTACTCGGCCTGGTCTCGCTCATCCTGTCGGTGGTCGGAGCCGTCCTGACGTACAAGGCCGTGGACGACGTGGTGAAGGACATCAACAAGGAGGTGGCGGGGAGTTCGGCCTCGGCGAAGCCGGGGGCGGCCACGGGCGGCGCGGCGAAGGGCACCGCCGACGACAAGGCTGCGGACGGCACGGCGGAGGACGCCCCGGACGACAAGGCCGTCAGTCTCGACGAAGCGGACACCGCCGTGTACGACGACGGCCTGGAGGTCACGGTCGGTCCCGCGAGCGCGTACACGCCGGACCAGTTCGCCTCCGGACACACCAAGGGCAACAGCGCGTACAAGGTCACGGTCGTCCTGGAGAACAAGGGCAAGGAGAAGTTCGACGCGTCCCTGGCCACCGTGGACGCCCGCGCGGGCAAGGACGGCGTGAACGCCGAGCAGATCTTCGACGGCAAGGTCGGCGACGGCTTCAGCGGAACGGTCCTCCCGGGCAAGAAGATCACCGCGCAGTTCGCCTTCGACGCACCGGCCGACGCGAAGAACCTCACCGTCGAGGTCAGCCCGGGCATCGAATGGGACGCCGACCAGTGGGACCTGAAGCTCTGACGCACCACGGCCCGCGCACGACGGCCCGCGCACGACGGCGCACGGTCCACGGCTCCACGAGGCAGGCAGGCGCCCGGAGATGCGGGCGCCTCCCCGGGGGAGGGCACCATGTCTCTTCCGGAGCACGACACCAGGCCGCGGCGGCAGGTCGGCAGGTCGGCAGGTCGGCAGGTCGGCAGGTCCAACCTCAGGAGAGCAGGAAAGACGTTGTCGCTTCCCAGGGAGACAGTGGTCGCGCAGCTGGGCGACAAGGCATCGGCCAAGCGCCGTTCCGCCGCGAGGCGACTGGGCAGGTCGCCGGACGTGACGGCCGGCCCGGCGCTGCTCGACGCGCTCCGCCGCGAGACCGGCGACCCCCGCACCTGGGAAACGCAGTACGAGATGGTCATGGCCCTCGGGGCGTGCGCCTACGGGCCCGCCGTCGGATTCCTGTCGGAACTGGCCCGGCGGCCCACCGAACACACCGCACTGCACGTGGCCCTCGGCGATGCGCTCGTCCGGCTGCGCGGCCCTGGAGAAGGCGCCGCCGCACTGGAATGGTGCCTGGGACACCGGAACCCCGCGCTCGCCGACGGTGCCTTTCGGGCCGTCGCCGCCCTCGCACCGCCCCTGGACGCCACGACCGTCGACCGGGTCCTGGACTTCCTCGACCCGCTCGATCGGTTCGACGGCCTGCGCTACTGGGCCGCGGTCGCCGCGCGGGACTGGCCCGGTGACCGGGTCCGCGCGTTCCTCGACTCGTGCGCGGCAGGCCCCAGGGCGGACGTGGCCGACGCCGCGGCCGCCTCCCTGGAGCGGCGGCGGCGATGACCCTCGGGCGACCGCGTGAACGGGTCCCCGGACCGCCGCCGTGCCGGCCTCGGCAGGTCCGCCCCCGGGCTCACGTCCGGTGCCGCACCCACACGTTCGGTTCGACGTACACCGCGTAACCGTGCCGGACCGAGCACAGCACCGGCACCAGGGCGCCCGGCACATCCACGGGGCCCTCGGTGTCGAACGGCAGCCCCGTCCAGGCGCGCCACCGGTCGAGCGGGGCGCTCACGGTCATCGAGGCCGGCGCGACCGAGTCGACGACGCCGCCCGCCCGCACGTGGACCCGCAGCCAGGGGTCCACCGGCAGGCCGTCCGCGTCGCGGGTCAGCCGGGCGTACTCCTCCATCGGCGTCGCCGGGTCCGTGTGCTTGGCGCTCGGCCGTACCGGGGCCACGACCTCGCGGAAGCCGAGCCGCCGGGCGTTCTCCCGCATGGCGGCCAGCATCTGCCCGGACACGCCCCGGCCTTGAAGGCCCGTCGCCACCGCCACCTCGATCGCGCTGACCGTGTCCGGGGTGCGCCCGTGCCGCAGGTCGGAGAACGCCCACAGCAGCACCCGGTCCCAGCCGCTCGCGGGCAGGGAACCCCGCCCCGGGACGTCGAGGGCGAAGGGCACGCTGTAAGCCCGGGCCACCACGGCGCCGTCCGGGCCGGTCGCGACCAGCACGTACTCGGGGAAATCGACGGCCAGGCGCGGGAAGTTCGCCCAGCCCACCAGGTCGTCGAGCACGAAGGGCGGCCAGGTGACGGGCATGTCGTCGATCGCGCCCGCCAGCTCGGGACGCTCGGCGAGCGAGGTGATCTTCAGGTCCATGGGCGTCACGGTAGGGGCGGGTCACCGGCCGGCCAAGCGGATTACCCGGGCAGGACCCGGCACCCGGCTCGGGAGCCGGCCCCGTCGCCGAGGGCCCGGACCAGGTCAGACGTAGCTGCCGACGATGAGCGCGGCGGTGGGCGCGAGCGTCAGCAGCACCCCGGCCGGCCAGTACAGGCGCGGGCCGAGCGCCGCCCTCCGGCGCAGGGGGGTGTTCGCGAGCCACCAGATGATCCCGAAGGCCGCGACCACCGGGACGACGATGACCAGCCAGAGCGCCATGCCGTCGTTCTCCGTCGGCTCCCGCGACGCCCATCCGGCCGCTGCGAAGGGGCCGTTCGCCAGGACGTACCACACCAGCCACACCGGCACGATTCCCGGCACGCCCAGGGCGAGGTTGACCCCCGCGGCCGTCAGCCGCCATCCCCACATGGGACCCAGTATCCCCACACCGGATTCCGGGTCCGCCGTGCGGAGACGGCTCAACGCGCCGGGGCGTCCGTCGGGTTGCCGCCCGCGAGCAGCTTCTCCTCGGGGCAGGTCCGCAGCACGTCCGTCATGGCGTCCTGTTCCGCCCGCGTCACCCACAGCCCGTACTTCTTCTTCACCGAGACCTGCCCCGCGACGTACGCGCAGCGGTAGTCCTTGTTCGGGGGCAGCCAGGTCGCGGTGTCCCCGTCGCCCTTGCGGCGGTTGGTGGAGGAGTCGGCCGCGACGAGGTTCAGCGGGTCGTTGGCGAACGCCCGCCGTTTGCCGTCGCTCCACTTCTGGGCCCCCTTCTGCCAGGCGTCGGACAGGGCGACGAGGTGGTCTATGTCCACCTTGCTGCGGCCCCGCCGGAACGTGATGCGGGTCCCGGTGTACGGGTCCGGGTCGAGGACCCCGCTCAGCACCTTGCAGCCGTCGGCGTCCCGGGAGACGTCGTCGAGCTGGTCCGCGAGGATGTCGTCCCGGGTGCCGCAGCCGTTGCGGTCGGTGTCGGCCCAGGCGGATCCGAACTCGTCGCGGTCGTAACCGGTCTTCGGGGCCCGGCCCTTGACCGTGAGGCCCTCGGCCGCCTGCAGCGCGCTGCCACCGGGGGCCGGAGCCGCTTCGGACCGCGCGGGATCGGGCAGTTCGTCGAGGGAGTCGCACCCGGTCAGGACCAGAGAACCCGTCAGGGCCACGGTCACAAGGGCGAGGAGGCGGTTTCGGGGGCTCACTGCGTCAGATGGCTTCACAGCCGACCAGGTTAGGCGCCGGGCCGGAATCGCGGCACGGGGCGGGGGCCGGCAACGCCCCGGGGGGATCGGGCGGTGCCGGGCGGGGGCCGGTAGCGCCCCGGGGAATCGGGCGGTGCGGTCGCCCTAGGACGGCGGGTGGGCCACGGCCGGCGCACTCACACCTTTCCGATTCCCAGCGTCGTCTCGGACGGCAACAGCCCCGAGCCGAGCACCCCCACCCACACCGGCCCCAGCAGCTCCACGAGCCGCTCCCGCTCCTCGGCTGCGAGCGCCTCCCAGGGCTGCGCCGCGCTCTCGTCCGTACGGCGCTCGACCTCGGCGCGCAGCGCGCGGCCCTCGACCGTCGCCGTGCCGTCCGCCTCCACCAGCCCTCGCGCGGCGAGACGACCACGGGCCGACTCCCACTCCCCGGCGCTCCATCCCCGGCTCGCGAACACCTCGGGCCGGGCGGCGCCGACGGCCGCGAAGGAGACCAGCGACTCCACCGGATCGAGCCCCGCCGCGACGAGCGCCGCCACGTGGCCGTCGCCCCGGTGCTCCCGCAGGATCGTCGCCGCGTGCCAGAGCACCAGGTGGGGCTCCTCCGGCCACGGCAGGGCGGCGGCCGCCGCCGCGAGGGGGCGTCCGGTCACGTCGGCGGCCAGCGCGGCCCGGCGGGCGAGCGCGGCGGCTCCGGCGAACCCGGAGCCGTCAACTGCGTCCCCGAACAGCGCCCGGTACGCACGGTCGACGGCCCTCTCCCTGGCCGCGAGCACCGCGTCCGGGGTGGCGACGGACCAGCCGGCCGGCACGTACGCGCCGATCATCCGGGGGCTGAAGCTGTGGAAGGTCTCCGCCACCCGCTCGGCGCCCGCCGCTCCGAGCGGCGCGGCGCGCCACGCGAAGTAGGACGGCCACCGCTCGTCCGTCGCGTACCCCAGCGCGGCGGCCTCCTCGAAGGCCTGGGGTGCGTAGTAGACGACGGCGTGCAAGGGCTCCAGCAGGTGCCACATCTGACGCACCCGACCCGATTCGTCGGACATCTCCCGACCTCCCGCTCCCCGGTCCATCTTGTCAGTGACTAGATGTTCAGGGTGCACCTCTCCCCTTGAACTTGTCAATGACTAGATTGCGCGTACCGTACGTCCCATGACCAGCGAACGCGCCTACCACCACGGCGACCTGCGACGGACCCTCCTCGCCGCCGCCCTCGACGCCATCGCCGAGGACGGCCCCGACGCCCTGTCCCTGCGCGACCTGGCCCGCCGGGCGGGCGTCTCGCACGCCGCACCGGCCCACCACTTCAAGGACCGGACCGGCCTCCTCACCGCCGTCGCCGCCGAGGGCTACGCGCTGTTCGCCGACGCCCTGGCCGGTGCCCCGGACCTGCGGGAGCGCGGGGTCGCGTACGTGCGCTTCGCCGCGGAGCACCCCGCGCACTTCCAGGTCATGTTCCGCCCCGAACTCCACCGCGCCGACGACCCCGCCCTGCTCGCCGCCAAGGCCCGTGCCACCGACGAACTGCGCGCGGGGGTCGGCGAGCTGCCCGACGCCGCCCGGGGCGAGGACGCCCGGCTCGCGGGCATCGCCGCCTGGTCCCTCGCCCACGGCTTCGCCACGCTGCTGCTGAGCGGCAATCTGGACGGACCGCTCGACGGACGGGACCCCGAGGCCATGTTCCGGTCCGTCGCCGGATTCCTCTTCGACCGCCCCGCACTCCCAGGGGCGTCGTGAGCGGCCCTGTGGGCAACCCGTGATCCCTAGCGGGCGCGCGGCGACGGATCACGGGACAGCAGTCCTCAGCCGGGGAAACCGTCCGTCAGGATCCGGCGGGCGAGCAGACGGCGCGCGTCGGCGAGCTCTTCGGAGATCCGCTGCTCCCGCTCGTCGTCCATGACGACAGCCGCAGGCACGGGCGTGAGTGAGAGGAGCCGTTCCCGCCGCAGATGGGTGGGCGGGTGCGTCGCGTCGACGCAGTGCCCCCTGATGGCACTGACCCGGCGGCTCCGCTCGTACTCGTGCTCCGGGACCGACGCCGCGTCCGCGGCCAGCGACGCCCACAGCCGCTCCGCCCGTTCCTCGACCCCGCCGGCCCCGCCGGCCCCGCGGCGGGCGGCGCGCGGATCGTTGGACGCACGCTGGAGCGTGACGACCACCGAGTCCAGGACGAGGAGCCGGTCCATGAGCTCCGCGGCCGCCACCGACGATCCGGCCTCCGCCGCGAACGAGTCCGCGAGATACTCCGCATGCCGGGTGGAACGCATGGTCAGCTTGTCCAGCGTCCTCAACACGACGACGATCAGTGCACGCGGCACGAGACAGAGCAGGTTGAGCACCATCTCGAGCGGAGACGGGTTCCTCGTCGGCGCGGTGTATTCCCACCAGGCGACCAGTGAGCGGTAGGCGGTCGCAGGGATGATTCCCCGGCGGGTGTCACCGTTTCCGTAGTGACCCAGTTCGTGGCCGAGCAGGGCGATCCGTTGCTGCGGCGTGAGGACCTCCCAGAGCGGAAGCCCCAGTGTCAGCAGACGACGTCCCCGTACCCCGCAGCTCATCACACCCGCGTTCACGTCCGTGTCGACCGCGATCACGTCCACGCCGCGCGTACCGGCCACCCTGGCGATCTCGTCGACCAGCCCGTACAGCGCGGGTGCGTCGTCACGCCGCAGCAGGGGCCCCTCCTCGGGCAGGCGCGGCAGTCGCGGCCTGAGGTTCCATGCCACGAACAGCAGGATCAAGCCGAGCAGCACGCCGAAGCCGCCCCATCCCGCGACGACGCACCAGACTCCGAGGGCAGCCAGGACCACCGTCACGCCGTGCACCGCACACGCGATGGCGTAGGCCAGGACGACGGACAGGTCCCCTGCACGGCGCCCGGAGCCGTCCCCGCTCACCCGGGCATGCAACAGTTCGCCGTGCCGGCGGGCCGTGGCGCGCCTCATCCGCTCCAGCGGGCCGTGACTCCGCTCCGGCTCCGCGTCGCCCACCGGGTCCACGTTCCAGTCGCAGGCACTGCACCAGGTGGTGAACCGGGAGTCCGTCCGGATCTCCGTGCCGCACTGCGGACACGGCCGCACCCGCTCCTCATCGACGACCTGCATCGCGTGTCTCCCCTGCCCCGGCCCCTCCCCAGAGGCCTCTCCTGTATGACAGCGCAAAGCTGATCATGTGCGTCGGCCTGCGTAAAGTCCGGCAACCCGCCGTGCGATCGGGACGTCAGGCAGTACGTCGGCCACCACTCCGTCCCACGCGACGGCCCGGGGCGCCTTCGCGCACTCCGCCGCCCCGCCACCCGGCCGCCCCGGGAAGCGGAGCGGGCCCCGCCGGACAGTCCGGCGGGGCCCGCTCATGGCCGTACCCGGCCCTACGACCCCAGGATCGTCGTGAGGAACTCCCCGGTCCACGACAGGAGTTCGCGGCCCACCACCGGCTTGCCGCCGATCCGGCCCGCCGTCGGGCGCGGGACCAGGATCTGCCGCGTGGCCGGCTTGAAGATCGTCTTGGGGTGCAGCCGCTTCAGCCGCAGCTCCTGCGACTCGCGCAACTCCACCGGCGCGAAGCGGATGTTCGGGCCCTGGAGCACGATCTCGCCCACCCCGCAGGCCCGGGCGAGCATCCGCAGGCCCGCCACCAGCAGCAGGTTCTCCACCGGCTCGGGCAGCTTGCCGTAGCGGTCGGTGAGCTCCTCGCGCACCGCCCGGATGTCCTCCTCCGAGTTCGCGGAGGCGATGGAGCGGTAGGCCTGCAGGCGCAGCCGCTCCCCCGGGGCGTAGTCGTGCGGGATGTGCGCGTCCACCGGCAGCTCGATCTTGACCTCGAGCGGCGGCTCCTCCTCGGCCCCGCCGTCCACGGCGGCCCGGTAGTCGGCCACCGCCTCGCCGACCATCCGGATGTACAGGTCGAAGCCGACCCCCGCGATGTGCCCGGACTGCTCGCCGCCCAGGAGGTTTCCGGCGCCGCGGATCTCCAGGTCCTTCATGGCCACGTACATGCCCGCACCCATCTCGGTGTGCTGGGCGATCGTCGCCAGCCGCTCGTGCGCGGTCTCCGTCAGCGGCTTCTCCGGCGGGTACAGGAAGTACGAGTAGCCGCGGTCCCGGCCACGGCCGACACGGCCGCGCAACTGGTGCAGCTGGGACAGGCCGAAGTTGTCGCCGCGCTCCACGATCAGCGTGTTGGCGTTGGAGATGTCGATGCCCGACTCGACGATCGTCGTGGAGACGAGGACGTCGAACCGCTTCTCCCAGAAGTCGACGACGACCTGCTCCAGCTGGCTCTCGCCCATCTGCCCGTGCGCCGTCGCGATCCGCGCCTCGGGCACGATCTCGCGCAGCCTGGCCGCGGCCCGGTCGATGGACTCGACCCGGTTGTGGATGTAGAACACCTGCCCCTCACGCAGGAGTTCACGCCGCACGGCCGCACCGATCTGCTTCTCCTCGTACGGCCCGACGAACGTGAGGACCGGGTGCCGCTCCTCCGGGGGCGTCGTGATCGTCGACATCTCGCGGATGCCCGTGACAGCCATTTCGAGCGTACGGGGGATGGGCGTCGCCGACATGGTGAGCACGTCCACGTTGGCCCGGAGCTTCTTCAGCTGCTCCTTGTGCTCGACGCCGAAGCGCTGCTCCTCGTCGACGATGACCAGGCCCAGGTCCTTGAACTTCGTCTCCGACGAGAACAGCCGGTGCGTACCGATGACCAGGTCCACGGACCCGTCCTTCAGCCCCTCCAGCGTCGCCTTCGACTCGGTGTCCGACTGGAATCGGCTCAGCGCCCGCACGTTGACGGGGAACTGGGCGTACCGCTCGGTGAACGTGCCGAAGTGCTGCTGGACCAGGAGCGTCGTCGGCACGAGCACGGCGACCTGCTTGCCGTCCTGGACCGCCTTGAAGGCCGCCCGCACCGCGATCTCCGTCTTGCCGTAACCGACGTCGCCGCAGATCAGCCGGTCCATCGGGACGGACTTCTCCATGTCCTCCTTGACCTCGGCGATCGTGGAGAGCTGGTCGGGCGTCTCGGCGTACGGGAAGGCGTCCTCCAGTTCGCGCTGCCACGGGGTGTCCGGGGCGAACGCGTGCCCGGGAGCCGCCATGCGCGCCGAGTACAGCTTGATCAGGTCGGCGGCGATCTCCTTGACCGCCTTCTTCGCGCGCTGCTTCGTCTTCGTCCAGTCGGCGCCGCCGAGCCGGTGCAGGGTGGGCGCCTCCCCGCCGACGTACTTCGTGACCTGCTCCAGCTGGTCGGTCGGGATGTACAGCCGGTCGCCGGGCTGCCCGCGCTTGGCGGGGGCGTACTCGACGAGGAGGTACTCGCGGGTCGCGCCCTGCACGGCGCGCTGCACCATCTCGATGTACCGGCCCACGCCGTGCTGCTCGTGGACGATGTAGTCGCCGGTCTGCAGGGTCAGCGGGTCGACGGACTTGCGGCGCCTCGCCGGCATCCGCCCCAGGTCCTTGGTGGCCGTGCGCTGCCCGGTCAGGTCCGTCTCCGTCAGCACGGCGAGCTTCAGACCGGGGTCGACGAAACCGTGGTCGATGGCACCGCAGCTGACGTGGACGAGCGAGGGCGCGATCTCGGTCAGGTTCGCGTCGAGCCGGGCCGCGATCCCCTCCCCGCCGAGAACCTCGACCGTGCGGGAGGCGGGGCCCTGGCCCTCGGTGACGTACACCGTGCGCCAGCCGTCGGCCAGCCAGCCCTTGGTGTCGGCGAGCGCCCGGGCGGTGTCGCCCCGGTACGCCTCCGGGGCGTGCATCCCGAGCTTCAGGGTGTCCCCGTCCAGCTCCTCGTCGGCGGCGAAGGGGGACGTCGACCACCACATCATGCCCAGCTCGCGGGCCCGTTCCCGGACGTCCGCGATGCCCCGCAGCGAGGCCGCGCCGACGTCGATCGGGGCCTCGCCGCCGCCCGCCGTGGCCGCCCAGGACGCCTGGAGGAACTCCTGGCTGGTCGCCACGAGGTCCGCGGCCCGGGTCCGGACCCGCTCGGGGTCGCAGACCAGTGCCATCGAGCCCTTCGGCAGGACGTCGATCAGCAGCTCCATCTCGTCCACGAGCACCGGGGCCAGGGACTCCATGCCTTCGACGGCGATCCCCTCGGCGATCTTCCCCAGCAGCTCGCCCAGCTCCGGGTGCGCCTCCGCGAGGGCTGCCGCCCGCTCGCGTACGTCGTCGGTGAGCAGCAGCTCCCGGCACGGCGGGGCCCACAGCCCGTGCTCGGCGACCTCCAGGGAGCGCTGGTCGGCGATCTTGAAGTAGCGGATCTCCTCGACGTCGTCGCCCCAGAACTCCACCCGCAGGGGGTGCTCCTCGGTCGGCGGGAAGACGTCCAGGATGCCGCCGCGCACGGCGAACTCGCCCCGCTTCTCGACCAGCTCGACACGGGCGTACGCCGCCGCCGCGAGCGCCTCCACGACCTCGCCCAGATCCGCGCTCTGTCCGTTGCGCAGCGCCACCGGTTCCAGGTCGCCGAGCCCCTTGACCTGCGGCTGGAGCACGGACCGGACCGGTGCGACGATCACCTTGACGGGGCCGGTCTCCGGGTCGTCCGCCCGGGGGTGCGCCAGTCGGCGCAGCACGGCGATACGGCGGCCCACGGTGTCCGAGCGGGGCGAGAGCCGCTCGTGGGGCAGGGTCTCCCAGGAGGGGAACTCCGCCACGCTGTCGGGGGGCAGCAGGGTCCGCAGGGCGGCGGCCAGGTCCTCGGCCTCGCGGCCGGTGGCGGTCACGGCCAGCACGGTCCGCCCGGCCTCGCGCGCCAGCGCGGCGACGGCGAAGGGGCGGGCGGCGGGCGGGCCGACGAGGTCGACATGGGCCCGGTGGCCGTCGGAGGCGGCCTTCACCGCTTCGGAGAGCGCCGGGTCGGTGACGACGACGTCCAGCAGACCGTGCAGGCTCATGAAGGGATTCCGTCCGGTGTGGCGAGTGAGCAACGCGAAGGACCCGACACGTGGGACGGGCCGGGGTCTCCAGCGTACGACGCCGGTGTGTCACCCGCGCGAGGGAACGCGGTTGTCCGTACGGCGGCAGCGGGGCTAGCCTTAGTCCAGCAGCTAGTCCACTTCTGGCCCGAGCGAGGCGGTCATGGAAGCAGCCCGGCAGTACAACGTGCACGAGGCGAAGACGCATTTCTCCCGGATACTGCAGCAGGTCGAGACCGGTGAGGAGGTCGTCATCAGCCGGGCCGGTGAGCCCATCGCGAAGGTCGTGCCCCTCCATCCGAAAGTACGGCGGACCGGTCGCGGCTCCCTCCGGGGACGGATTCACATCCCCGATGACTTCGACGAGCTCCCGGACGACATCGCCGAAGCGTTCGGGATGCGCTGATGCGCCTTCTGCTCGACACCCATGTCGCCCTGTGGTGGCTCGACGACTCCCCCGAACTCTCCGACGAGATCAAGGACCTGATCGACACGGAACCCGCCGTGTACCTCAGTGCCGCGACTCCGTGGGAGATCGCCATCAAGCAGTCCGCCGGAAAACTCGCAGGACCCGATGATCTCGCGGAGCGAGTGCGGGACTGTCAGCTGACAAGCCTCGCGATCACCGCAGGGCACGGCGTCAAGGCAGGCCGCCTCCCCCCGCTCCATCGCGACCCCTTCGACCGCATCCTCGTCGCCCAGGCCCAGACCGAGGGACTGACGGTCGTCACCCGCGACAAGTGGATCCCCCAGTACGACGTGCCCGTCATGCACGCCTGACCGGTCGTGCCCGCCCGGCCGCGGCTCCGCACCCGGACGCGCACCGGCCCCGGGACGTCTGGAGGGACGTCCCGGGGCCGGTGCGGTCAGCCTGCGGCGGGCTGCGTCACCCGTCCGTGGCGATGGCGTTCAGGACGTTCATCCGGCCGGCCCGGAAGGCCGGGACCAGGGCGGCGAACAGTCCGACGAAGGCCGAGGCGACGAACACCGTGAGGATCGTCGGCCAGGGGATCTCCAGGACCCCGAGGCCTTCGAGGGCGAGCAGCTTCTGGGCCGAGGTTCCCCAGCCCATGCCCAGGCCGAGTCCGAGCAGGGCGCCGAAGAGGGCGATCACCACGGACTCCAGCCGGATCATCCGGCGCAGCTGGCGGCGGGAGAGGCCGATCGCCCGCATCAGGCCGATCTCCCGGGTCCGCTCGACGACCGACAGGGCCAGGGTGTTCACGACACCCAGCACCGCCACGATGATCGCCAGGGCGAGCAGGCCGTACACGATGTTCAGCAGCTGGCCGATCTGGTCCTTCAGGTCCTCCTTGAAGTCGGCCTGGTTCTGCACCTTGTACTGCGGGTACGGGGCGAGGGCGCTCTTGAGCGCGGCGTACGCCTCCTTCTCCTTGCCGTCCTCGGCCGAGGCGAACATGATCATGTTCGTGGGCATCCTGTCGGCGGAGACGTAGCGCTCGGCGGTCGTGACGTTGATGTACATCGCGCCCTTGTCGACGTTCGTCTCGTCCGAGGTGATCGCGGCGACCTTGAGCTTCGCGGTCTCACCGGCCTTGAACGCGACGGTGATCTCGTCCCCGGCCTTGATCTTGTGGAGGGCGGCGTAGTCCGAGCCGACCGACATCGAGTCCGCGCCGTAGGCCTTCGCGAGGTCCCCGGCGACGGTCTTGCGCCGCAGGTCCTGCGGGTAGGTCGGGTCGGCCGCGGTGACGTCCTCGTCGACGGTCGAGCCGTCGGGGTTGGTGAGCTTCGCGGAGAGGACCTTGTAGTCGGTGACGCGCGCGATGCCCGGCACCTTCTCCATGGCCTGCGCGGCCTGCGGCACGATCAGCTGGCCCGTGTTCGACTGGACGATGAAGTCCGTGCCGACCGACTTGTCGAGCTCGTCGGTGGCCGAGGCGACCATGGAGGAGCCGACGACCGAGAGGCAGGCGACCAGGGCCAGGCCGATCATCAGGGCGGCGCCCGTCGCTCCCGTACGGCGCGGGTTGCGCAGTGCGTTGCGCTCCGCCAGCCGGCCTACGGGCCCGAACAGCCGCAGGACGACGGCACCGAGGACCCGCACGATCCCCCCGGCGAGCAGCGGGCCGATCACGATGAAGCCGATCAGGGTGAGGACCACGCCGAGGCCCAGGTAGAGCGAACCCTCGGTCGCGTCGTCCACCCGGGTCGTCGCCCAGAGGCCGGCGGCGCCCGCACCGGTCAGGACGAGCCCCAGGGCAGCCCGGACCCAGCCGGACCTGGCGTCGGCGGGGGTACCGGCGTCGCGCAGCGCTGCCATCGGGGAGACCTTGCCGGCCCGGCGGGCCGGGATGTACGCGGCGAGGACGGTGACGACGATGCCGAGCACCAGCCCGATCACCGGCGTCGTCCAGGCGATGGTGAGGTCCCTGGTCGACAGTTCCATGCCCATGGCACCCATGAGCTTCATCAGCCCGACGGCGAGGCCGATGCCCGCCCCGACACCCAGGACCGATCCGACGATGCCCAGCAGGACCGCCTCGATGAGCACGGACCGGTTGACCTGCTTGCGGCTGGAGCCGATGGCCCGCATCAGGCCGATCTCACGGGTGCGCTGGGCGACGAGCATCGAGAAGGTGTTGACGATCAGGAAGATGCCGACGAGGAACGCGATCCCGGCGAACCCGAGCATCGCGTACTTCATGACGTCCAGGAACGAGCCCATGGAGTCCTTGTTGTCCGCCGCGCTCTCCTTCTGGGTCCGGAGCTTGTACGCCCCCTGGTCGCCCAGGACCGCGCCGACGTTCCGCTTCAACTGCGCATCGCTCACGCCGGGTTCGGCGGTGACGGCGATGTGCGTGAACACGCCGGGGGCGCCCAGGAGCTTCTGCTGGGCGGTGGCGGTGTCGAGGTAGACGACGGCCGCACCGGGGTTGGTCACGGTGAACGAGGCGATACCGGTGACCTTCGCCCGGATGTCCCCGGTGACGGCGATGGTGCGCACCTCGTCACCGATCTTCAGGTGGTGCTTCTCCGCCGTGTCCGCGTCGATCATCGCCTCGGTGGGGCCGCGCGGGGCGTGGCCGGAGGTGATCTCCATGGACCGCAGGTCGTTCTCGGTCCAGTTGCCCGCGATGGTCGGGGCACCGGTGTCCGAACCGAGGTTCTTGTCGTGGCTGTCGACCAGTGTGACGGCCATGCTCGTGACGGCGCCCTCGGCCTTCTTCACACCGTCGGCGCCCGCGACCTCGGACACGACGGACTGCGGCAGTGCCGCGGGCTTGCCGTTCTCCGGGATGTCGTCGGCGCCGCCGGCCGCCTTGGGACTGACCGTCACGTCGGCGGAGGTCGCGGCGAAGAGCTTGTCGAAGGTGGTGTTCATGGTGTCCGTGAAGACGAGCGTGCCGCACACGAACGCCACCGACAGCAGGACCGCGACGGCGGACAGCGCCATCCGCCCCTTGTGCGCCAGGAAGTTGCGCATCGAGGTCTTCCACACGGTCATGACGTCCGCCCGCGCGCGTCGAAGTCCTTCATGCGGTCGAGGACCTGCTCGGCCGTGGGGTTCTGCATCTCGTCGACGATCGATCCGTCCGCGAGGTACAGCACCCGGTCCGCGTACGAGGCGGCCACCGGGTCGTGCGTGACCATGACGATGGTCTGGCCCAGCTCGTCCACGGACTTGCGGAGGAAGGACAGCACCTCGGCGCCGGCCCGCGAGTCGAGGTTCCCGGTCGGCTCGTCGCCGAAGATGATCTCGGGCCGGGCCGCGAGCGCCCTGGCCACCGCGACGCGCTGCTGCTGACCGCCGGAGAGCTGGGTGGGCCGGTGCTTCAGCCGGTCGGCGAGACCGACGGTCTCCACGACCTGGCGCAGCCAGGCGGCGTCGGGCTTGCGGCCGGCGATGTCCATCGGCAGCGTGATGTTCTCGATCGCGTTGAGCGTCGGGAGCAGGTTGAACGCCTGGAAGATGAACCCGATCCGGTCCCGGCGCAGCTGGGTGAGCTTCTTGTCCTTGAGACCGGTGATCTCGGTGTCGGCCAGGTGGATGTGACCGGAGGTCACCGTGTCCAGGCCGGCGAGGCAGTGCATCAGGGTCGACTTGCCCGACCCGGACGGGCCCATGATCGCGGTGAACTGCCCGCGGGCGATGTCCACGTCGACGTGGTCGAGGGCCACCACCCTGGTCTCCCCCGCCCCGTACGCCTTGACGACCTGCCGCGCCCGCGCAGCGACGGCTGTACGCCCTCCGGTGTCCCCGTGCCTGGGAATGGTCACAGCCGTTGTCACGGTTTCTCTCCTATGTCGGTCAATGCCTGGACGTCTCGGTGTACGTGTCGAGTCTCGTGTGCGAGGGGCCTCACGCGCCCTGGTGCCCGGCGCAGTCTTCGCCTGGGGTTTTCCCCACCCCTCCCCCTGCGGCGGGCCGCATCGGCGACGTAGGACCACGGTAAGGAGCGGGGCCCGCCGCTCTCGTCCTCCGGCGGGAGGAACGATCCCTGGGCCGTACTACGGAGCTCCCCCTAGGGGTCCGGGCCCCGGGGAGGGCCCCGGGTAGGGGTCTCACCCCTCGGCCCGCGTCTGCCCTTCCCGTGCCGCTGGTGGGACAGTGGCCCCCAGGAAATAGATGCATAGGGAAGGGACCCCGGTGGGCGGCACGGAGAGCGTCGGCGGTACGGACCGTCCGGAAGCGGTACGCGCAACGGCCCCCCGGGGCACGGCGCCGGACGCCGACCGGGCCCGAAGACCGGTCGCCGCGGCCCTGATGCTGGGCATGGGTCTCGCCGCCATCGACGGCACCATCGTCGCCACCGCCGTCCCGCAGATCGTCGGCGACCTCGGCGGTTTCTCCGTCTTCTCCTGGCTCTTCTCCGGCTACCTGCTGGCGGTGACCGTCACCCTGCCGGTGTACGGGAAACTCTCCGACACCTTCGGCCGCAAGCCCGTCCTGATCGCCGGCATCGTCCTGTTCCTCACCGGTTCCCTGCTCTGCGCCGCGGCGTGGAACATGGCGGCCCTGATCGCCTTCCGCGTCGTCCAGGGTCTGGGCGGCGGCGCCCTCCAGGGCACGGTGCAGACCATCGCGGCGGACCTGTACCCGCTCAAGGAACGCCCGAAGATCCAGGCGAAGCTGTCCACGGTCTGGGCCACGTCCGCCGTGGCGGGACCGGCCGCCGGCGGACTGCTCGCCGCGTACGCCGACTGGCGCTGGATCTTCCTGATCAACCTGCCGGTCGGCGCCGTCGCCCTGTGGCTGGTGGCCCGTCACCTCCACGAACCGGCCCGGCCGCGCCCCGCCGTCCGCCCCCGCGTCGACTGGGCGGGCGCCCTCGCCGTCTTCGCCACCGGTGCGCTCCTGCTGACCGCCCTCGTCCAGGGAGGGGTCGCCTGGCCGTGGCTCTCGGCGCCGTCACTGGGGCTGCTGGCCGGGACCGCCGCACTGGCCGCCCTGACCGTCGCCATCGAGCGGCGGGCCGCCGAACCGGTCATCCCCGGCTGGGTCTGGCGGCGCCGCACCATCGCCTCGGTCAACCTCGCCCTCGGCGCGATGGGCCTGCTGATGGTCGCCCCGACCGTCTTCCTGCCGACCTACGCCCAGTCGGTCCTCGGACTCGGCCCG
Source organism: Streptomyces sp. NBC_00178 (assembly GCF_036206005.1). Classification (NCBI taxonomy): domain Bacteria; kingdom Bacillati; phylum Actinomycetota; class Actinomycetes; order Kitasatosporales; family Streptomycetaceae; genus Streptomyces; species Streptomyces sp. NBC_00178. The sequence goes on from NZ_CP108143.1 coordinate 3,098,850, forward strand.
ATCGCCGCGGGGTTCGTGCTGTCCGTGATGACGCTGAGCTGGCCGGTCTCCGCCGCCCTGTCCGACCGGGTCTACAACCGCATCGGCTTCCGCCGTACCGCGATCATCGGCATCTCCGGCGCCCTGCTCGTCCTTCTCTGCTTCCCGCTGCTCCCCTACCCCGGCTCCGCCTGGCAGCCCGCGCTGCTGATGCTGCTGCTCGGGGCGACGCTCGGCCTGTTCCAGCTGCCCCTGATCGTCGGCGTCCAGTCGACGGTCGGATGGGCGGAGCGCGGGACGACGACGGCGTCCGTGCTCTTCTGCCGGCAGGTCGGCCAGAGCGTGGGCGCCGCCCTCTTCGGCGCCGTCGCGAACGGGGTGCTCGCCTCCCGGCTGTCCGACGCACCCGTCCCGGGCCTGCCCGGCGACCTGGACGCCGTCTCGCACGCCCTGGAGGACCCGGCCGCCCTCTCCGCCGCCGCGACGGACTATCTGCGCAGGGCCGTCGACACCGCCGTCGACCACGTGTTCACCGGTGCCGCGGTCGCCGCGGCCCTCGCCCTGCTGGTGCTCGTCGTGGTCGCCCCGCGCCGCTTTCCCGTGCTGGACGAGCACGAGAGCGCTCCCCCGGCGCCCAAGGACTAGACAACTGGCGAGTTACCTACGGTAGTTCGACCGTAACCCTCCCCCTTCGCGATACCCGCGAGTAACGTACGCGCTCCCGACAGCGCACCCGCGCGTCTGCCTTGCAGCCCGTCCCCGGGCCCGAGCCATGCAAGGAGCACCGCCTTGCCGTACGACTCGCAGCCGCCCCCGTACCCGCACCACCCCCCGCCGCCCCGGCAGCCCCCACGCCCCCACCGGCCGCCACCGCCGCCCTACCCCGGCGACTACCTGCTGCCCTGGCAGAGCTCCCCGCCGCCGGGACCGCCCCGCCCCCGGCCACCGGCCCCGCGCCGGGCCTCCGCACCCGGCCACCACGGCGACCTCCGCCGGCTCCGCACCGCCTACCGCCTGCTGCGCCGCGTATCGACCCTCACCGCGCTCGGCTACTTCACCCTCTTCCTCCTCCTCTCCGGCTACGCCCCCGCCCTCATGACCCGCCCCGTGGGCGACAGCGGGCTCACCACCGGCCTCCTCCTCGGCCTGTGCCAGCTCCCCGTCACCCTCACGGCCATCGCCCTGTACGAGTGGACGGCCCGGCGCACCGTCGACCCGCTCTGCGCGGGACTGCGCGACCGGGCCGCCGGCGGGGTCACGGACACCCGGCGGACCACGGACCGCGGGACGGGAGCGGGCCGGTGAACGGGTTCGACGAGTCGGCCCAGACCATGTCCCTGACCGCGTTCATCGCCGTGGCCAGCGTCACCCTGCTGCTCTGCGTGATGACCGGCCCCGACCGCGACGACCTCGACGAGTACTACACCGGCTACCGCTCGCTCGGCCCCCTGCGCAACGGCCTCGCCGTCGCCGGTGACTACCTCTCCGCCGCCACGGTCCTCGGCACCACCGGGGTCATCGCCCTCACCGGCCACGACGGCGTCGTCCTCGCCCTCAGCACGGCGCTCTCCCTCGTCCTGCTGATGTTCCTGCTGGCCGAACCCCTGCGCAACGCGGGCCGGTTCACCATGGGCGACATGCTCACCCGCCGGGCCCCCGGCCGGGCCGCCCGCATCGCCTCCTGCACGGTCACCCTCGCCGCCCTGCTGCCGCTGATGGTCGTCCAGCTCGCCGGCAGCGGGAACCTGCTCTCCTTCATCCTCGGCTTCGACAGCTCCGGGTTCCGCACCGGATCGATCATCACCCTCGGCGTCGTCATGACCGGCTACGCGGCCATCGGCGGCATGAAGGGCACCGCCCTCATCCAGATCGTCAAGACCGTCGTCCTGCTCGGCGCCGGGCTCCTCGTCTCCGTCCTCGTCCTCGACCGCTTCGACTGGGACACCGGCGCACTCCTGCGCGCCGCGGAGACCGGCAGCGGCGCGGGCGTCGCCTACCTGCACGCGGGACTGCAGTTCGGCGGCAACGACCTCGACATGATCAGCTCCGAACTGACCGTCGTCCTCGGCGCCGCCTGCCTGCCCCACATCACCATGCGGATGACGGGGGTCCGCGACGCCCGGGCCGTGCGCCGCTCCATGTCCTGGGCGGTCTGCGTCGTCGTCGGCCTCTGCCTGCTGCTCACCGTCATCGGCTTCGGAGCCGCAGCCCTCGTCGGGCACGACCGCATCACCGCCGCGGGCGCCCAGGGGAACAGCGCGATCCTCGAGGTCTCGGGAGCCGTCGCGGGCGGCGGCGAGATCGGGGCGCTGATCGTCACGACCATGACCACCGCCATCTTCCTGACCCTGCTGGCCTCCGTCGCCGGAATGATCCTGGCCTGCGCCAACTCCCTCGCCCACGACCTGTTCCACCACGGGCTGCGCGCCCGCGCCGCCATGGACCCCCGCACCGAACTGGTCACCGCACGCGGCTCGGCCGTCGCCGTGGGCACCCTCGCCGTCACCCTGGCCGTCCTCGCCCGCCACTGGAACGTGCAGGCCCTGGTGACCCTGTCCTTCTGCATCGGGGCGTCCGCCATCGCCCCGGCACTCGTCTACAGCATGTTCTGGCGCCGCTACACCCGCACCGGGCTGCTCTGGACCCTCCTCGGCGGCACGGCGTGCGTCCTCGTCCTCATCACCGGCACCGACCTGGTCTCCGGGTCACCCGGATCCGTCTTCCCCCACCGCGACTTCAACTGGTTCCCGCTCACCACGACCGGGCTGGTCTCCATCCCCTTCGGCTTCCTCGCCGGATGGCTGGGCAGCGTTCGGGGCGGCGACGACGACAGTGCCGCGCAGCGCCGCCGGTACGAAGCCGTCGAGCCCTGGATCCTGGCCGGAGCCCCGCCCGCCGGACGCCGGTGAAGTCACCGGCCCCGGGCCGCCACCGGCCCCGGACACCCCGGCGTCAGCCCCCCGCCGGACCCGCCGGGACGCGCCCGGTCAGCGCCGCCAGCGAGTTCCGCACGTGCGTCATGTGCGCCTGCAACTCCTCGCGGCTCTCCAGGTGTTCCCGCAGGATCCGGTCCGTCTCCCGGCCCACCCGCTCCTCGGCCGCCCTCGCCTCCGACAGCAGCTCGGCGGCCCGCGCCTCCGCGTCCTCCTGACGGTGCCGGGCCGCCTCCTCCGCCTCCGCGGACCGCTTCCGCCCCTGGGCGAGCAGCGCCTCCCCGCGAGCGGCCAGCTCGGCCTCGCGCTCCGCCATGGCGGACTCCGCGGCGGCGGTCTCGGCGTCCACCGCCTTGCCCCGCTCGGTGTGCTCCTGCTCCTGGTGCGTCAGCACACCGGCCGTACGGCGGCGCGTCTCGGCCATCTCCGCGTCCGCCGCCCCGCGCGTCTCGCCGGCCTCCCGGCGCGCGTCCTCCACCAGCGACCCGGCACGGTCCCGCGCCGCGGCCAGCTCCTTCTCCGCGGCTGCGTCCGCCGCCGCCCGGACCTCACCGGAACGTTCCCTCGCCGCCTCACGCGCCGCCCGGCCCGCCTCGTCCGCCGCGTCCCGCAGCGCCTGCGCCTCCTCCAGCGCCGCACCGCGCGCCGCCTCCGCCTCGGCCTCCGCCAGGGCCAGGATCCGCTGCGCCCGCTCCCCCAGCGACACGTACGTCTGCGGTGCCAGCGAGGCCACCACCCCGGCCAGCCGCGCGGACTCGGCGGCCAGTTCCTCCCCCAGTGCGGTCAGCCGGGAGATCCGGTCCAGAGCCGCGTCCCGCTCCGCCGACAGCGAGGACACCGCCCGGTCCACCTGCTCAGGGCTGTAGCCACGCCCCCGTACGCCGACAAAACCGTGCGCGGACACCGGTCCACCACTCATCCCTGAAGCCCTCTTCCCGCTCTCCGACTCCCCGACCATGAAGCAATACGTCAAGGATGCGGTAATTGGCCCGGAAGTCGGAATCGATCAGCTGTATTCAGGACGGAAGCGGCCGACATCACAAAGCGCACACGAAAGGCGCCCGTCCCCGAAAGGGGCCGGACGCCTCACGCGCACAACAGACCAGAACCGATCAGATCACAGCAGGCCGTCCCACATCTGCTCCAGCAGGACCGACCACCAGCTCTCCGGAGACGCCAGCGCCGCCGGATCCAGCGCCACCAACTGCGCCTGGAAATCGACCGTCCAGCGGCCCGCCTGCTCCGGATTCAAGCCGAACCGCAACCGCCACATCCGCCCCAGCAGCGCCATCGACCGCACGAACTCCGGCAGCCCCGTGTTCACGAACTGCGGCGGCACCGGCTGACCGCCCGGACCCGCCTCCACCGGAACGGCCACGATGTTCGCCGTCCCGTACTGCACACAGACCGCCCGGCCGAAGTCCGACCCCATCACCAGATACGAACCCGCGTCCGACGCGGGCTGCACCTGCCGCTGCGCCGCGAGCTCCGCCAGCGTCGGCACCACCGGATGACCCGGCTGCGCCCAGAAGAACGGCCCGAAGTCGACGGGCAGCCCCGCCCAGACCAGCGTCCGCGCCACGACCTCCGGCACACCCTGACGGGACACGGCACGCTGGTCGAACCGCAGCACACCGTTCGGTCCGAACGCCCCGTGCATCTCCTCCGCCAGCGCCTCCGGCGGCAGCGCCGGGGCCGGCGGCACCTGCGGCAGCGGCGCCCGCACCGGAGCGGGCCGCGCGGGCCCGTCCGCCACCTGGTGCAACTCGCCCTGATGCGTCAGCAGATGCTGCATCCCCTGCTGCCGGCTCGCATGATCGGTGCCGTACGGGGCGACACTCGTGATCCGCACCTGCGGCCACGTCTCACGGATCATCCGCGCGCAGTAACCACCCGGCAGCTCACAGGACTCCAGCTCCGTGTGCAGCTCGATGACTTGCTGCGGCGGCACGTTCATGCCGCGCAGCTCGTGCAGCATCCGCCACTCCGGATGCGGAGTACCCGGCTCCGAGCGCCGGATCAGCTGCTGCTCGCTGCCGTCGGCCGCGCGGAACCTCAGCACGGCCTGGTACCCAGGGCCGACCGTCGGCCGACCCGACGGCTGCTGCGGATGGCCGTACGCCCCGGGCGGTGGCGTGTGCGCACCGGGCGGCGGCACCGTCCCGGAAGCACCCGGAACACCGGGAGGGCCCGGAGGCTGCGGAGCACCGGGGCCCGCCAGCATCGTCGCAGCGTGGTGCACCCCGCCACCCGGAGGCGGCGTGGGACCGGGAGGGGGCCCGGGCGGCCCCGGAGGCGTCACACCCGGCTGCGGAGCACCCGGCGGTCCCGGAGGCCCCGGCGGACGCGGCGCGCCCGGGCCGCCCGTGCCCGCGAACACCGTCGCGTCATGGTGCGCCGCACCGTCCGCGGGCGGCGTGGAACCGGGCGGCCCCGGGGGCCCGGGAGGAGCAGGCGGCTGCGGCACACCCGGAGGCGGCGGCCCGGCGGGCGGGCCCAGCTGCGAGACCAGTTGCGTCGGCACGTAACCGCCCGCGGGCCCACCAGGCGCACCCGGCGGCATCCCGGGCGTACCCGGCGCCCCGGGAGGCGGCGGAGTCGTCGGCCCCGCACCCCGCGCACCCCTGGGAGGCACCACGGCCCTGCTCGTCGAGGCGTCCGCGATGTCCCCGGCACCCGGCGCCGGAGCACCCGGAACAGCCGGGGCACCCGGCGCCGCGAGAGCCCCCGGACCGGCCGGTCCCGGCCGCGGACCCTGAGGATCGAGCCCCGGGACCACCGCCGTCGCAGGCAGCCCGCTGCCCCCCGACATCAACGCCGTCGGCGCCTCCGCCGGGACGACCGGAGGCGGAGTCCCGTCGTCGTCCGAACCCGACAGCGGCGGCGCGAACACCGTCGCCGGCAGCGGCACCCCGGCCCCCTCGTGCGCGTTCGTGTCCGTACCCGCCCACGGAGTACCCCCGGCCGGCACACCGTCCGAAGCCGTCGGCTCGTGGTCCTCCTCGTCGGCGGCAGCCGGCCACGCGGCCCCGCCGGCCACGCCGGCCGCGGCTCCCGGACCGGAGCCCGCCGAAGGAGCGGCGGGAGCGGCAGCGGTCCGCGAGGACTCCCCCGCACCCGGACGCCGGTCCGGGATCCCCAGCTTGTCCGCCGCCTCCTGAAGCCACTCCGGCGGACTCAGCAGGAACGACGTCTGGTTCAGATCGATGCGCTGCGGCGGCTCCGCCACGTCCTGCGCCCCGGCCGAGACCCCGTACTCCTCCTCGTACCGCCGTATCACCTCACCCACCGGCAGCCCCGGCCACAACGTCGCCTCACCACTGTCCCGGGCGATCACCAGCCGCTGACGGCCACCGTCCGACACCGGACCCTCGGCCCGGTCCTCGGCCCACACCACGAAACCCAGCTCGAACTCACGGACCCGGACCTCGCGGTGCTGATACGCGGGCACATCACCGTTGACCCACTCATCCGCACGCTCCTGCGCCTGCGCGAACGTCACCACCGCGCTCACCCCTCCACCGGGACGGACCGCGCGAAGCCGCCGTCCACCATCAGGTTCGCCACCGTCTCCAACTCCGGCGGGCTGCCCGCAAGACGCTGGAGGAAGGCGTCGAAGTCCTCACCGCACGGCAGCAGAAGCCGGTCCACCCGCTCCTGCACACCCCAGCCGTCCCGGTCCCGCGCATCGTCGTACGGACAGAACCACACCGAACCCACGCCGGTGCCACGCACCTTCAGCGCCAGAATGCCGCCCTGCACGAAACCCACGCCCAGGAAATCCTTCGTGAAGTGGTCCCGCAGGCACTTGTTCACGTACACCAGGTCGTTCACGGCCGCCTCCTCGCGCACCGTGAAGAACGGCTGATCCACCAGAAGACCCAGCTCCGCGTCCAGCGCCACCCCCACCGGGGCCGACCCGCCGGCCGCCTTCAGGAACGACCGGTACGCACCCGGAAGCCGGTAGCCCAGATCCTCCTCGACACCCAGGATCTGCTGCTCGCCCACCGCCACCGACCCCTTGGGAAGCCGGAAATGAGCAGGACGCGTCTCCTGCAGCGGCCGCGTACCCCGACGCTCCTGATCCACCGAAGCCGTCGCCAGACCACCGTGATGACGCAGCAGCGCCTTCACCTCGATCGGCACCAGCTCCATCCGCCGGCCACCCGCCACGTGATGCCACGTCCAGCCGTGCGGCGTCGCCACCGACGGAATGGTCTCCCACAACTCGTGACCGCTCGCCGCCGACGCCGCGTTCGCCGACACGTAGTCCGTCAGCCGCAACTCGTCGACACCGAACCCCGGAGGCGGATCCGCGATCTCCGCGGCCGCCCGCGCATAGGGCGAAAGCACCGGATAGCCGTCCCCGTCCACACGAACACCCCTCGGGTGACGGGACGCCCGGACAGGATCCGGGAAATGAACGACCTGCCCCGCATAAGCCGCGTTCGGTGGCGCGGCTTGCTGCCCGAGCCGACCTGTCGTCATGGCGGTTGCCCCCTGCTGCGTCCGGTGTTCCGCACAGCCTATGCCGTGACGCAACAAGGCCCCCCGCCCCCGCATCCCCACTCACCGAACGTCACCACCGCGTGACGGACGCGCGACAACACGGCCACCGGGCCGCGACACGCAGACACGTTTCCCCGCCCCAGCTTCCCCAGCACCCTGCACATTTGGCAGGCTGTCCCCCGCAACTCGGGGGATTGCACGGGAGGGACACGATCGTCATGCACACAGCACAAACAGTCACATCCGGAGATCCGCGACTCAGTTGGAGCACCACCGAACCCAGCCGGACGCCCAGACTCCACCACCGCCGCGACGGAATCCTGCCCGCGGTGGCCGCAGCCCTGTCCGTACGCGGAGAGACCCTCACCTGCACCGCGGGCAAGGGCGACCAGCCACCGGCCCTCCACGCACTCGTACAGGACTTCCTCGACACCCTCACCAGCAACCAGCGCGAACGCTTCACCGGACGCTGCCCCGAGGCCATACTCCTGTCACGGCAACTCAACGCCGCAGACGAGAACCGCTCCAAAAGAGCCCAGCGCAAACCCCTCACCAACGGTGAGGCCCGCCGCGCACTCAAACACGCCCGCCTCACCGCCCGCCACATCCGCGAGGACGGCGACCCCCTCCACGGCAGCTACGCACCCCCCTGCCGCTCCTGCACGGCGATGCTCGCCCACTTCGGCGTGCGCCCCGTCGACCTCGCCGGCACGGGCACGGCGACCACGGCCGAGAAGGGCTGACCACACCACCATGCACGACAGCACCGGACTGCCCGCCCAACAGCACCACACCCCCGCCACCCGCTTCTCGCTCAACGTCGACACGGCACTCCGCAACGCCGGATGGGCACCCGGACGCTGGGACATCCGCCAGGCCGAGGAATGGGCCGACGCCCTCCGCTCCCACGCCTCCCCCGCAGGCCACCAGCACGCCGTCTTCCCCGCCGCCGTCGAAGCCTGGGCCGAATTCGGCGGCCTCCGCATCACCGCCATCGCCCCCGGCCGGCAGATCGCCACCACCACCGTGGCCATCGACCCGCTCGGCGGACTCCACCTCGCCCGCACCCTCGCCGACCTCGGCCGCGCCCTGGACACCGAAGTCGCGCCCCTCGGCGAAGAGGGCGACGGCCAGGCGGTCCTCGCCATCGACAGCGAAGGACGCGTCTACTCCATCGACCACACCGGCGACTGGTACCTCGGCTCCGACATCGACCGGGCCCTCGAAGCCCTCATGACCGGCGCCCAGCCCACCCGGCTCACCTCCGGCTGAACCCCGGACACCCCACCGGGCCCCGGCCCCGCCCCCGCACGACACGCCTCAGACCGCCCCGGCATCCGGCAGCACCGCCGACACCCGGAAACCCCCCGCATCCGTCGGACCCGACACGAACACACCACCGAGCCCCAGCACCCGCTCCCGCATCCCCACCAGGCCGTTGCCCCCGCTCGGCAGCCCCGCATCCGCCGCCGCCCCGTCCGACGGACCGTTCTCCACCTGCATCGCCACCTCCGCGCCCCGATGCGCCAGCCGCACCCACGTCCTCGCACCCGCCGCATGCTTGTGCACGTTCGTCAGCGCCTCCTGCACCACCCGGTACGCCGTCTGCTCCACCTCCGGCGCGTAATCCCGCAGCTCCCCCTCCACCGACAGCTCCACCGTCATCCCCGCCTCACGGGACTGCGCCACCAGCGCCTCCACCTCGCACAGCCGCGGCCCCTCATCCACCACCACGGCCGCGGCGGCCGCCGCCGCCCGCCCCACCGAAGCCAGCGGCACCAGCCCCGCGGGCGGCGCGACCAGCGCGTCACCGCTCCGCAGCACCCCGAGCATCTCCCGCAGCTCCGTCAGCGCCTGCCGGCCCATGTCACCCACCAGCGCCGCGTTCCGCACCGCCTTCGCCGGATCCTTCGGAGCCACCGCCTGCAACGCCGCAGCGTGCACCACCATCAGACTCACCCGGTGCGCCACCACGTCGTGCATCTCCCGGGCGATCCGCGTCCGCTCCTCCGTACGCGCCCACTCCGCCCGCTCCTCGGCCCGGTCCGCCAGCAGCGACAGCTCCCGCTCCAGCGAGTCGGCCCGCTCCCGCAGGCTCTCCATCAGCCTGCGCCGGGCCCCGATGTACAGGCCGAAGAGCACCGACGGCGCCGTCAGCCCCAGCGACATGAAGAGCGAGACGACCGGGACGTACCAGACCCCCGGCCCGAAGTCCGCGTCGGCGTCCACCGTCTGCCGCAGCCGCACGTACGACACGATGAAGGTGCCGACCAGGGTCATCCCCGTCAGCACGACCGTGATCCTCCGCGGTACCTCCGACGCCGCCAGCGTGTAGAGGCCGACGATCGCCATCAGGAAGCCCATCTCGGCGGGCGTCGTCGCGATCGACACCAGCACCACCGCGATCGGCCACCGCCTGCGCAGCACCAGCACCGACCCCGCCAGCAGGCCGAACAGCACGCCGAACGGCACGGGAAGCCCGGTGTTCCCGGCGAACGACACCCCCTCCAGCGCGCACTCCAGCGCCGAGACCAGCGCGAGTCCCACATCCAGGGCGACGCTCCGTCGCCGCCCCCACCACCAGTAACCGCGGGTGGTCGGACCCGCCGCTTCCCGGTCTGCCCCCGTTACGGTCATGGCATCCAGCCTACGGGCGGGCGCACCTCATTTTCCGGTGAGTCCACCAGCACGCAAAGTCACTGGTCACGCCGCGAACATACGCAGATCACACGATCCGGTGAACCGGGCCTCCTTCCATGCCGGACGTCCGCATTCCGGACGAAGCTGTCCGCATGACACATGCCGGTGGCAAGTACGCGGATTTCGAGGCACTGCGGGAGCGAGCCGTCGCGATGCGGCGGGAAGGACTGAGCCGCCGCCAGATCCGGGACCGCCTGCACGTCGGCAACAACGACATCCTCAACCGCCTGCTGGAGGGCGAGCCGGCACCGGAGTGGACGAAGCGGCCGCGCGCGAAGGACGACCTGCGCGCGAAGGCCCGGGAGCTGCGGCTCCAGGGGATGACCTACGACGCGATCCAGGTGGAGCTGGGGTGCTCGAAGAGCTCGATCTCGCTGTGGGTGCGGGACCTGCCGAGGCCCGAACGCAGACGGACACCGGAGCAGGCCTCCGAGATCGCTCGTCGCGGCTGGGAAGCGAGGCTGGAGATGCGCGAGACGGAGCGCGTCCGGACCAGGAGCGCCGCAGAGGCGGAGATCGGCCCGCTCAGCCCACGCGAGCTCTTCCTGGTGGGCGTGGGCCTGTACTGGTCGGAGGGTTCGAAGTCCAAGCCGCACCGCAGGCAGGAGAGGGCCACGTTCGTCAACAGCGACCCCGACATGATCGAGGTCTACCTCGCATGGCTTCGCCTCCTGGGCGTGGGCCCCGAGCACCTGCGGTTCCACGTCCACGTCCACGAGACCGCCGACACCCCGGCCGTCGAGCGGTTCTGGGTCGCCCTCACCGGCGCCCCGCCCGGGAGTTTCGGCAAAACGACCGTCAAGAGGCACTCACCGAAGACGAACAGGAAGAACGTCGGTGAGCACTACCGGGGTTGCCTCATGGTCCGGGTTCTGAGAAGTGCGGACCTGTACCGTCGCATCGAAGGCTGGTGGTACGGCATAGTAGGGGCTGCCAGACAAAGCCGATCAAGAGAATCGGACATAAACGGATAGACCATCCCGGGTCGTCTAATGGCAGGACAAATGGTTTTGGTCCATTGAATGAGGGTTCGATTCCTTCCCCGGGAGCACAGAAGGGCGGGCCCCGACCTCACGGTCGGGGCCCGCCCTCGTTTCGGGCATATACGCCCCCGGTATCCTGCGGGTGTCCACCACCCGAAGCCGAAGGGCACATCCGTGAGCGCCAACAGCCTGGCCGTCGTCGTCCTCGCAGCGGGTGAGGGCACCCGCATGAAGTCGAAGACCCCCAAGGTCCTGCACGAGATCTCCGGACGCTCCCTCGTCGGACACGTCGTCGCCGCCGCCGGCCGGCTGAACCCCGAGCACCTCGTCGTGGTCGTCGGCCACGCGGGCGAGCAGGTCACCGCGCACCTCTCCGCCGGCGACACCCCGGTGCGCACCGCCTACCAGGCGGAGCAGAACGGGACCGGTCACGCGGTCCGCATGGGACTGGAGGAGCTCGGCGGGACCATCGACGGCACCGTGATCGTCCTGTGCGGGGACACCCCGCTGCTCTCGGGCGAGACCCTGTCCGTGCTGGCCGCCACCCATGCCGCGGACGCCAACGCGGTCACCGTGCTGACCGCCGAGGTCCCGGATTCGACGGGGTACGGCCGGATCGTCCGCGACCCGGAGACGGGCGCGGTCAGGGAGATCGTCGAGCACAAGGACGCGACCGACGCGCAGCGTGCGATCCGGGAGATCAACTCCGGTGTCTTCGCGTTCGACGGCCGTCTGCTGAGCGAGGCTCTGGGCAAGGTGCGCACGGACAACAGCCAGGGTGAGGAGTACCTCACCGATGTGCTGTCGATCCTGCGGGAGGCGGGTCACCGGGTGGGGGCCTCGGTCACGGGTGACCACCGGGAGATCCTGGGCATCAACAACCGGCTCCAGCTGGCCGAGGCGCGGCGGCTGCTCAACGAGCGTCTGCTGGAGCGGGCGATGCTGGCGGGTGTGACGGTGGTGGAGCCGGCGTCGACGGTGATCGACGCGACGGTGACGTACGAGCGGGACGCGATCGTGCACCCGGGTACGCAGCTGCTGGGGACGACGCACCTGGCGGAGGATGCCGAGGTGGGTCCGAACTCGCGGCTGAAGGACACGGTCGTGCACGCGGGTGCGCGGGTGGACAACACGGTGGCGGACGGGGCCGAGGTGGGTCCGGGCGCGACGGTGGGTCCGTTCGCCTATCTGCGGCCGGGTACGCGCATGGGTGCGAAGTCCAAGGCGGGTACGTACGTCGAGATGAAGAACGCGACGATCGGTGAGGGCACGAAGGTGCCGCACCTGAGTTACGTCGGTGACGCGACGATCGGTGACCACACCAACATCGGTGCGGCGAGCGTGTTCGTGAACTACGACGGGGTGGCGAAGCACCACACCACGATCGGGTCCCATTGCCGGACCGGGTCGGACAATATGTTTGTGGCGCCGGTCACGGTCGGGGACGGCGTTTACACGGCGGCGGGTTCGGTCATCACCAAGGACGTGCCGTCCGGTTCGCTGGCCGTCGCCCGGGGCCAGCAGCGGAATATCGAGGGCTGGGTCGCCCGGAAGCGTCCCGGGAGCGCGGCTGCCAGGGCGGCTCAGGCGGCTGCGCCGGAGTCCGACGACGAAAGCTGACCGGAAACAGCCGCACCTGCGGCTGGCGTACCGTGATAGATGCTCACCCATTTCGGCTGGCTCGTCGCACATCGGGACACATGCGCGCGGAGCCGGATACACGTCTGAGGAGACTGTGCTGTGACCGGGATCAAGACGACCGGCGAGAAGAAGCTGATGCTCTTCTCCGGCCGCGCCCACCCCGAGCTGGCCGAGGAGGTCGCACATCAACTGGGTGTCGGTCTCGTGCCGACGAAGGCCTTCGATTTCGCCAACGGTGAGATCTATGTGCGTTTCCAGGAGTCGGCCCGTGGGGCCGACTGCTTCCTGATCCAGAGCCACACGGCTCCGATCAACAAGTGGATCATGGAGCAGCTGATCATGCTGGACGCGCTGAAGCGCGCGTCGGCCCGGTCGGTCACGGTGATCGTGCCGTTCTACGGGTACGCCCGTCAGGACAAGAAGCACCGCGGTCGCGAGCCGATCTCGGCGCGTATGGTCGCGGACCTGATGAAGACGGCGGGTGCGGACCGCATCCTCACCGTCGATCTGCACACGGACCAGATCCAGGGCTTCTTCGACGGCCCGGTGGACCATCTGTTCGCGCTGCCGATCCTCGCGGACTACGTGGGTGCGAAGGTGGACCGGTCGAAGCTGACGATCGTGTCGCCGGACGCCGGACGCGTGCGGGTCGCGGACCGCTGGTGCGACCGGCTGGACGCGCCGCTGGCGATCGTGCACAAGCGCCGCGACAAGGACGTGCCGAACCAGGTCAGCGTCCACGAGGTCGTGGGCAACGTCGAGGGCCGGGTGTGTGTGCTGGTCGACGACATGATCGACACGGGTGGCACGATCTGTGCGGCGGCGGACGCGCTGTTCGCTCACGGTGCGGAGGACGTCATAGTGACGGCGACGCACGGTGTGCTGTCGGGTCCGGCCGCGGACCGTCTGAAGAACTCGAAGGTCAGCGAGTTCGTGTTCACGGACACGCTGCCGACTCCGGGTGAGCTGGAGATCGACAAGATCACGGTGCTGTCGATCGCGCCGACGATCGCGCGTGCGGTGCGTGAGGTGTTCGAGGACGGTTCGGTGACGAGCCTTTTCGAGGAGAACGAGTGACCGCCTCCGAGTGACCGCCTCCGGGTGACCACTTGATCCACTTTGGGTACGGCCTCCCGGCCGGGTAGACTCTTGGAGTTGCTCGGCGAGGGAGGCCGTTCTCATGTCTCGGACATGGGCCGGTGGTCCGTTATCGACGCGCTCTTCGTAGCAGGCCTGTCGTGGGCCGGGTGACCATCGGTTTCTTTCGTCACCTACGAGGAGTGCAGCATGGCTGAGATCAAGCTCGACGCAACGGTCCGTACGGAGTTCGGCAAGGGCGCTGCCCGTCGTACCCGTCGCGCCAACCTGGTTCCCGGGGTCGTCTACGGCCACGGTGCTGAGCCGGTTCACATCAACCTGCCGGGCCACGAGCTGCTTCTCGCGCTGCGTACCGCCAACGTCCTGATCGGTCTGGAGATCGACGGCAAGGACGCCCTGGTGATCCCGAAGGCCGTGCAGCGCAACGCCATCAAGGGCAACATCGAGCACGTCGACCTGCTGACCGTGAAGCGCGGCGAGAAGGTCAACGTCGAGATCGCGGTGCACGCCGACGGCGAGCTCGCCCCGGGCGCCAACCTCCTCGAGTTCGTGCAGAACACGCTGCTCGTCGAGGCCGAGGCCACCCACATCCCGGAGTCGGTCACGGTCTCCGTGGCGGGCCTGGACGCCGGTGACTCGATCCTCGCGAAGGACATCCCGCTCCCCAAGGGTTCGGTGCTGGCCGGCGACGAGGACGCTGTCGTCCTTCAGGTCGTCGCGGCGCAGGCCGAGGAGCCGGCCGCCGACGCCACCGAGGAAGCGGCTGCCGAGGCCTGAGCCTCGCCCCACCTGTTGGGCTGAGTGACGGGGTGGCGGTTCCCTTCCGGGGTACCGCCACCCCGTTTCCCTGTATCGAAGCCGTGCAGACCGGCTGTCGGCACCGCGAGGAGAGCGAGCTGTGATGTCCGATCCCACCGACCCGTGGCTGATCGTGGGCCTGGGCAATCCGGGTCCCGAGTACGCGGCGAATCGTCACAATGTCGGTTTCATGGTGGCCGATCTGCTGGCGGAGCGGATCGGCGGGAAGTTCAAGCGGGCGCAGAAGGCGCAGGCGCAGGTGCTGGAGGGGCGGATCGGTCCGCCGGGTCCCGCGAGCCGGCGGGTGGTGCTGGCGAAGCCGATGTCGTACATGAACCTGTCGGGTGGGCCGGTGTCGGCGTTGCGTGATTTCTACAAGGTGCCGCTGGATCACGTGGTGGCGGTGCATGACGAGCTGGACGTCGATTTCGGGATGCTGCGGCTGAAGCTGGGTGGTGGCGACAACGGTCACAACGGGCTGAAGTCGATGACGAAGTCGATGGGCGCGGACTATCACCGGGTGCGGTTCGGGATCGGCCGGCCGCCGGGGCGGATGCAGGTGGCGGACTTCGTGCTGAAGGACTTCTCGTCGTCGGAGCGCAAGGAGCTGGCGTTCCTGGTGGACCGGTCGGCGGATGCGGTGGAGTCGTTGCTGGCGGAGGGGCTGGAACGGGCCCAGTCCGCGTACAACTCCTGACATTCGTGGTGCTACCCGGTCCTTTTCCGGCCGCAGGTTGACCTTGGGCAGGGCTCTGCCCAAGGATCTGCCTCCATGAAGCGGAAGTCCTCCCCCCGGGTGCTGGCCCATGGCCGTTCGTTCGCCGCGGGCTGTGTCGTCCTGTTGCTGCTGGTCGCGGGCGTGTGGTCGTCGTGGAACAGCGCGCACCACATCGTGCTGGCGAAGGGCCGTGAGCACGGGACCGTGGTGGTGACGGGGTGCGGTGAGGACACGTGCACGGGGTCGTTCTCGCCGGACGCGGATTCGCGGCGGCGGGGCGGGGTGACGATCGAGAAGTCGGTGGCGGTGCGCAAGGGCGACCGTTTTCCCGTGGTGGTGAAGCCGGGCTCGGATGCCGTCGTGCGGACGGGTGTGCCCGGCTTTCTGCATGCCTGGCTGCCGTTCGGCGGCGCGTTGTTGCTGTCGGCCCTGTTGATCGGCGGCGGTCTGCGGATGACGCGGACGGCCTGGGTCACCGGGATCGCGGGTGCGGCCCTGCTGACGGCGACGTTCGTCGCCCTCTGAGGGGCCGCACCCGCTCGGTTCTCCGGGTGCGGGGTCAGCCGGTGTTGCGCAGGCCCGCGGCGACACCGTTGACGGTGAGCAGCAGGGCGCGGGAGAGCAGCGGGTCGGCTTCCTCGCCGCGTTCGGCTGCCTGGCGCTGGCGGGCGAGGAGCGATACCTGGAGGTAGGAGATCGGGTCCAGGTAGGCGTCGCGGATGGCGAAGGTCTGCTGGAGCACCGGGTTGGTGCCGAGGAGTTCCTTGCCGCCGGTGACCTTGAGGACTTCCTGCACGGTGAGTTCGTGTTCGGCCTGGATGACGTCGAAGACGTGCTTGAGCTCGTCGGGCACGAGGGAGTCGACGTAGTGCCGGGCGATGCGCAGGTCGGTCTTGGCGAGGGTCATCTCGACGTTGGAGAGGAAGTTCTGGAAGAAGTGCCACTGTTCGTGCATCTCGTCCAGGACGGTGTCGAGGCCGGCTTCGCGCAGTGCCTTGAGGCCGGAGCCGACACCGAACCAGCCGGGGACGATCTGGCGTGACTGGGTCCAGCCGAAGACCCAGGGGATGGCGCGCAGGCCGTCGAGCGAGACGCCGGAGCCGGGCCGGCGGGAGGGCCGCGAGCCGAGGTGCAGGTCGGCGAGCTGGTCCACCGGGGTGGAGGCGAGGAAGTACGCGGGGAGGTCCGGGTCCTCGACGAGCTTGCGGTAGGCCTGGTGGGCGGCGTCGGAGACGGTGTCCATGGCCGCGTCCCAGCGGGCGAGCGCCTCGTCGGACTGGCGGGGTGCCGTGTGGAGTGCGGAGGCCTGGAGGGTGGCCGCGACGGTCAGCTCCAGGTTCTCGCGGGCGAGGGCGGGGATGAGGTACTTGTCGGAGATGACCTCGCCCTGCTCGGTGACCTTGATCTCGCCTTCGAGGGTGCCCCAGGGCTGGGCGAGGATCGCGTCGTGGGAGGGCCCGCCGCCTCGGCCGACGGTGCCGCCGCGGCCGTGGAAGAGGCGCAGGCGTACGCCGTAGCGGTGGGCGACGTCGCGGAGGCGGCGCTGGGCGCGGTGGATCTCCCACTGGGAGGTGGTGATGCCGCCGAACTTGGAGGAGTCGGAGTAGCCGAGCATGACCTCCTGCACGTCGCCGCGGAGTGAGACGAGGCGGCGGTAGGAGGGGTCGGCGAGCATCTCGTCGAGGATGACGTCGGCTGCCTTGAGCTCGTCGGTGGTCTCCAGGAGCGGCACGATGCCGATCTTGGCCCAGCCGCCGTGGAGGTCGAGGAGGCCGGCCTCGCGGGCGAGGACGGCTGCGGCGAAGACGTCGTCGGCGCCCTGGCACATCGAGATGATGTAGGACTCGATGACCTCGGGGCCGAAGCGTTCGAAGGCCTGGCTGATGGTGTGGAAGACGCCGAGGGTCTTCTCGCCGGCGGCGTCGAGCGGGGCCGGGGTGGGGGCGAGGGGGCGGCGGGAGCGGAGTTCCTTGGCGAGGAGCTTCTGCCGGTAGTCGCGGGGCATGTCGGTGTAGCGCCAGGACTCCTCGCCGAGCCGGTCGAAGAGCTGGCCGAGCGCGTGGTGGTGGGCGTCGGCGTGTTCGCGGACGTCCATGGTGGCGAGCTGGAGGCCGAACGCGGTGAGCGTGCGGATGGTGCGGTCCATGCGGCCGTCGGCGACGATGCCGCCCTTGTGCTTGCGCAGCGACGTCTGGATGAGGGCCAGGTCGGCGATGAGTTCGGCGGTGCCGAGGTAGTCGCAGCCGGGGCGGTGCGGGGTGCCGGAGGCGAGGCGCTCTCGGGTGTTGACGAGCTTCTGCCGGACGCAGGTGGCCTTGAGCCGGTAGGGCTCCTCGGCGTTCAGCCGCTTGTAGCGGGGGCTGATCTCGGGGAGGCGCTCCAGGTCGGTCTGGAGGGAGGTGAGGAGCTCGTCGGTGGCTCCGGTGTAGCGGATGGAGTTGGAGAGCAGGCCGCGCAGCTGGTCGACGAGTTCGAGGGCGTCGGTGATGCCGTGCTCGTGCTGGAGGATCAGGACGTCCCAGGTGACGGTGGGCGTGACGTTCGGGTTGCCGTCGCGGTCGCCTCCGATCCAGGTGCCGAAGGTGAGGGGGCGGGTGCCGGCGGGCAGTTCGACGCCGACGCGCTCCAGTTCCGCGGCCAGGTCCTCCAGGACGTCGCCCACCGCGTTGGCGTGCAGTTCGTCGAGGTAGTAGATGGCGTTGCGGGCTTCGTCGGCGGGCTCCGGGCGGACCACGCGGAGTTCGTCGGTCTGCCAGATGAGGTCGATGTTCTCGGCCAGCCGGATGTCCTGGCGGCGCCGGTCGGCCTCGATGACCGGGGTCTCCAGGAGTTCGGCGATGCGGCGGAGCTTGTTGAGCACGGAGCGGCGGGCGGCTTCGGTGGGGTGTGCGGTGAAGACGGGCCGTACGTTGAGGTTCTTGACCGTCTGGCGCAGGTGCTCGGGGTCGGCGTCCTTGAGGCGGTCGGCGGTGCGGGCGAGGAGCCCGCCCTCGGCGGCCCGGCGGTCGCGCATCTCGTGGGCGCGGTGGACCTGCTCGGTGACGTTGGCGAGGTGGAAGTAGGTGGAGAAGGCGCGCACGAGTTGTGCGGCGGTCTCCAGGTCCGTGTCGCCGAGGAGTTCGGCCGCGGCCTCGCCGTCGGTGCGGGTCAGGGCGCGGACGCGCTCGACGAGGTCGAGGAGTTCCTGGCCCTCCTGGCGTACGAGGGCTTCGCCCAGCAGGTCTCCGAGGCGGCGGATGTCCGCGCGCAGCTCGGTGTTGGCGGCAGGGGTCTGGTCGGCACTGCTCACAGTGTGCGGCTCCTTGCAGTGGTTGAGCACGTCTGTCAGGGGGTCCGGGACGCTCGCGGTGCTGACGGCTCGCCCCGGGTATGCAGAGTGCGGACCGCGCTGTCCGACGCACCCAGGATAGGTGTCCGGGGGTCCGGCGTGCTCGCTGCCCTGCGGGGTGGTCGCGATCGGGGGTACACGAGTGCGGGGGGCCCTGTCGCACAAGGGTTGCCACGGTGGCGCTCTCGTGTCGCGGGCCTGTTCGCTGCCATACTTACGTTGCCGTAGGTTACGGAAGCGTAGCCCGCTCATTCCGTCATATTTCCTCACCTCACGGGGGACTCCCCAATGCCCACCAGCCCCGATGTGATCGACGACGGCCTGCCGACGGCGGCAGGCGACACCGCGATCCCCTCCGCCACGCTCGGCGGCGACAAGAAGCGTTCCGTCGAGCAGATCGCGCTGCTCCTGTTCATCGTGGTGCCGTTCGCCGCCCTGGTCGCGGCGGTGCCGCTGGCCTGGGGGCGCGGTGTCAGCTGGCTCGACCTCGGTCTGCTGGTCGCCATGTACTACTGGGGCTGCCACGGTGTGACGATCGGTTTCCACCGCTACTTCACGCACGGGTCGTTCAAGGCGAAGCGTCCGCTCGTCATCGCCATGGCCGTCGCCGGCTCGATGGCGGTGGAGGGCCCGCTCGTGCGCTGGGTGGCCGACCACCGCAAGCACCACCGGTTCTCCGACGCCGAGGGCGACCCGCACTCGCCGTGGAGGTTCGGCGAGAACCTGCCCGCGCTGATGAAGGGCCTGTGGTGGGCCCACATCGGCTGGATGTTCAACGAGGAGCAGACCCCGCAGCAGAAGTACGCCCCCGACCTCGTCCGGGACCCGGCGCTCCGCGCGATCTCGCGTCACTTCCTCAGCTTCACGATCCTGTCGCTGGCGATCCCGCCGCTGGTGGGCGGCCTGGTCACCATGTCGTGGTGGGGCGCGTTCACGGCGTTCTTCTGGGGTTCGCTGGTCCGGGTCGCGCTGCTGCACCACGTGACGTGGTCGATCAACTCGATCTGCCACGCGGTCGGCAAGCGGCCGTTCAAGTCCCGCGACCGGTCGGGGAACGTGTGGTGGCTGGCCGTCCTGTCGTGCGGCGAGTCGTGGCACAACCTGCACCACGCGGACCCGACGAGCGCGCGTCACGGGGTGCTGCGCGGCCAGATCGACTCCAGTGCACGGCTGATCCGCTGGTTCGAGCAGCTGGGCTGGGCGCGCGACGTGCGCTGGCCGGATGCCTCACGTATCGCCGCCCGGCGCAAGGCCGTGGCCACCGACCCGGCATGATTGACGACGTGGCGACCGACTCAAGCACCAGCGGCGAGAAGAGCATGCCTGCCCCCACCCGGCGGACCCGCAGGGTCCGGATGACGGGGAAGGAGCGCCGCGAGCAACTTCTGGACATCGGCCGCACCCTGTTCGCCGACAAGGGCTTCGAGGGCACTTCGGTGGAGGAGATCGCGGCGCGCGCGGGGGTCTCCAAGCCGGTGGTGTACGAGCACTTCGGCGGCAAGGAGGGCCTGTACGCCGTCGTGGTCGACCGCGAGATGCGCCAGTTGCTGGACCTGGTGACGGGGGCGCTCACGGCCGGTCACCCGCGGGAGCTGCTGGAGCAGGCGGCGTTCGCGCTGCTCGACTACATCGAGAAGTACACGGACGGATTCCGGATCCTGGTCCGCGACTCCCCGGTCGCGCAGTCCACGGGCACGTTCGCGTCGCTGATCAGTGACATCGCCACGCAGGTCGAGGACATCCTGGGCCTGGAGTTCAAGGCCCGGGGCTTCGACCCGAAGCTCGCTCCGCTGTACGCGCAGGCCCTGGTCGGGATGGTGGCGCTGACCGGGCAGTGGTGGCTGGACGTGCGGAAGCCGAAGAAGGCCGAGGTCGCCGCCCATCTGGTGAATCTGGCGTGGCACGGGCTGGAGAACCTGGAGTCGAAGCCGCGGCTGATAGGGCACCGGAAGAGCTGAGCCGCCTCCGCGTGCGTGCGATCACTCGTTGTGATGACGACGCCGCGGAGCGGACCTTACTGTGGTGGTTGCAGGACCAGAATCCCGTCCATGGGAGGAACCATGACCGCCGAGCCGATCACCGGGTGCAGCAGCCGCTGGCCGGTGCCGCCCCAGGACGGATACACGGTGGACGATCTGTTCACCTTGCCCGATCTCCCGCCGCACACGGAATTGCTCGACGGGAGCCTGGTTTTTGTGAGTCCGCAGCGAGATTTCCACAGCACGATGATCGACCTCCTGACGACCGGCCTCCGTCACAGCGCTCCGCCGGAGATGAAGGCGCGCCGCGAGATGACCGTCGTCCTCGACCGGCGCAACGCCCCCGAGCCGGATGTCTGTGTCGTGCGGGCCGAGGCGGTCACCGGGCGGGAGCTGACCCGTTTCGAGGCGGCGGACGTGCTCCTCGCCGTCGAGGTGGTCTCGCCCGACTCCGAGGCCCGCGACCGTGACACCAAGCCACAGAAGTACGCCGCGGCCGGCATCCCGAACTTCTGGCTGGTCGGCACGGCCGGGAGCGACCGGCATCCGGTGGTGCGGGTCTATGAGCTGGACCCCGTGAACAAGGCGTACGCCCTGACCGGAATCCATCACGACCGGCTCAAGACGGGTGTTCCGTTCTCGGTCGACCTCGACATCTCGGCGGAGGCGCTGGACGCCCTGTGACGTCCTGCCGGGTCACTCACCCGGCGGTGCGGGCGACGGCGAAGATCCGGCGGAACGGGAAGACCGTGCCGTGCGGGCCCGCCGGGTAGGCGGTGCGCAGCAGGTCGCGGTATGCGCCGGTGAAGGCGTCCTGTGCCTCGGGGTCGTCGGCGAGGGCGTCGAGGACGGGCCGCAGGCCGGTGCCCTTGACCCAGTCGAGGACGGGGTCCTCGCCCTGGAGGAGGTGCAGGTAGGTGGTCTCCCAGACGTCGACGGTGCGGCCGGGTGCGGCGAGGTGTGCCAGGTAGTCCGCGGGGGTGAGCACGGCGTCGGCGTGGCGCAGGAGCCCGCCGAGGCGGCCGGCCCACCGCGGGGATGCGGCGAGTTCGCGCATGAGGGTGTGGCTGGGGGCGTCGAAGTTGCCGGGGACCTGGAAGGCGAGGGTGCCGCCGGGGGCGAGGGCGCCGAGCCAGTGGGGGAAGCGGCCGGTGTGGCCGGGGACCCATTGGAGGAGGGCGTTGGAGACGATGAGGCCGTACGTCGCGTCGGGTGTCCAGGTGGCGGCGTCGGCCTCGGCGAAGTCGAGGAGGGGGCTCGTGCGGTCGCGGGCGCGTTCGAGCATGTGGGGCGAGCTGTCGTAGCCCGTGATGCGGGCGCCGGGCCAGCGTTCGGCCAGGAGTGCGGTGACGTTGCCGGCGCCGCATCCGAGGTCGGCGATGCGGGGTGACGGTTCGTGCGGCAGGGGTCCGATGCGGGCCAGGAGGTCGTGGAAGGGGCGGGTGCGGTGGTCCGCGTGCCGGAGGTACTGCCGCGGGTCCCAGGTCGGCGAGGTCATGGTGTCAGGATCACAAGCTCAATATCTTGATGTCAAGATACTTGAATTCAAGAGACTTCATGTCGAGGGACCCTCTACACTGATCGACATGGAGGACGAGGTCGACCGGCTGGTCGCTGCATGGCGCCGCGAGCGCCCGGACCTCGACGTGGAACCGCTCGAGGTGCTGAGCCGCGTCTCCCGCCTGGCCCGCCATCTGGACCGGGCCCGCAGGATCGCCTTCGCCGAGCACCAGCTGGAACCCTGGGAGTTCGACGTCCTGACGTCCCTGCGCCGCGCGGGCGCCCCGTATCAGCTCTCCCCCGGCCAGCTCCTCACCCAGACCCTCGTCACCTCGGGCACGATGACGAACCGCATCGACCGGCTGACCAAGAAGAACCTCGTGGAGCGGCTGCCGGACCCGAGCGACCGCCGGGGCGTCCTCGTCCGGCTCACCGACCGCGGCCGCGACAAGGCGGATCAGTCGCTGGCCGGGCTGCTCGACCAGGAGCGGGCGATCCTGGGCGAGCTCTCCCGTCAGCAGCGGTCCGAACTGGCCGGACTACTGCGCCAGTTGACCGCCCCGTTCGACAACATCCCCGGTTAGCGCGGCAGGACCGACCCCGGCCCGTCTCGCCAGTGCCACGGCGGCCAGCGTCGAGTGCACCCCGAGTTTTCCCAGCACGTTCTGCATGTGCGTGCGCACCGTGTGCGGGGACAGGAAGAGCCGCTCCGCCACGGCCTTGCGGCCCAGGCCCGCCACCATGCAGCGCAGCACCTCGCGTTCGCGCGGTGTCAGCGACTCCACCAGCTGCTCGGACTCCGTCCGGTGCTTGCGCGCCGCGGTGAGCTCGCGCAGGACGCCGGTCAGCAGCGCGGCCGGCAGATGCGTCTCGTCCCGCAGCACGCCGCGTATGACCGTCAGCAGACGCTGCAGGGAGCAGTCCTTGGCCACCCAGCCCGAGGCGCCGGCCTGCAGCGCCGCCGCGGCGCGGCGCGGGTCGTCCTTCTCGGCGAGCACGACCGTGCGGATGTGCGGATGCGACGAGCGGACCCCGCCGACCAGCGATATACCGTCTCCGCCGCCGCTGCCCCCGTCGCCCTCGGCGCGTGGCGCGGGGATGGTCCGGACGCCGCCGGGGGCGAGTATGCCCAGCTCGGCGTCGACCAGCATCACGTCGTAGCGGCGGCTCTCGGCGGCCGCGCGTTCCAGACAGCGCAGCGCGGCGGGGCCACTGCCCGCCGCGGACACGTCGACGTCCGGTTCGGCCGCGAGCGCCGCGGCGAGGGACTCGGCAAAGATGCGGTGGTCGTCGACCACCAGAACCCGGATACGCGCCACAGACACCCCCATGCTGTGTGAGCTCCTGGGGCGCCCCCGTCCATGGCCGGCCCCGACGGGGACGGACCGCTTCGGATGCGGCGCCCGGAGCACTCCGGTGACCGCAGGCCCACGGCCGCCGCCGTGTGCCGGCCGCCACCCGCCCCGGGCGTCGCATCCGACCGTCTCGTCCCCTGAAACGACACCGGCCCCCACCGGTGCTGAGCATCAGCGTACGGGGGGCGGTGGGCGGGGGTAGGAGATTCGCGGAACTGATCGCTCAAGGTGTTTAGGGTGTGATTCATGTTCCGTCTTGAGACAGAAGTAGACAAGGAACGTCGCATATTGCTGGGCCGTCGGCTGCACGACGACAACTGGGACGGCTCACCGGAGCTGCGTGCCCTGCACACGACCCCCGCCGAACACGAAGTGCCCCTGGAGGTCTGGCTCCTGGACGAGGAAGGAGACCTGGCCGGTGGACTGAGCGGACGGACCTGGGCCTACTGGCTCCACGTGGACCTGCTCTGGGTGGACGGCCGCCACCGCGGTCTCGGCCTCGGCTCGCAGCTGCTCGCCGAGGCGGAACGCCTGGCCCACGACGACCGGGCGTGCACCCGCTCCCGGCTGGAGACCTGGGACTTCCAGGCCCCCGCCTTCTACCGGAAGCAGGGGTACGAGGTGGTCGGGGAGATCCCCGACTACCCGCCCGGTGTCGCCGAGTTCATCCTGGTCAAGCAGCTGGAGCGACCCGCCGGCCCCCCGCGGAGGGAACGGCGGGGAAGATTCCCGGGGTGGCGTAGGCGGCGGCACTGAAGGCCTCCGACACCGCCTTGGCGACGGTGTCCGCCATCGCCTCCTCCACCAGCACGATCGCGGAGCCGCCGAAGCCTCCCCCGGTCATCCGGGCCCCGAGCGCGCCGGCCGCGTTCGCCGAGGAGACGACGAGGTCGAGCTCCGGGCAGGAGACCCGCAGGTCGTCGCGGAGCGAGACGTGGCCCGCGTTGAGCACCGGTCCCGCCGCGCGCACGTCCCCGGCGTCGAGCAGCGCGATGACCTGCTCCACGCGGTGGTTGTCGCCGACGACGTGGCGGACGTAGCGCACGACCGACTCGTCCTCGCCGGCCGCCAGGGTGGCGAGCGCCTCGTCCAGGTCCTCGTACGGGAGGTCGCGCAGGGTCTCGATGCCGAGCGCCCTGGCACCCGCCTCGCAGCCTGCCCGGCGCTCCGCGTACGCCCCGTCGCCGAGGGCGTGCTTGACGCGGGTGTCGACGACCAGCAGCTGGAGACCGTGCGCGGCCAGGTCGAAGGGGACCTGGCGCATGCTGAGGTCTCGGGTGTCCAGGTGCAGCGCGTGGCCCTCGGTGCAGCAGGCCGAGGCCATCTGGTCCATGACGCCGCAGGGCACGCCGACGAAGTCGTTCTCGGCGCGCTGGCCGAGGACCGCGATCTCCGGTCCGCTCAGGCCCAGTTCGAAGAGGTCGTTCAGGGCGAGGGCGGTGACGACCTCCAGGGCGGCGGAGGAGGACAGCCCCGCGCCGACGGGGACCGTGGAGGTGAGCTGGATGTCCGCGCCGGTGATCCGGTGTCCCGCCTGGCGCAGCGCCCAGACGACACCGGCCGGGTAGGCGGCCCAGCCGTGGCCGGAGTGCGGGGCGAGTTCGTCGACGCGCAGGGACACGACTCCGCCCGGTACGTCGGTGGAGTGCAGGCGCAGTCGTCCGTCGGTGCGGCGGGCGACCGCGGCGCGGGCGTGGTGCGGGAGGGCGAGCGGCATGACGAAGCCGCCGTTGAAGTCGGTGTACTCACCGATCAGGTTCACTCGTCCGGGTGCCGCCCAGACGCCGTCGGGGGCGGTCCCGTACAGCTCGGTGAAGGAGGCCGTCAGCTCGGTGAAGGAGGCGGTCGGCTCGGCGTTGTCGGTCATGGTGCGGTGGGCTCCTCTCGGCGGGCGAACGTCCACGCGTCGGCGACGATGGCGGCCAGGTCGGCGCGCGACGGCTGCCAGCCGAGCCGCTCCCTGGCGGTTGCGGCGGAGGCGACCAGGACGGCCGGGTCGCCGGCGCGCCGGGGCGCGGGGGTCTCGGGTACCGGGTGGCCGGTGACCTTGCGGACGGTCTCGACGACTTCGCGTACGGAGAAGCCGTTGCCGTTGCCGAGGTTGCAGATCAGGTGCTCGCCCGCGGTGGCCGCTCCGAGGGCCAGCAGGTGGGCCTCGGCGAGGTCGGCGACGTGGATGTAGTCGCGGATGCAGGTGCCGTCCGGGGTCGGGTAGTCGTCGCCGTAGACGGAGATCGACTCGCGCTGCCCGAGGGCGACCTGGAGGACCAGCGGGATGAGGTGGGACTCCGGGGCGTGGCGCTCGCCGCAGCTGCCGTAGGCGCCCGCGACGTTGAAGTACCTCAGGGAGACGGCGGCGAGTCCGTGGGCCCGTGCCTCACCGCTGATCATGTGGTCGACGGCGAGCTTGGATGCGCCGTAGGGGTTGGTGGGGGCGGTCGGGTCGGTCTCCGTGATGGGGCTGGAGACGGGCTCGCCGTAGGTCGCCGCGGTGGAGGAGAAGACGAGCGTCCGCACTCCCGCGTCGCGCATGGCGGCGAGCAGGGCGATGGTCCCGCCGACGTTGTTGACCCAGTACTTCTCGGGGTCGACGACGGACTCGCCGACCTGGGAGAAGGCGGCGAAGTGCAGCACACCGTCGTAGGAGGCGTCCAGCCACTTGGCGGCGTCCTGGATGCGGCCTTCGATGAACTCGGCGCCCTCGGGGACGCCCTCGCGGAAGCCGGTCGACAGGTCGTCGAGGACGGTGACGGCGTGTCCCGCCTCCAGCAGGTGTGCCGTCACGACACTGCCGACGTATCCCGCGCCGCCCGTCACCAGGTACTTCTTGCCGGTGTTGCTCACTCGCTCGCTACCTCTCGCAGTCGCAGGGCCGCGGCCTCCGGCGGCACGTCGTTGATGAACACGTTCATGCCGGACTCCGAGCCCGCGAGGAACTTCAGTTTGCCGGAGGTGCGCCGGATGGTGAAAAGCTCGAGGTGCAGCGCGAACTCCTCACGGCCGGGGGCCCGGAAGGGTGCCTGGTGCCAGGCCGAGATGTACGGCGTCGGCGGCTCCCCGGGGCCGAAGATCCGGTCGAACCGCCTCAGGAGTTCCAGATAGACCCGCGGGAACTCCGCGCGCGCCGCGTCGTCGAGTTCCCGCAGGTCGGGGACGCGGCGGCGCGGGTGCAGGTGGACCTCGTAGGGCCAGTGCGCGGCGTACGGCACGAAGGCGACCCAGTGCTCGCCCTCCAGGACCACGCGCTCCCCGTCGGCCAGCTCGCGGGCGACGACGTCGTCGAAGAGGTTGCGGCCGGTCCCGGCGCGGTGGGTCTCCATCGAGCGCAGCATCAGCTCGGTGCGCGGGGTGACGAAGGGGTAGCCGTAGATCTGGCCGTGCGGGTGCCCGAGGGTCACGCCGATCTCGGCGCCCCGGTTCTCGAAGCAGAAGACCTGGGCGACCTGGGGGAGCTCGGCGAGGTCGGCGGTCCGGTCGGTCCAGGCGTCGAGGACGAGGGCTGCCTGGTCCTCGGTGAGGCCGGCGAAGGACACGTCGTGGTCGGAGGTGAAGCAGACGACCTCGCAGCGGCCGGAGTCCCCGGCGAGGGAGGGGAAGCGGTTCTCGAACACGGCGACGTCGTAGTCGGTGTCGGGGATCTCGCTGTGGCGGCCGTCGCGCGAGGGGCAGAGCGGGCACTCGTCCGCCGGCGGGTGGTAGGTGCGCCCCTGCCGGTGCGAGGCGATGGCCACCGAGTCGCCGAGGAGCGGATCGCGGCGGATCTCGGAGGACGTCGACACGGCGTCCAGCGGCCGCGGGTCGACGGCGTCGCGGACGACGTCGTCCGCCGAGTCGTAGTAGATCAGCTCACGGCCGTCGGCGAGGGTCGTAACCGTCTTCTTCACCAGGCTCCTCCATGTAACGCCCTCCAAACAGAACCGCACATAACAAAGCACAAATAAACATGCCGCGTCAATGTCTCCAGAACCTGTGAATCTTCCGGGTTCGCGTCGGGGCCAAGTGGGACATTTCAACTCTTCCGATCACGATCAAACAAAGAACGGCAACCGAACTGTTCATTTTCTGAACACAAAGGCGTAGGTTCCGACGGGTTCAGTTCGCGCAACGAAGCGAGTACCCCCCATGCACCACTATCTGGCCGACGGGCTCCGGCTCCCCACGAACGGGCTCGACTACACAATCCTGGCGATCTACTTCGTCGTGGTGCTCGGTATCGGCTTCGCCGCCCGGGCCAGCGTGAAGACGAGCCTCGACTTCTTCCTGTCCGGAAGGTCGCTGCCCGCCTGGGTGACCGGCCTGGCCTTCGTCGCGGCGAATCTCGGCGCCACCGAGATCCTCGGCATGGCGGCGACCGGCGCGCAGTACGGCGTCGCGGTCGTCCACTGGTACTGGATCGGCGCCATCCCCGCCATGGTCTTCCTCGGCCTGGTGATGATGCCCTTCTACTACCGGTCGAAGGTCCGCTCCGTACCGGAGTTCCTGCTGCACCGCTTCGACAGGTCGGCGCACCTGCTGAGCTCCATACTCTTCGCCTTCTCGGCGATCCTGATCGCGGGCGTGAACCTCTACGCCCTCTCGATCGTCGTGGAGGCGCTCCTGGGCTGGCCGCAGTGGGTGGCGATCGTCGTCGCGGGACTCTTCGTCCTCGTCTACATCACCATCGGCGGCCTCTCCTCGGCGATCTACAACGAGGTGCTGCAGTTCTTCGTCATCCTCGCCGCGCTGATCCCGCTGACCCTGCTGGGCCTCAAGCGCGTCGGCGGCTGGGACGGGCTGAGCGGGTCCCTGGAGAAGCAGCACGGTGCGGACTTCATGACCGCCTGGGGCGGCACCGGCATCGGTGACGCCAACCCGCTGGGCGCCAACTGGCTGACGATCATCCTCGGCCTGGGCTTCGTCCTCTCCTTCGGCTACTGGACCACCAACTTCGCCGAGGTGCAGCGCGCCCTGTCCGCGAAGAACCTCTCGGCCGCCCAGCGCACCCCGCTGATCGCCGCGTTCCCGAAGATCTTCATCGTCTTCGTCGTGATGATCCCGGGCCTCGTCGCGGCCGTGCTGGTGCCGAAGATCGGGACGCCCGGCTCCGACCTCACGTACAACGACGCCATCCCGCTGCTGATGCAGGAGCTCCTGCCCAACGGTGTGCTCGGCATCGCGGTGACGGGTCTGCTGGCCGCGTTCATGGCCGGCATGGCCGCCAACGTGTCCTCGTTCAACACGGTGTTCACCACGGACATCTGGCAGCGCTACGTCAAGAAGAACCAGCCGGACGCGTACTACCTGCGCTTCGGGCGGCTGATCACCGCGGTGGGCGTGCTGGCCTCGATCGGCACCGCGTTCATCGCCGCCAGCTTCTCCAACATCATGACGTACCTGCAGACGCTGTTCTCGTTCTTCAACGTCCCGCTCTTCGTCGTCTTCATCATCGGCATGTTCTGGAAGCGCGCCTCGATGAAGTCCGGTGTCTGGGGCCTGCTGGCGGGCACCACGGCGGCGATGGTCAACTACTTCGTCGTCTACAAGCAGGGCATCATCGACATCCCGTCCGACCAGGGCGCCAACTTCGTCTCCGCGATCGTCGGATTCGTCGCAGGCGCGGTCGTCATGGTCGCCGTCACCCTGTTCACCGCCCCCAAGCCGGAGGCCGAACTCGCCGGTCTGGTCTACGGAACGGAGTCCCCGGACGCCGACGAGGCCCCCGAGGCGGGCGACGACGCCTGGTACCGCAAGCCCGCCCTGCTCGGCTGGGGCGCCATCGTCCTCGCCACCCTGTGCTACCTGCCCTACTCGCTCTGATCGGAGGCACTCACCATGTCCGACGCACACGAAGCACACAAGGAAGTCTCCGAGCTGGAGCGCACGTCCGCGACCGCGGCCCGGCTCTTCGACATCCGGCGGATCATCGGCGGCCTCTTCGTGATCTACGGAGTGATCGTCACCATCGCCGGCATCAGCCCGTCGGAGGCCGACCTGAAGAAGGCCGAGGGCGTCCACATCAACCTCTGGACCGGCCTGGCCATGCTGGCGCTCGGCCTGTTCTTCCTCATCTGGATGAAGCTGCGCCCGGCGCAGGTGCCGGACGAGGTCCCCGGTACGCCGGAGAGCTGACCGGCGGGCCGCGGAACCGGCCGACACCGCGGGGGCCGGACCGTCACGCGATCACGCGAGGCCGTCCGGCCCCTGCGGTGTTCCCGCCGCCCGGTCCAGCAGTCCCGTGCGCGCCGCGAGCGCCGCGGCCTCCAGCCGGGACCCGACCCCCAGCTTCATCAGCACCCGCTGCACGTGGGTGCGCGCGGTGCTCGGGGCGATGCCCATGCCTGCCGCGATCAGCCGCGTGTCCTCGCCCTCGGCGACCCGCACCAGCACCTCGACCTCGCGCGGGGTGAGCATCCGCAGCAGCCGCTGGCCCTCGTCGTCCGGCTGGACCGCGGGGTGCAGCAGTTCGGCGAACGCGCCGCGCAGCAGCTGCGGGGCGATCGCGGCCTCGCCCGCGCGGGCCTTGACCATCGCGCGTTCCACGCCCTCTATGCGTTCGTCGTGGCGGACGTAGCCGGCGGCACCGGCGGCGAAGGCCGCCGCGATGCCCCGCGGGCTGGGCACCGGGCCGAGCACCACCACGGCCACCTGCGGGCGCTCGCGTCCGATGCGGACGATCGGGTCGAACGCGCCGGGTTCGGCGGGCGCCGCCGTGCCGAACAGGCAGACCTCGGGCGCCCTGCTGACGACCAGTTCGGCGGCTCCGGCCGTCGGCGCGGCCGCCGCGAGCACCCGGTGCCCGCGCAGTTTCAAGGCGGAGGCGAGTGCCTCGGCCAGCAGCCGGTGGTCATCGACCACCATGAGCCGAACGCCCATCGAGTTCTGCCCCCATGTGTACAGCGCGTACCGCTGTGTAGCCCTTGACCAGGCCCCCCGGCCCTCTGACCCGGCAAGTTACACGCTTGTTCGACGCCGCGCCCCCTCTACCGGGCAGAAGCCCCCCAGAATGCCGAATTCTGAGTCATTATGGGCTACTTGCCGGTCGGAAAACGACCGGCCCTGCCGGTCGAATGATCAACCGGCAGGGCCGTCACCGCTCACCCGGGTGGGTCAGACGGTGCTGAACGACACGACGAGGTACTGCTTGTCGTCCGCGCTCGCGTTCTTGCTGGGCTCACTGATCATCTTCTCGGAGATGAACAGCCGGCCCTTCTCGTAGAGGAACTCGGAGTAGTCGCTGGAGAAGCTGGTCTCCGCGTCGCGTACCGCCTCGTCGTCCGGGTTGACCATCAGCACCGTCTCCTTGAAGGTCGAGCCGTCGATGGAGACGATCTGGCCGCCCTTGTCGTAGGGGGGCTTCTTGTACGCGATGACGTTCGAACCGTCCATGCGCAGCGGGGTCAGCGTGTAGCTGTCGCCCGCGTCCGCCCTGCCGCCGACGAGCTTGCCGGTGGTCAGGTCGAAGGCGACGATCTCGTTCGTGTCGCCGTACTCCCCGCCGCCCTCGTGCTCCTCGGTCGGCACGTACAGCCGGTTGTCGCCGACGGCCAGCGAGTGGCACGTCTCGACCTCGGTGGAACCGCACTCGGCGGCGTACCTGTCCGCGTCGGCGGAGATCCGGACGATGAGCTTTCCGGTCGCCGCGTCGATCGAGAAGAAGTCCGAGATGCCGCTGCCGTCACCGGCGGTGTCGCCGACGTCGGCCGCGACGACGAGCGGCTTCGTGGAGACGATGCTCGCGTAGTCCACGCCGGCCGGCATCTGGTAGGAGGAGAGAGGGGCGCCCGTGGCCGGGTTCAGGGCCTGGATCGTCAGCTGCGCCTCGTCGTAACCGCCGCACCGGCGGACGACGGCGAGGGCCTCGCCGCCGGCGTAACCCCGGTCGGAGCAGTTGTTCGCGTCGGTCTTCGGCTTCCAGAGCTCGGCACCGTCGGCGAGGTTGAACGCGGCTCCGCCACTGGTGCCGCCGGCCGCCACCGTCGTACCGCTCAGGGTGACCTCGTTGAAGCGGATGGGCTCGTCACCGTTGGAGTCCGAGGTGACGGACTTGTTCCACACCATCTTTCCGCCGGCCAGGTCGAGCGCGCCGATCTGGTTGCAGGACGGGTACTTGTCCGCGGCGGAGGGCTTGCCCTCCTGGAAGGCGATCGCGGTCCTGAAGTCCTTGCTCATGTGCCGCGAGGCGGCGCAGACCTGCCCCGGCAGCGGGATCGACCAGAGCTTGGTGCCCTTGTCCAGGTCGTAGCCGACGACCTCGTACACGCCGGTCTTCACGTACACCTTGTCGGTGACCCACGATCCGTCGACGACCGTGGTGTCCGTGACCTTGGGGTGGGGAAGCTGGAAGCCGAT
This sequence comes from Streptomyces sp. NBC_00178, assembly GCF_036206005.1. Taxonomy (NCBI): domain Bacteria; kingdom Bacillati; phylum Actinomycetota; class Actinomycetes; order Kitasatosporales; family Streptomycetaceae; genus Streptomyces; species Streptomyces sp. NBC_00178. Next base: position 3,130,699 of record NZ_CP108143.1, read on the forward strand.
CCTGGACTTGGTGTCCGAGGGGGCCTTCTCCGTGCCGCCGGCCAGACCGTCGCCGCCCTTGGCCTCACCGCCGTCGGGGCCCGCCGAGGCGGGGGCGTCCTTGCCGCCGCCCTCGTCACCGCCGCTGGAGGCGTAGATGGCCCCGCCGCCGACGATCAGTGCCACGGCGACGACGGCCGCGACGATGATCTGCATCCGGACGTTGAACTTCTTGCCGCCGCCCTGCTGCGGAGCCGCGTACTGCGGGTGCATCGGCGCGGTCGGGTAGCCGTACCCCTGCTGCGGGGGCATGCCGGGCTGTCCGGGCGGTCCCTGCGGGAAGCCGTACCCGGGCTGCGTCGGCGGCTGTCCGGGGGGCGGTGCCTGCGGGTAGCCGTACGCCGGGTTCTGCGGCGGCTGCGGTGCGCCGAAACCACCGGCGGGCGGGGGTGTCTGCGGTGCCCCGTGGCCGCCGGGGGGCGGGGGCGGGGGGCTGCCGTAGCCACCGGCCGGCGGGGGTGGGGTGGCGGGGGGGCCGGGGGGCGCCGACGGCGGCTGCTTGGTGAGGCCGTCGGAGGGGGGCGGGGCGGGCGCGCCGAAGCCGCCGGGAGGCGGGTCCTGCGGGGCGCCGAACCCGCCCTGGGGCGGGTCGTCGGAGGGCTGGGGCGGCTGGGTCATGGCGTACGTACCTCGGGGGAGTCCGTGGGGAAGGTGCTGCGGTGGCCGGTGCCGGCCGTCACTTGCCGAAGGCCATCATGGTCGTCTGCGCCTTCTCCTCCTCGTCGTTGCTCGCACTCACGCGGTCGCTGACGACGAACGAGCGGCCGCCGGCGTAGACGACCTTCGAGGTGAAGAAGTTCTCGATCCGGGTGGTCGAGTCCGGGTGCTGGAGCACGACCTCGGGCGCGCCGCCGGCGGGCGCGATCGTGGCGATCGCCCCGCCCTTGTCGTAGGAGGGCTCCAGGTAGACCAGCACCCGGCCGCCCTCCATGCGCAGCGGCTTCATGGTGCGCTCCGCGGGGGCGGCGGCCTTCCACTTGGGCTTGCCGGTGTTCAGGTCGAACGCGACGACCTTGTTCGTGCGGCCGGTGCCGCTCGTGTCGTCCTCGGTCATCATGTAGAAGGTGTTGGCGTCGGCGGCGAGGCCGGAGCACCCTTCGAGCTGTTCACCGAAGATCGCGAAGTCGTGACCGCAGTCGACGGAGAACTTGTCCTCCTTGTCGCCGACCAGCTGGGAGCGGAGTGTCCCGTTCTCCTTCAGCGCGAGGATGGACCACTTCTTCTCCTCCCGCTGGGTCAGCGAGACCACGAGAGGGCTCACCGAGTACACCTTGTCGACCTGCCAGCCTCGCTTGGGCTGGTAGGTCCACTTGGGCTTACCGGTGGCCGGGTCGACCTCCTGGATCTGCTGCTGCGGGTTGTCGGCGTCGGAGGTGCGGCAGGCGGACGCGGCGATCAGCTTGGGGCCGCCGGCGAAGGCGAACGGCTGGCAGTTGCCCGAGGGCTTGCCGAACAGCTGCGAACCGTCGCTCACCCGGTAGCCGTTGGAGTTGCTGGTGCGGCCGACGGTGACCGTGTCACCGCTGATCGCCAGACCGATGTCGGACATCAGGTCCCAGGTGCCGTTCTTCTTGACGGTCTTCTTCCAGCCCGCCTTGCCCGTGTTGAGGTCGATCATCTGGAGCTCGGAGCAGTCGGCCTTGTCCGTGGTGCCGTTCTTCACCCCGATGACGATCCTGCCGTCGGCGGTGGCCGTCGCGGGAGCCGCGCACAGGTCGGCGGGCAGCGGGAGGGTCCACTTCTCCTTGCCGTCGGCCACCGAGTAGCCGACGACCGAGCGGTACATGCCCTTGACGAGGGTGTCCCCCACGATCCACGGCCCGTACACGTCCGCCCCGTTGCGCGGCAGGTCGATGCCGTTCACGGTGGTCCACAGGACCTTGGCCTCCCCCGGCTTGCGCCCGGCGTTGAGGTCGTCGTCCGTCTCCCGGCCGTCGCCCTTGCCGTCGCCCTGGTCGACACTCGGCGAGGCGCTCGGGCCGACGGGGGAGTCGCTGGGTCCCGCGACGGGCTTCTTCTCCTCCCCGTCGTCACCCGTGGCGAGGAAGACGCCGCCGGCGACGACGAGCAGCACGGCGACCGCCGCACCGACGATCACCGCGGTCCTGCGCTTGAAGGGGCCGCCGCCCGGGCCGCCGGGGGCGGGCGCGCCGGGGTACTGCTGCGGATAGCCGTAACCGACGGTCGGCTGCTGGCCGTACGGGCCGGGCTGCTGGGCGTACGGTCCGGCCGGCGCGCCGTAGGGGCCGGGCTGCTGGGCGTACGGGCCCGGGGCCTGGCCGGGAGCCTGCGGGTAGCCGTATCCGGGCTGCGCGCCCGGTGCCTGCGGGTAGCCGTATCCGGGCTGTCCGGCCGGCGGGGCGGGAGGCGGCGGCGTCTGGGGCGCGGCGGCCGGGGGCGGCGTCTGCGGCGGGGCGGGAGGCATCGGCGGCGGGGCCGCGGGGGGTGTGGGCGGCTGGGGAGTGTCCTGCGGCTCCTGCGGAGCCCCGAAGCCTCCCGGCGGCGGTTGCTGGCTGGGCGGCTGCGTCATCAGCACGTCCCCCTTCGTGCGGTCCGGTGCCCGGTTCGTTCTCCCCCGCGATTCCGCTGGGATGGATTCCCGTCGGAAAGGAGCGAATCGGGCATGGATCCCGCGGCGTCACGACAGTCGGGCGGGGGGTTCTTTGTACCACCCGGTCGATATCGAACAGCGGAACGGTCCAGCCCCGTTCCCAAGGGAGAACCGGCCCGTGATGCCGCCGTTACGCGCGGGCGGGCGGGCTCCGGACTCCCGTTCGACTGACGCCTGATCAACTTCACATGGTGCACGTCGATTTCACGGAACCACCGCAGGCGACTCGGCCGCATTGCCGCCGTACGTGACGCTATCGCCCGTATTCGGAGGGGGTGTTCATCCACCGAGGGCGAGAAGGGCCGTCGTGGCCGGGTACGTCGCCGGCGCCGCGCGGGCCCCGCCGGGTGCGCCCGCCCTCACGGACCGGCTCCGCCCCCCTGACCACGTCGGCGGCCGACGGGCGGGGGACGGGTGACAAGGCGGCCGGCGGCCGACGGCGCGAGACGGGTGACGGGGCGGCGCCCGGACCGGGCGGGGGCATCTCGCACCGACCGCGCCCCGCCCGTCCTCCGGCACCGCCGGTCACACCGCCGGGATCACGCGTCCTCGGCCAGCTCCAGCCAGCGCATCTCCAACACATCCCGCTCCGCCACGAGTTCACGCAGTTCGGCGTCGAGCTGGGCGACCTTCCCGAAGTCCGTGGCGTTGTCGGCGATCTGCGCGTGAAGCGACGTCTCCTTCGTCGACATCTTCTCGAGCTGCCGCTCGACCTTCTGCAGTTCCTTCTTCGCGGCGCGCGCGGCCTGCGGCGAGACGGTCTCGGCCGGGGCAGCCTTCGGAGCCGGGAACCCCGCGGCGGAGGCCGGCGTGGCGGTCTCCTCCATGCGCTGCCTGCGCTCGATGTACTCGTCGATGCCGCGCGGGAGCATCCGCAGCGCCCGGTCACCGAGGAGGGCCATCACCTTGTCCGTGGTCCGCTCGATGAAGAAGCGGTCGTGGGAGATCACGATCATCGACCCGGGCCAGCCGTCGAGGAGGTCCTCCAGCTGGGTCAGGGTCTCGATGTCCAGGTCGTTGGTGGGCTCGTCGAGGAAGAGGACGTTGGGCTCGTCCATCAGCAGCCGCAGGATCTGAAGCCGCCGCCGCTCACCACCGGACAGGTCGCCGACCGGCGTCCACTGCTTCTCCTTGGCGAAGCCGAACTGCTCGCAGAGCTGCCCGGCCGTCATCTCGCGGCCCTTGCCGAGGTCGACGCGGTCGCGCACCTGCTGGACGGCTTCGAGCACCCGGAGCTTCGGGTCGAGCTCCGCGACCTCCTGCGAGAGGTAGGCCAGCCTGACCGTCTTGCCGACGACGATCTTCCCGTCGGCGGGCTGGACGTCGCCCTGGCTGCGGGACGCCTCCGCGAGCGCCCTGAGCAGGGACGTCTTGCCCGCGCCGTTGACGCCGACCAGGCCGACGCGGTCGCCGGGGCCGAGCTGCCAGGTGAGGTGGGTGAGCAGGGTCTTGGGTCCGGCCTGGACGGTCACGTCCTCCAGATCGAAGACGGTCTTGCCGAGGCGGGCGTTGGCGAACTTCATCAGCTCGCTGGTGTCGCGCGGGGGCGGCACGTCGGCGATCAGCTCGTTGGCGGCCTCGATGCGGTAGCGCGGCTTCGAGGTGCGGGCCGGGGCGCCCCGGCGCAGCCAGGCCAGCTCCTTGCGCATCAGGTTCTGCCGCTTGGACTCCTCGGTCGCGGCGATGCGCTCCCGCTCGGCCCGCGCGAACACGTAGTCGCTGTAACCGCCCTCGTACTCGTGGACGGAGCCCCGCTGGACGTCCCACATGCGGGTGCAGACCTGGTCCAGGAACCACCGGTCGTGGGTGACGCAGACGAGCGCGGAGCGCCGGGCCCGCAGGTGTCCGGCCAGCCAGGAGATGCCCTCGACGTCGAGGTGGTTGGTGGGCTCGTCGAGGACGATCAGGTCCGGCTCGCCGATGAGCAGCTTGGCCAGCGCGATCCGGCGGCGCTCGCCACCGGAGAGCGGGGCGATGACCGTGTCCAGACCGTGCTCGAAGCCGGGGAGCGCGAGGCCGCCGAAGAGACCGGTCAGCACGTCCCGGATCTTGGCGCTGCCCGCCCACTCGTGGTCGGCGAGGTCGCCGATCACCTCGTGCCGGATGGTGGCCTTCGGGTCGAGGGAGTCGTGCTGGGTGAGGACACCGAGGCGCAGCCCGCCGTTGTGGGTGACCCGGCCGCTGTCCGCGTCCTCGAGCTTGGCGAGCATCCGGATGAGCGTCGTCTTGCCGTCGCCGTTGCGGCCGACGACGCCGATCCGGTCGCCCTCGGACACCCCGAGGGATACACCGTCGAGCAGGGCACGGGTGCCGTACACCTTGCTGACCTGCTCGACATTGACCAGATTGACGGCCATTTCACTCCTGCCTGGGGGGTCCCTGCGTCGGGGACCGCTCGACGTCCCAGAGTAGTCGCCGCGCGAGGTGCGATAGCGTGCGGCGATCGATCATGGGGTGTAAGCCCAGGTCGGAGCCGTACGGAACATCTCTGGGGTGGGGACTTCACGATGCGCGACACGATGCGGACCTGGATACCGGCAGTCCTCGCGGCGACGGTGCTGGCCGGCTGTTCCTCACCGTCGGACGGCGGTAGCCACGCGGGTCCGGGCGCCGGCAAGAACGGGGACAGCGCGCCCGCCCGGGCCGCGGAGAGCGCACCCGCGAAGAAGGGCGGCTCCCTCGGCGGCGCGGGCACCGCGTGTGAGCTGCCCGTCACCTTCGACCTGGCCGTGGACTGGAAGCCCCAGGCGGTGGAGGTGGAGCCCGGCTCCGACCTGGCCGCCCTCGGGCAGCAGGGCGCGGCCACGATGGTCTGCGAGATCGACGCCAAGCCGGCCGGGAACATCGGCTACCTCCGGGTCTGGCAGGGCAAGGGCGCCTCCACCACCCCCCGCGCGGCGCTGGAGGACTTCGTGTCCGGTGAGGAGAACGCGACCGGGGCCTCCTACAAGGAGACCGAGGCGGGCGCGGTGCCCGCCGTGGAGGTCACCTACATCGTCGGGGCCGAGCTGCTGGACGAGCGGAAGACGGAGCGGGCCTTCGCGGTCGCCACCCCGAAGGGCCCGGTCGTGGTGCACCTGGGCGGTCTGGACTCCACGGAGCACCGGGAGATGCTCCCGGCGTACGAGCTGGCGAGGAGCACGTTGAAGCTGGGCTGACGGGCGGCCGCCTGGCCCGGAGTGACGTTCGTCTGGGACGAGTCGGCCTGGGAGGACGACGTCCGGTGGCAGGCCCAGGACCGGAAGATCCTCAGGCGGATCGACAGCCTGCTCCAGGATGTCGCCCGGAACGGCAACGAAGGCATCGGCAAGCCCGAGCCCCTGGAACACGGCTTCCAGGGATTCCGGTTCCGCCGCATCACCGCGGAACACCGCCTGATCTACAAGGTGGTCGACGACGAGGTCCGCATCGCCGCCTGCCGCCACCACTACGGCTCCTGACCACAGCCCGGGCGCTGGTGTGCACGGCGGTCGGCAGTGCGGGTGCGGCACTCCGGTGAACAGGGTTCAGGCGGCACCGGCCCCGACGACCGTGGCTCCGGGGGCCGGCGACAGCGCCACCCGGGCACTGCGGCACGTGCCCGACGCCAGCAGTGCGTCGGCCACCTTGTGCGCCGACTCCTCGTCCGCGACGAGGAACGCCGTGGTCGGACCGGAGCCCGAGACCAGGGCGGCCAGGGCGCCCGCCCCCATGCCGGCGGCGAGGGTGTCGGCCAGCGAGGGGCGCAGGGAGAGCGCCGCGGCCTGGAGGTCGTTGCCGAGGGCGTCCGCCAGCGCGGTGGCGTCACCCGTGCGCAGGGCGTCGAGCAGCGCGGCCGACGCGGCGGGTTCGGGGACGCCGGTGCCCGCGGTGAGGCGGTCGAACTCGCCGTACACGGCCGGGGTGGAGAGCCCGCCGTCGGCGACGGCGAACACCCAGTGGAACGTGCCGCCGACCTCGACGGGGGTCAGCCGTTCGCCCCGGCCGACCCCGAGGGCCGCTCCGCCGATCAGGCTGAACGGCACGTCGCTGCCCAGTTCGGCGCAGATCTCCAGGAGCTCCTGCCGGGACGCGCCGGTGGACCACAGGGCGTCGCAGGCCAGCAGTGCGGCGGCACCGTCGGCGCTGCCGCCCGCCATACCGCCCGCGACGGGGATGTCCTTGGCGATGTGGATGTGCACGTCCGGCGCGATGCCGTGCCGGGCCGCCAGCGCGATCGCGGCGCGCGCCGCGAGGTTGGTGGCGTCGAGCGGTACCTGCGCGGCGTCCGGCCCGGAGCAGGTGACGCGCAGCGCGTCGGCGGGGGTGACGGTGACCTCGTCGTAGAGGCCGACGGCGAGGAAGACGTTCGCCAGGTCGTGGAAGCCGTCGGGCCTGGGGGCGCCGACGGCGAGCTGGGCGTTGACCTTGGCGGCCACGCGGACGGTGACGCTCACTCGCTGCTCCCGGAGGTCCCGGCGTCCGGCTGCCCGGCGCCCGACGGTGCGCCGTCCGACGGTGCGCCGCCCGACGGCTTGTTCTCGGCGATGGCGGCGAACTCCTCGACGGTGAGCGACTCGCCCCGGGCCTGCGGTGAGACGCCCGCCGCGACCAGGGCCTCCTCGGCCGCCGGGGCGGAGCCCGCCCAGCCGGCGAGGGCGGCGCGCAGTGTCTTGCGGCGCTGGGCGAAGGCCGCGTCGACCACGGCGAACACCTCGGCCCTGCTCGCGGTGGTACGGACGGGCTCGGCGCGGCGCACCAGGGACACGAGCCCGGAGTCGACGTTCGGCGCGGGCCAGAACACCGTGCGGCCGATCGACCCGGCGCGCTTGACGTCGGCGTACCAGTTCGCCTTCACCGAGGGGACGCCGTAGACCTTGTTGCCCGGCCGGGCGGCCAGCCGGTCCGCGACCTCGGCCTGCACCATCACGAGCGTCCGCTCGATCGTGGGGAAGCGCTCCAGCATGGTGAGCAGCACCGGCACGGCGACGTTGTAGGGCAGGTTCGCGACGAGTGCGGTCGGCGCCGGGCCGGGCAGTTCCGTCACGAGCATCGCGTCCGAGTGGACCAGGTCGAACCGGCCGGCCCGCTCCGGCAGGCGCGCGGCGACGGTGGCCGGCAGGGCGCCCGCGAGCACGTCGTCGATCTCGACGGCGACGACCCGGTCGGCCGCCTCCAGGAGGGCCAGGGTCAGCGAACCCAGGCCGGGCCCGACCTCGACCACCACGTCGTCGGGCCGCACCTCGGCGGTCCGTACGATCCTGCGGACCGTGTTGGCGTCGATGACGAAGTTCTGGCCGCGCTGCTTCGTGGGGCGTACGCCCAGCGCTGCGGCCAGCTCGCGGATGTCTGCGGGGCCCAGGAGGGCGTCGGGCTCTGTGGTGCTCACCCGTTAAGCCTACGGCCGCCGCGGGGCCCGGGGACCGCCACCCGGCCCCGGCCCGCGCGCCTCCCGCCGGACGACGACCTCGTCCCCGTCGTCCAGTCCGGTGCCCGGTGCGGGGGCGACGACGTCACGGGTGCCGACGACGACGCCCTCGGAGTCGAGGAGTTCCCCGACGTCGTCGGCGAAGGTGTGCAGGGTGCGCGACGAGCCGTCGACGCTGACCTGGACGGCCTTGTCCTGGGCGAGGAACGCGGCGGTGCCGCCGGTCAGGACGGCGACGACCAGGGCCCGGGGGACGAGCCGCCGCAGGCTCTCCGGGGCGCCCCGCCGGGCGGCCCGGTGCCCGCCGCGCCGGCGTCGCGGGGCCGGTTCGTCCCGGGGTGCCGCGGGGCGGGGCACCAGCGGCGTGTCCAGCATCGTCGGGACGTGCACCTGCGAACGGGCCGGCCACAGGGCGGCGACGATCGTCCGCTCCTCGTGGAAGGACAGCGACGGGGCGGGCCGCGGCGGCGCGGGGGCCGGGACCCTGACAGGGGCCTGGACCGTGCGCCGACTGCCGCGCGGTGCGCGGTGACTGCCCTGCGAATGGCCCACGACGCTCCAGAAGCTCCGGCCTGCCGACCCCGTTGCGCGGGCACGATAACCGAGGAGAGGTCACCCTCCAAAGTCGTACGATTACCCAACGTGTCGGGAGCGGACCTCCCGGCGGGCCGCGAGGGGCAGGCCGGGTCCGGAGCCGGGGTCAGAAGTCGAACGCCCGCGCGGTGTTGTCGTAGACGGCGGCGGCCAGGGCGTCCTCGTCGGTGCCCCGCACCTCGGCCATCGCGCGCAAGGTGACCGGAATGAGGTAGGGCGCGTTGGGCCGGCCGCGGTACGGCGCGGGCGTGAGGAACGGCGCGTCGGTCTCGACGAGCACCAGCTCGGCCGGAGCGACGGCCAGCGCGTCCCGCAGCGGCTGCGCGTTCTTGAAGGTCACGTTGCCGGCGAACGACATGAAGTAGCCGGCCGCCGCGCAGATCCGGGCCATCTCGGCGTCCCCGGAGTAGCAGTGGAAGACGGTCCGCTCCGGTGCCCCCGCGTCGGCGAGGATGCGCAGCACGTCCGCGTGGGCCTCCCGGTCGTGGATGACCAGGGCCTTCCCGTGCCGCTTCGCGATCTCGATGTGCGCCCGGAAGGACTCCTCCTGGGCGGCCATGCCCTCGGGGCCCGTACGGAAGTAGTCCAGGCCGGTCTCGCCGACGGCGCGGACGTACGCGAGTGCGGCCAGCGCGTCGATCTCGGCGAGCGCCTCGTCGAGTGCGGCCCTGCCGCCGGGCTCCCGCGCACCCTGGCGGGCCGACCCCTCGGGGTCCCCGTGGACGATGCGGGGCGCCTCGTTGGGGTGGAGGGCCACCGAGGCGTGGACGGACGGGTGGACGGCGGCGGTCTCGGCGGCCCATTGCGAGCCCTTCACGTCGCAGCCCACCTGGACGACGGCGGTGACGTTGACCGCCGCGGCGCGGGCCAGGCCCTCCTCGACGGTTCCGTCCTGCATGTCCAGGTGGGTGTGCGAATCGGCGACCGGAACCCTGAGGGGTTCGGGCAGCGGCGGGGCTTCGGTACGGCTCATGCCCCGACTCTACGAGGGCACGGGCCGTCCCTCTCACCGGCGGTGGAAGGGGCGCAGCAGGTCGGACAGGTGCCAGTGGTGCGCACCGGGCGCGGGGGTCCGCACGGCCGCGACGGCCATCTCCTCCTCGGCCTCGCCGCCGCTCTCGGGCGGAAGCGGCGCCTGCGGGGGCCGGAGCAGCTGCTGGACCGAGGAGACCCGGCCGGCGCGCATGATCCGGACCACATGGCCGCCGCAGTTGGCGCAGGAGGGAGTGGACAGCGGCGAGGGCACGCGCTCCCCGTCCGCCTTGTAGACCACGAAGGCGTTGCCCGAGCCGTCGACGTGGTGCTCTATCTGGTAGGCCTGCTCCCAGCCGTGCCCGCACCTCATGCAGGCGAACGCGTACGCCTCGTGCACGGTGGTTGCTGCGATCTCACTCATGCCTGCTCCCTTGTCAGCGGAGAAGCACTCCGGACAAGCACTCCGGATGGTGCGTTCCACCCTCAAGTGGACGCCTCCACGACCGGCGACGCACCAGGTCTGCCGAGTGTTGGAACGGTTTTGGCCGATCCATGGACAAAGGGGCCGGAACGCGGTTCGGGCTTTACATTTCAGGCTAGTCCCTTGCCCTCCGCCTGGCCGGTCCGAGCCGCGTTCTTTGCCGCGACCACCGCATCGAACACCTCGCGCTTGGGCAGCCCCGCATCGGCGGCGACCGCCGCGATGGCCTCCTTGCGCCGCTCCCCCGCCTCCTCGCGCACCTGCACCCTGCGCACCAGCTCGGCGGCGTCCAGTCCCTCGTTCCCCGAGTCCGTCGCGCCCTCGACCACGACGGTGATCTCACCACGCACGCCTTCCGCCGCCCAGACGGCCAGGTCGCCGAGGGAGCCGCGCTTCACTTCCTCGTACGTCTTGGTCAGCTCGCGGCACACGGCCGCCCTGCGGTCCGCGCCGAACACCTCGGCCATCGCGGCCAGGGTGTCGTCCAGCCGGTGCGGGGCCTCGAAGAAGACCATCGTGCGGCGCTCGTCCGCGACCTCGCGCAGCTTCCCGAGCCGCTCCCCCGCCTTGCGCGGCAGGAATCCCTCGAAGCAGAAGCGGTCCACGGGCAGGGCCGACAGGGCGAGCGCGGTCAGCACCGCCGACGGGCCCGGTACGGCGGTGACCTTGATGTCCCGCTCCACGGCGGCGGCCACGAGCCGGTAGCCGGGGTCGGAGACGGACGGCATGCCCGCGTCGGTGACCAGCAGGACGCGCGCGCCGCCGGCCAGAGCCTCGACGAGCTCCGGCGTACGCGCCGACTCGTTGCCCTCGAAGTAGGAGACGACACGTCCCGTCGTGTGGATGCCCAGCGCCTGGGTCAGCCGGCGCAGCCGCCGGGTGTCCTCGGCGGCCACGACGTCGGCCGTCTCCAGCTCGGCGGCGAGCCGTGGCGGGGCGTCCGCCACGTCGCCGATGGGGGTCCCTGCGAGTACGAGCGTTCCAGTCGATCCAGTCACATCGGCCATCCTCCCAGCACGGGCGGCACCACTCGCACAGAAGCGTTCCCTACGATGGCGCGGTGACGAGTACTGCGCCCGAAGCCCAGCAGGGCAACGACGCCGGGGATCACACCGGCGACCAGCCGCCTTCCTGGCAGCAGCGGCTGCGCCGCTTCGGCCATTCCCCACGGCCGGAGACGGGGCTGCGCGAGCGCCTGGTCCCGCCGTACGCCCGCCCGGGCGACCGGTTCTGGAGCGTCCTCGCGGTGCCCGCGGACCGGGCGGACCGCCTGGTGCGCTGGTCCGCCTGGGGAGGTCCGCTGCTGGTGGCGCTGGTCGCCGGCGTGCTGCGGTTCTGGAACCTGGGCAGCCCCAAGGCGGTGATATTCGACGAGACGTACTACGCCAAGGACGCGTGGGCGCTCATCAACCAGGGGTACGAGGGCGCCTGGCCCAAGGACATCGACAAGAAGATCCTCGCGGACCCGTCCTCGGTCGCCGTCCCGGTGGACCCGGGCTACGTCGTCCATCCCCCGGTCGGCAAGTGGATCATCGGGATCGGCGAGCAGCTCTTCGGCTTCACCCCGTTCGGCTGGCGCTTCATGGTGGCGCTGCTCGGCACCCTCTCGGTCCTGATGCTGTGCCGCATCGGCCGGCGCCTGTTCCGCTCGACGTTCCTGGGCTGTCTCGCCGGCACGCTGCTGGCCGTGGACGGGCTGCACTTCGTGATGAGCCGCACCGCGCTGCTCGACCTGGTGCTGATGTTCTTCGTGCTGGCCGCCTTCGGCTGCCTCCTCGCCGACCGGGACTGGTCCCGCCGCAGACTGGCCGCCGCGCTCCCGGTGGACGAGGACGGAATCCTGCGGCCGGACACCCACGTAGCCGAAACGCTCCGCCTGGGCTGGCGTCCGTGGCGGCTCGCGGCCGGGCTGATGCTCGGCCTGGCCTTCGGCACGAAGTGGAACGGGCTGTACATCCTGGCCGCGTTCGCGGTGATGGCGGTGCTCTGGGACGTCGGCGCACGGCGCACGGCGGGCGCGGTACAGCCGTACCGGGCCGTGGTCCTCCACGACCTGCTCCCGGCCTTCGTCTCCACGGTGCCGGTCGCGATCGGCACGTACGTCCTGTCCTGGACGGGCTGGATCGTCACGGGCAAGGGCTACTACCGCAACTGGGCGGCCACCCAGGGCAAGGGCGGAAGCTGGACGTGGCTCCCCGACTGGCTGCGCAGCCTGTGGCACTACGAGTACCAGGTCTACGAGTTCCACATCGGCCTCACGTCCGGCCACACCTACCAGTCCAACCCGTGGAGCTGGCTCGTGCTGGGCCGCCCCGTCTCGTACTTCTACGAGGAGGAGCCGGGCTGCACCGCCTCGGCGACCGGCAAGTGTGCCCGCGAGGTCCTGGCACTGGGCACCCCGGTCCTGTGGTGGGCGGCGTGCGTGGCGCTGCTGTACGTCCTGTGGCGCTGGTTCTTCCGCCGCGACTGGCGGGCGGGCGCGATCGCGTGCGGCGTGGCGGTGGGCTGGCTGCCCTGGCTCCACTACCAGGAGCGGACGATCTTCCTCTTCTACGCGGTCGTGTTCGTCCCGTTCCTCTGCCTCGCGGTCACGATGATGATCGGCGCCCTGCTGGGCCCGGCGGCCGGCACCGGCACGAGGCACCGCCTGGGCCTCACCAAGGCGGACCCCACGGGCGAACACAGACGCATGCTGGGCGCGATCGCGGCGGGCGTGCTGGTGCTGCTGATCATCTGGAACTTCATCTACTTCTGGCCGATCTACACGGGCACGTCGATCCCTGACGACGCCTGGCGCGACCGGATGTGGCTGGACACCTGGGTGTAGCCGCGGAGACACACGCGAAAGGCCCGGCGCCCCCTCAGGTGCCGGGCCTTCGTCATATGTGGTGGCGGACCCTCTCGGCCCGGGACGCTCCCCGACGGCCCGCGAACGGCCCGTGCGCAAGCGCGCCCGGGGCCCGGGGCCCTCGGACCGCGCCGCCCGTCAGCCGGCCGCGGCGACGAGCTGTGCCGCCACCTCCGCCGGAGTGGGCATCGCGGCGATCTCGTCCCTCAGACGCTGTGCCGCGACGGTGAATCCGGGGTCCGACAACAGCCGCTCGACAGCCGCCGCGACCTCCTCGGGGGACACCTGGTCGCCCACGGGCAGGACCAGTCCCGCTCCGGCGGCCTCGAGTCGCTGTGCCCAGCCCTGCTGAGTCGGCCTGTCCGGCACCACGACGGCGGGGATACCACGCGCCGCCGCACCGAACGTGGTGCCTGAGCCACCGTGGTGCACGACGACCGAGACACCGTCGAGCAGTTCCGCGGCGGGCACGAACACCACCAGTTCCAGCCGGTCCGGATCCAGCCCGAACCCCTCCGGCGGCGCCGGGTTGCCCGAAGTCGTCGCCACCAGGTCCACGTCAAGGGTGCTGAGCGACCTGAGCAGCGAGCCGAGTCGCTCCATCTCGTTCGATCCGGTGCTGAAGCTGACCAGCACCCGGGGCCGGCCGGTGAGCGCGGCCCGCTTCACGGGAGGCACCCCTTCGGGGGCCTGATGGGGCTCGGGCCGCAGCACCTTGCGCTCCACACCCGGTACCTCGGCGGCGCCGTGCAGGCTGGGCGGGCAGAGGTCCAGCAGCCATCGACCGGACAGCGCGTCGACCGGCGCCTCCAGGCCACGCACGAGAAAGCGTGAGCCTACCGAGGTGGCCAGCGCCTCGAGCAGGTCCGGCTCCAGTGCCGGATCGGTGGCGATGACAGCGGACGGCAGCTTGAGCGTGGCGGCGACCATCGGCCCCAGGAAATCGCAGCGCTCCGACACGATCATGTCGGGCGCCCAGGAGCGCGCGGCGACGAGGGCGTCGTCCGCGCCGAGGTCGAGTCGCACCCCGGCGAAGAACTCGGCGACGAACTGGGGAGACTCGCTCGTCAGCCCCTCCGCGCCGATCCGCTTGATCGCCTCGGTGAGCATCTCCACCTTGTCCGGGCCGACGGCAATCAGGTCAAGGCCCTCGGACTCCACGGCACTTGCCATCGGCGCGGCCGAAGCGAACGCGACGACATGACCTTGCTTCCGGAACTCCCGCGCCAGCGGCAGCATCGGTAAAAAGTGCCCCAGAAGGGGGGTGGTGAACATGAGAATACGCATGTGCGCACGCTACAACATTACTTGTTATGTCAATTACATGCTCACACAGACGAGTTGGGCGACACGGCCGGACCCGCGTCCGCCGAGCGGTGGCCACGGAACCGCCCACCGGAAAGCGCTCTCAGGCACCGCGTCGCGGTCCTGTAACAACCACCTCAGGCTTCACTTCCGTCACGTAGGGTGGCTATGACAGCTCTCTTGAACGTGTTCAAGGGAGGCTCCTGGGGAGGGGATCACGCAATGCGCAGTGGAGCGAAAGTCGCCGTCATCGGCGGGGTGTTCGTGCTCGTGAGCGGAGGGCTCGGCTACGGCGTGTACAGCGTGGTCCTGGGCGGCGGGGGCATCGGGACCGCTTCCGCGTCGTCCGAGGTCAAGACCGGCCCCCCGGGGCAGGAAGAGATACGGGCGACCGCCAAGGACTTCCTCGCGGCGTGGGCGTCCGGCGACGGGGCCGCCGCCTCGCTGCTCACGAACAACGAGGCCGCCTCCGAGCCGCTCCTGACCGGCTTCGCCGAGGACGCCCACGTCACGAAGGCCGTCATCACACCCGGCCCGCCCGTCGGCGCGAAGGTGCCGTACACGGTGAAGGCGACGGTGTCCTACGACGGGAAGACCAAGCCCTGGTCGTACGCCTCCGAACTGACCGTGGTGCGGGGGCTGACCACCGGCAAGGCGCTCGTCGACTGGAAGCCCACGGTGATCCATCCGCAGCTCACCGAGGGCGCGACCCTGAAGACGGGCGAGTCGGAGACCGCGGCGATCGAGGCGGTGGACCACAACGGCAAGGTGCTGGACAAGGAGACGTACCCGTCGCTCGGGCCGATCCTGGACACCCTGCGTGAGAAGTACGGCGACAGCACCGGGGGTTCCCCGGGCATCGAGACCTGGATCGAGCCCGAGGGCGGGTCCGCGGCGAACACCACGCTCCTGACGCTCGCCGAGGGGAAGCCGGGCAAGCTGCAGACCACGCTCGACGCCGGCGCCCAGGCCGCGGCGGAGAAGGCGGTCAAGAAGTTCAGCCAGGCCTCCGTGGTCGCCGTGCGGCCCTCGACGGGCTCGATCCGCGCGGTCGCCAACAACCCGGCGACCGGCTTCAACGCCGCGATGCAGGGCACCCAGGCGCCCGGCTCGACGCTGAAGATCGTCACCGCCGCGATGCTCCTGGAGAAGGGTCTCGTCTCGGCGAACCGGCCGACGGAGTGCCCCAAGGAAGCGCTGTACCAGGGCCGCACCTTCCACAACCTGAAGTACTTCGAGCTTCCCGCCTCCACCAACTTCACCACCAGCTTCGCCCGTTCCTGCAACACCGCCTTCATCAAGCTGATCGACGACACCAAGGATGACGCGGCCCTCCCCAAGGAGGCCCGGGACGTCTTCGGGATCGGGCTGGACTGGAAGACGGGCATCGCCTCCTTCGACGGCAAGGTGCCGGACGAGACCGGCGGTGAGGCCGCGGCCCAGTACATCGGCCAGGGCACCGTCCAGATGAACGCGCTCAACATCGCGTCCATCACCGCCACCGCCCGCACCGGCACCTTCCACCAGCCGGTGATCGTCCCGCAGTCCGTGGACGACCGGCAGATCGCCACCGCGTCCCGTTCGCTGCCGCAGAACGTCACCCGGCAGCTGAACGACATGATGCGGGCCACCGCGTCCTGGGGCACCGGCCAGGCGGCCATGGCCTCCGTGGGCGGCGACAAGGGCGCCAAGACGGGATCGGCGGAGGTCGACGGACAGGGCACGTCCAACAGCTGGTTCACCGGCTTCAGCAACGACCTCGCCGCCGCCGCGGTCGTCCAGTCCGGCGGTCACGGCGGTGACGCCGCAGGCCCCGTCGTCGCCTCCGTGCTGCGCGCCGGGTCGTAGCCCGGGCGGGATACGACCCTGCGCGCCGGGTCGTAACCCGGGCGGGGGCGGCGGGGTACGACGACGGAAGAGGCCGCCCGGAAGCGGGGTGACGATCCGCACAGCCGCCGGAATCGCTGTGGTGTGCACGCGGTCCCGTTCAGTAGCGTGCGGGTCATGAGCACTCCCGACCCGACCCCGGCGACCACCTCGACCCTCGCCCACCCCCTGTTCGCCGATGCCCTGCGGGAACTCGGCCTCGACGTGGAGGTGCGCCGCTTCCCCGAAGCCACGCGCACCGCGGCCGAGGCCGCCGACGCCGTGGGCTGCGAGCTCAGCCAGATCGTCAAGTCCCTGATCTTCGAGGCGGACGGCGTTCCCGTCCTGGTGCTGATGGACGGCTCCTCGCGGGTGGACGTGGAGCTCGTGCGGGCCGAGCTGGGGGCCGGAAAGGTCGAGCGGGCCCGCGCCGCCCTCGTCCGGGAGACCACCGGCTACGCGATCGGCGGCGTACCGCCCTTCGGCCACCGCACGAAGACCCGCGTGCTGGCCGACCGGGGGCTGCTGGGCCACCCGGCGGTGTGGGCGGCGGCGGGCACCCCGCACACCGTCTTCCGGCTCGACCCCGCCACCCTGGTCGAACTGGCGGGCGGCTCCCTGGTGGACGTGCGCGAGCGGACCGCGTGACCCCCTGGGTGGCGGCGGCGGTGCTGGCCGCCGCGATCACGCACGCGAGCTGGAACGCCATCGCCCATGCCATACGCGACCAGTTGCTCTCCTTCACCCTGATCTCCGGCGGCGGCGCGCTGATCGGGGCCGTGCTGGTCTGCTTCGCACCGCTGCCCGCCGCAGCCGCCTGGCCGTACCTGCTCGTCTCCGCCGGTCTGCACGTGGCGTACATGCTGCTGCTGATGCGCTCGTTCACCCTGGGCGACTTCGGCCAGATGTACCCGATCGCCCGGGGCACTGCCCCGCTGGTCGTGACGGTGCTCGCGGCCGTGTTCGTCGGCGAACGTCCCGACGGCTGGGCGACGGCGGGCGTGGCGGTGGCCTCGGCGGGGCTCGTGGGGCTGGCGCTGTGGGGGATCCGCGGATCCGGCAGCCGCCCCCACTGGCCCGCCGTCCTTGCGGCCCTCGCCACCGGTCTGGCCATCGCGGGCTACACGACGGTCGACGGGGTCGGGGTGCGCGCGTCGGGGACACCGATCGGCTACATCGGCTGGCTCATGATCGCCGAGGGCGTGGCCATCCCGGTGTACGCCGCTCTGCGCCGGCGGAGCGAACTCCTGCCGAGCCTGCGGCCGTTCGTGGCGCGCGGACTGCTGGGCGCGGCGCTCTCGGTCGCCGCGTACGGGCTCGTCCTGTGGGCGCAGACGAAGGCACCGCTCGCCCCGATCGCCGCGCTCCGCGAGTCCTCGATCATCGTGGGTGCCGCGATAGGGACGCTGTTCTTCAAGGAGAAGTTCGGCGGCCCCCGGATCGCGGCGGCCGGACTGATGGTGGTCGGCATCGGGCTGATGCTCCACACGAGTTGACCCCGGCCTCACCGGGGCCTGTGCCTCGCTCCGCCCCGGCCCTCCCCCGGCATCCGTCACCCGTCACCCGTCACCCGTCACCCGTCACCCGGATGCGGCGGCGGACACGGCAGCAGAGGCGGCCAGTTCCACGACCACCTCGTCGTCCTCGACGGCGTCCGTCGGCAGGTAGCCGAGCGACGTCCAGAGCGCCGCCGCAGCCGTGTTGGCCGGGTCGTACGACAGCCGGATGACCTCGCAGCCGTCCCGGCCCGCCAGCCACGCGGCGAGCGTGCGCGCGGCGGCGCATCCGATGCCCGTGCCCTGCTCGGGGCCGTCGACCAGCACGCCGCCGATCCAGTACGAGCCGTCCTCGTCCCGCGCCCACATGACGTGGCCCAGCGCGAGTTCACCGGCGTACACGGCGAAGGAGTGCCAGGTGTCCTCGCGTGAGCTGAGGAGCAGGTAGCGGGCGGCGAGGGCGGGGGCGAAGTCCCTCTGGGTGTCGAGCGGGGCGACGTCGGCGACCGCGCGCCAGTTGCCGTCGGTCACCTCGCGCAGGGTGACGCCCCGTCCGGTCCGGTCGGTGAAGCCGTGGTCGATCATCCCGGGAGAGTAAGGCGCGGGCCGCCCCGCCGCCAGCGGTTTACTCCTCGCCCGTCATCGCCTTGCGGAAGCCCGTGTTGACGCCGAGGAGGCCGCCGTCGACGCGGAGCGTCGTTCCGGTGATCCACGCCGCGTCCCGGGAGGCGAGGAAGGCGACGGCGGACGCGATGTCGTCCGGCTCGCCGATCCGTCCGAGCGGGTAGAGCGCGGAGGCCCGCTTCAGTTCGGCGTCGCGGCCCGCCCAGGCGTCGGTACGGACCGTCCCCGGCGCGACGAGGTTGACGCGGACGCCCCGCGGTCCCGCGTGGCCCGCGAGGGTGCGGGTCAGGCTCGCCAGGCCCGCCTTGGCCGCGCTGTAGGCGTGACCGCCGAAGTCCTGCTCGCCGTTGACGGAGCCGATGGTGACGATCGCCCCGCGGCCGGACGAGACCAGGTGCGGCAGCGCCGCACGGGAGCAGCGGTAGGGGCCGCTGAGGGTGATGTCGAGGGTGTGGTTCCAGGACGCGTCGTCCTCGTCCTCGAAGAGCGCGGCGTCGTCGTGGTTGGCGTAGGCGTTGTTGACCAGGACGTCGAGCCGGCCGAAGGCGGCGACCGCGTGCGCGACGGCGGCCTCGACCGCCGTGCGGTCGCCGACGTCGCAGGCCAGGGATTCGGCGGTGCCGCCCGCCTCGCGTATCCCGTCCGCCGTGCGTGCGGCGCGGTCCGCGTCCAGGTCGGTGACCAGGACGGCCGCGCCCTCGGAGGCGAGCCGGCGTGCGGTGGCGGCTCCGATGCCCTGTCCCGCGCCGGTGAGGAGAGCGGCGTACCCGTGGAAGCGTGGTGGTGTCATAGCGCCGACCGTACTGCCCTGACCAGGGCCTGGGCACGGGGGTCGGCGGTGACTCCCTTCTGCAGACCGTTCGTCACATATCCCAGCGCGATGCCCGATTCGGGATCGGCGAAGCCGAGCGAACCGCCGCGGCCGGGGTGGCCGAACGAGCCGGGGCCCAGGAGCGGTGCGGCCGGGCCGTGGAGCATGTAGCCGAGTCCGAAGCGGGTGCTGACGACGAGCACCCGGTCGGGTCCGGCCGACTCCTCGGTACGGGCCAGGGTGAGGGTGGCGGGGGCGAACAGCCGCTGTCCGTCGACCTCGCCGATCATCGCGGCGTAGCAGCGGGCGAGGCCGCGCGCGGTGGCGACGCCGTTGGAGGCGGGGAGTTCGGCCGCGCGGTAGGCGGGGTCGTTCTCGTCGGGGAAGGGGTCGATCGCCCCGAAGGCGCGGCGGGTGAGCGAGGAGGGATCGGCGTAGGCGTCGACGACCGAGCGTTTGGGGCGTACGCGCAGGGTTCCGCCGCCTTCCGCGGGCGGGGCCTCGACGGGGCCGATGCGCCCGATCCGGTGTGCCTCGTCCGCGGGGAGTCCGAACCAGAAGTCGAGGCCGAGCGGGCGGGCGATCTCCTCGGCGACCCAGCGTCCGATGGTGCGCCCGGTGACCCTGCGGACCAGTTCGGCGACGAGCCAGCTGAACGTCTGCGCGTGGTAGCCGTGGTCGGCGCCGGGCTCCCAGAAGGGCTCCTGTGCTGCGACGGCGCGCGGCCCGGACGCCTGGTCGGCCGCCTGCGCGGGTGTCAGCGTCACGTCGAGCGCGGCGAGCCCGGCGCGGTGGGCGAGGAGATGGCGTACGAGGACGCGTTCCTTGCCCTTCGCCTTGAACTCGGGCCAGTAGGTGCCGACGGGGGCGTCCAGGTCCACCTGGCCGCGCTGGTGCAGCATCAGCGGTACGGCGGCGGCGACACCCTTGCCCGCCGAGCGGACGATCTGGACGGTGTCCACGGCCCAGGGTTCGTTGCCGTCCACATCCCTCGTGCCGGCCCACAGGTCGACGACCTTGCGGCCGTGGCGGTAGACGGCGACGGCCGCTCCCCGCTCCCCGCGCTGCTCGAAGTTACGGACGAAAGCGTCCCGTACCGCCTCGAATCCCGGCGCCACAGTGCCCCGTACGTCCACGCCTGCTCCCGCGCTCCCGCTCATCCCCCCATGGTGCATCCCGCCGCAGGTGGCGTGGGGGGCGGGTCACCCTCTGTTCACGCATGCGGAACGGACACGGAACGCGGGTCGAAGCCGAAGGGCAGCTCCAGCCGGTGCCGTCGCATGAGCGCGTCGTCGCCCAGCAGGTCCTGCGTGCGGTCGTCGGCGGTGATCACCCCGTCGCTGAGGATCACGGCCCGGGGGCAGAGTTCGAGGGCGTACGGCAGGTCGTGGGTGACCATGAGGACGGTGACGTCCAGGGCGCGCAGGATGTCGGCGAGTTCACGCCGGGAGGCGGGGTCCAGGTTGGAGGACGGCTCGTCCAGGACGAGGATCTCCGGCTCCATCGCCAGCACGGTGGCGACCGCGACCCGGCGGCGCTGGCCGAAGGAGAGGTGGTGCGGGGGCCGTGCCGCGAAGTCCTCCATGCCGACCCGCTTCAGGGCGGTCATGACCCGGTCCTCCAGCTCGGGTCCGCGCAGCCCGGCCGCTGCCGGACCGAAGGCGACGTCCTCGCGCACGGTCGGCATGAACAGCTGGTCGTCGGGGTCCTGGAAGACGATGCCGACGCGGCGCCTGATCTCCGCCAGGTTCTTCTTCTCCACGGGCATCCCGGCGACCCGGACGGTTCCGGCGCCCGCGTCGAGGATGCCGTTGAGGTGGAGGACGAGGGTGGTCTTGCCCGCGCCGTTGGGGCCGAGCAGCGCGACGCGCTCGCCGCGTGCGACGGTCAGGTCGACGCCGAACAGGGCCTGGTGGCCGTCCGGGTAGGCGTAGGCGAGGCCGCTGACCTCGAGGGACGGGGCGGGCGTGGTGGTCGGGCTCATACGGTCCATCCCAGCAGACACACGACGAGGGCGAGCAGGGGGAGTGCCGCCGCGTGCGCCCACTGGGCCCGGGAGGCGGTCACCTCGTCGATGACGGGCATGCTGCCGGTGTAGCCGCGGCTGACCATCGCGAGGTGGACGCGCTCGCCCCGCTCGTACGACCTGATGAACAGGGCGCCCGCGGTCTTGGCGAGGACACCCCAGTGGCGTACCCCTCGCGCCTCGAAGCCGCGGGAGCGCCGGGCGATCGACATCCGGCGCAGCTCGTCGGTGATGACGTCGCCGTACCGGATCATGAAGGACGCGATCTGGACGAGCATGGGGGGCAGCCGCAGCCGCTGGAGGCCGAGCAGCAGGGCGCGCAGTTCGGTGGTGGAGGCCAGGATCACCGAGGCGGCGACGCCCAGGGTGCCCTTCGCGAGGACGTTCCAGGCGCCCCAGAGTCCGGGCACGCTGACGGAGACGCCGAGGAGTTCGGCCTGCTCGCCGGGTACGACGAAGGGCATGAGCAGCGCGAACGCCACGAACGGCACCTCGATGACCAGCCGCCGCAGCAGGAAGCCCGCGGGGATCCGGGCCACCGCGGCGACGGCGGCGAGCAGCGCGGCGTAGAGCGCGAAGGCCCAGACGGCCTCGCGCGGCGTCGATACGACGACCACGACGAAGCCGACGACCGCGGCGAGCTTGCAGTGCGGGGGGAGACCGTGCACGGGCGAGTGACCGTGCCGGTAGAGCTTGTGCGCGTGCCCGGCTCCCATGTCAGACGGACTCGGCGGTGCGGGCCACGGGCGCGTCGGGCGTGCTGCGACGGCGTACCGCCCAGAACACCCCGCTGCCTACGGCGACGGTGACGCCGACGCCGATCACTCCGGCGAGACCTCCGGAGATCCGGGCGTTGCCGACGTCCTTGACGCCGTAGTCGGCGAGCGGGGAGCCGGCGGCGTCGTGCTCCTGGACCTTCCGGTCGATGCCCTTGTCGGCGGCGACCTTCTCCAGGCCGTCGGGGCTGGCGGAGGCGTAGAAGGAGACGAAACCGGCGAGGACGAGCGCGGCGGCCAGCCCGGCGGCCCAGACCTTGCGCGTCGACCGGGTGGCGGGGGCGGGCACGGGGGCGGCGGCCGGGGCGTCGACGAGTTCGCCGTCGACCCGGAGCTTCAGCGGGGCCGAGAGGCCGCGGGCCCCGTGCACCAGGTCGGGGCGGACGGCGAGCACGGCGCCGACGGTCAGAGCGGTGATCACCGCCTCACCGATGCCGATCAGGACGTGGACGCCGACCATGGCCGTCAGGACCTTGCTCACGGGCACGTCGGTGGTGCCTCCGATCGCGTAGATCAGGGTGAAGACGACGGCCGCGGCGGGCACCGAGACCAGCGCGGCGACGAAGGAGGCGGTGGTCGTCGAGCGCCGGGTGCGGGGCAGCACGCGGGTCAGCCCGCGGAAGAGGGCGTAGGCCACGACGGTGGTGACGACACCCATCACCGTGATGTTGACGCCGAGCGCGGTGAGCCCGCCGTCGGCGAAGAGGACGCCCTGCATGAGCAGGACGACGGCTATGCAGAGCACCCCTGTGTAGGGGCCGACCAGGATCGCGGCGAGCGCTCCCCCGAGGAGGTGTCCACTGGTCCCGGCGGCGACCGGGAAGTTCAGCATCTGCACGGCGAAGATGAACGCGGCGACGAGTCCGGCGAGCGGGGCCGTGCGCTCTCCCCCGAGTTCACGACGGGCGCCGCGGAGACTGACGGCGACCGCACCCGCGGCGACGACGCCCGCGACGGCGGAGACGGGTGCGTTGATGAATCCGTCGGGTACATGCATGGAGTGGCTCCGCTTCGGGCGTGACATCGGGCGGGGTCGGGAACCGCTCAATGATAGGGCCCTGTTGCAAAGTGTTCGCAAGAGCGCAGGGACGACAACTCATCCACTCCCGAAATGCCCAAATGGGAAAATATGGGACATTAGGGAGAGAGATCTTCACACAGGAGGAGCCGGCCCATGTCCCTCGTGATCCAGCAACACATACGTGCCCGGCTCATCACGGACGGCCCCGACCCGCGGCCGGTCCCGCTCGACCTGCGCTACGACTCCGACGACCCGAAGCACGTCCGGGTGCGCCTCCCCGGCGGCGTCGACTGGACCTTCGGCATCGATCTCCTGGAACGCGGGCTGCGCGCCCCCGTCACCCGCGGGGACGTCCGCACCTGGCCGTGCGGCCGGGCCCAGCTGGTCCTGGAGCTGCACTCGGCCGACGGCGTCGCCGTCTTCCAGCTCGACAACGCCCCGCTGATCCGCTTCCTGGCCCGCACCCGCGCCCGCACCACCGGGACGCGCAAGACGGCCGCCCCCGCCGCCACCCGCGCCCGCGCCTGACCTCGTCCGCGTCCGCGCACGACGAGAGCCCCCGCGCCGCGTGCACGGGGGCTCTCTGTCGCTCCGGTCACCCGTCCCCACAGGTGACCGGCGCACCGGGGCCCGCGTTCCGCTCGGACGCGGACCCCGGGGTCCGTGAGGCCCGGCCCCTCGAGGCCCGGCCCGCCCGTCAGACGCCCACCAGCTCCCGCTGCCCGCCGCCCTCGGACGGGCCGCCGGAGACGTCCTTGCGCAGACCCTCGCCCTCCACGTCGACGTTGGGCAGGATCCGGTCCAACCAGCGCGGCAGCCACCAGGCGCGCCTGCCGAGCAGGGCGAGCACCGCGGGCACGATGGCCATCCTGACCACGAAGGCGTCGAAGAAGACGGCGATGGCGAGCGAGAAGCCGATCATCTTGATCATCGACTCACTGGAGCCGATGAAGCCGGCGAAGACCGCCATCATGATCACTGCCGCGGCGGTGACGACCCTGGCCCCGTGACGGAAGCCCGTCACGATCGCCTGGCCCGGCGACTCGCCGTGGACGTACGCCTCGCGCATGCGCGTGACCAGGAAGACCTCGTAGTCCATCGCCAGTCCGAAGACCACGCCGACCATGAAGATCGGCATCATGCTCATGATCGGACCGGTCTGCTCGACGCCGAGGAGCGAGCCGAACCAGCCCCACTGGAAGACCGCGACGACCGCGCCCAGCGCCGCGACGACCGAGAGCAGGAAGCCCAGAGCCGCCTTCAGCGGGACGAGCAGCGAGCGGAAGACCACCATCAGGAGCAGGAAGGCCAGTCCGACGACGAGCGCCAGGTAGGGCAGCAGGGCGGCGTTCATCTTCTCGGAGAAGTCGATGTTCATCGCGGTGGCGCCGGTGACCAGCACCTCGGCACCCGTGTCGTCCTTGATCCCATCGCCCGCGTCACGGATGGCGTGGACGAGGTCCTCGGTCTCCGTGGAGCTCGGCCGGTCCTTCGGGATGACCGTGATGGTGGCGGCGTCACCGGCCTTGTTGAAGGTGGCCGGGGTGACGGCGGCGACGTGGCCGATGCCTTCGATCTCCTGGGAGACCCGGTCGACGGCGGTCCTGCCGTCCGAGGCGCCCTTCGTGTCCACCACGACCAGCAGCGGACCGTTGAAGCCCGGACCGAAGCCGTCCGACAGCATGTCGTACGCCTGGCGCTGCGTGGTGCTCTTCGGCTGCGAGCCGTCGTCCGGCAGACCCATCTCCAGCGAGGTGGCCGGCAGGGCGACGGCACCGAGGCCGATGACACCCACCAGCAGCACCCACACCGGCCGGCGCAGCACGAACCGCGCCCAGCGGGTGCCCATGTTCGGCTTCGCCTCGGGCTTGTTCTCCGCCTCGGCGGCCCTGCGCGCCCTGCGTCCCATGACCCGCTTGCCCGCGAAGCCCAGCAGCGCCGGGACGAGCGTCAGCGCGATGAGTACGGCGATCGCGACGGTGCCGGCCGCGGCGAAGCCCATCTTCGACAGCATCGGGATGTTGACGACGGCCAGGCCGACCAGGGCGATGACGACCGTCAGACCGGCGAAGACCACGGCGGACCCGGCGGTGCCCACGGCCCGCCCGGCGGCCTCCTCCCGCTCCCGTCCCTCGGCCAGTTCGGCGCGGTAGCGGGAGACGATGAAGAGCGCGTAGTCGATGCCGACCGCGAGGCCGATCATCATGGCGAGCGTGGAGGTGGTGGAGCCCAGGTCGAGCACGTTCGCCAGGGCGGTGATGAGCGAGACGCCGATCCCGACGCCGATGAGCGCGGTGAGCAGCGGCAGCCCCGCAGCGATCAGCGAACCGAAGGTGATCACCAGCACCACGGCGGCGATGGCGACGCCGATGATCTCGGTGGCGCCGGTCTCCGGCATCACCTGGAGCGCGTCACCGCCGATCTCCACGGTCATCCCGCCGCTCTGCGCGGCCTCGCCCGCGTCCTCCAGCGCCTCCCGCGTCCCGTCGGTCAGCTCCATCGAACTGACCTTGTAGGACACGGAGATGTAGGCGGTGGAGCCGTCCTGGCTCACGGCCTTGGCGGCGAAGGGGTCGGCGACCGAGGCGATCTGGTCCGAACCGGACTTCAGTTCGCCGACGATCTCCTTGATCTCGGCCTTGTTGGCCGACGCGGTCACCTTCTCGCCCTCGGGGGCCTTGAAGACGACACGGGCGGTCGCACCGTCGGCGCTGCCGCCGGGGAAACGTTTCTCCAGTAGATCGAACGCCCGCTGGGCCTCCGTGCCGGGGATCGAGAAGGAGCTGGAGGTGGCGGTGGACGCGGAGGCGGCGCCGAAACCGGCAAGCGCCAGCAGCGCCACCCAGACCAGTGCGACGTAACGGCGTCGCCGGAAGGCGATTCGTCCTAGTTTATACAGGAATGTGGCCACGGGGGTGTACTCCCGGTCGGGTCGTTGAGTGGAAAAGGGCGTGAGGAACCAGCCCGACGACGAGAGCGGCGTGTCAGGTGGAGCGTCGGGGAGAGGGCCGTACGGGAGGAGCGGGGACGTCAGACGCCGAGGGCGGGGAACACCACGGATTCGACGTAGTCGGTGAGGAACGCCTGGTCGACGGGCTGGTGGTCGACCAGCTCCCGAGCGGCGAACGCGCCGATCATCATGTGGGGCACGTAGGGAAGCGCCGGATTGTCCGCACGCACTTCCCCTCTGTCCACGGCTCGCTGGAGCAGCGCCCCGAGACCGGTCATCTCCGGCTCGATCAGCAGTTCCCGCAGCGCCTGGAACAGATCGGGGTTGTTGTGGATGGCATGGCTCAGACCCCGCAGCAGTGCGGAGTTCTTCTCCATCTGGCAGTCGTCCGTGCGCGTCATCACGGCGAGGAAGTCACCGCGCAGCGATCCGGTGTCGACATCGGCGAGGTGCACCGGCTTGTCGTTGCGGAGGGCTTTGACGACCAGCTCGGGCTTGCTCCCCCACTGGCGGTAGAGGGTGGCCTTGCTGGAACGGGTGCGGGAGGCGATGGCGTCCATGGTCAGGGCTTCGTAGCCGACCTCGCCGAGCAGGTCGAGCACGGCGGTGTACAGCTCGCTCTCGCGTTCCGGCGTGAGCCTGCTGCCTGCCATGTGACGGCCTCCTCCCCTGTGTGTGCCTGCTGGATCGTACGTCAGTCGATGATCAACAAGGCGAACGAAACTGTTTCGTACACCTTGAAGATACTCCCCCCTCCTAGCGAAACGAAACAGTTTCGCTTGTGCGCTGCACCACAAGTTGCCGGGGGCCACTCGCGCGGAAAGCATGGGAGGGTGAGTGACGATGCCGCGTATCTCCGCTTCCCGCACCTCCACGAGGACATGCTCTGCTTCGCGGCGGAGGACGATCTCTGGGTCGCCCCTCTGGCCCCGGAGGGGCGGAGACCGGGCCGGGCGTGGCGACTGACCGTCGACCGGACGAGGGTCAGCCATCCCCGTTTCTCGCCCGACGGCAGCCGTATCGCCTACACGACCTGGCGCACGCTCGATCCGGAGATCCACCTCGTGCCCGTCGGCGGCGGGCCCGCCCGCAGACTCACCTACTGGGGGTCGACCGACGCGCGCGTGTGCGGTTGGAGCCCCGACCCCGGGGACGACTCCTGCCAGATCCTCGCGGTGTCCTCGCACGGCCAGCCGTTCTCGTACTTCTCGTGGGCCTACAGCGTCCCCACCGACGGCAGCCCCGGCGGCAAACTCCCCTGGGGGCCGGTGTCCGACATCGCGGTCGCCGACGTCGACGGCGAGCGGCGCACCCTGCTGCTCACCGGCAAGCCCCCGCACGAGCCGGCGGCCTGGAAGCGGTACCGGGGCGGCGCGACGGGCCGGCTGTGGCTGCACGGCGAGCGGCTGCTGCCCGGCATCGGCGGACATCTGGAGGCGCCCATGTTCGTCGGGCGCCGCATCGCCTTCCTCTCCGACCACGAGGGCGTGGGCAACCTGTACTCGTGCCTGATGGACGGCACCGGCCTGCGCCGGCACACCGACCACGACGCGTTCTACGCCCGGCACGCGTCCAGCGACGGCCGTCGTGTCGTCTACCAGTGCGCGGGCGATCTGTGGCTGGTCGACGACCTGGAGTCGCCGGACGCGAGGCCGCGCAAGCTGGAGGTCCGGCTCGGCGGGCCGCGCACCGGGCGGCGGCCCTACCAGGTGCCCGCCGCCGCCCACGTCGACGCGCTGTCCGTGGACGAGACGGGCCGGGCGAGCGCCGTCTCCGTGCGCGGCAGCCTGTACTGGCTCACGCACCGCGACGGCCCGGCCCGCACCATCACGGACACCCCGGGGGTACGCGCCCGGCTGCCCGAGATGCTCGGCAGCAGCGGCCAGGTCGCGTACGTCACCGACGCCGAGGGAGAGGACGCCGTCGAGATCGCCTCGCTCCCCCGGGCGACCGGCGACCGTCCGCACCGACGGCTCGCCGCTGGGCGCCTGGGCAGGGTCCTGGAGCTCATCTCGGACCCGGAGGGCGAGCGGCTGGCCATCGCCTCGAACGACGGCAGACTCCTGCTGCTGGACACCGCGGACGACTCCCTGGACACGGGGGGCGACTCCCTGGACGCCGGGGTCGGCCCCCCGGACCCGGCCGAACCGGAGGACAGGCCCCGTCTCAGGCTTGCATCGGGCGGGGCGGCAGGAGCGGCAGCGGCGGCCGATGAGGTGCGGGAGGCCGAGGACTCCGGGGCGGCCGGGGAGGCGCGGGAACCCGGGGAAGCGGAGGAACCGGCGCCGGCCGAGGAGGCCGAGGGAGACCTCACCGAGCTGATCCGGTCCGTGAACGGACCCGTGCGCGACCTGGCGTTCTCCCCCGACGGCAACTGGCTGACCTGGTCGCACCCCGGCGTCGGCCGCTCGCTCCGGCAGATCAAACTGGCGCGGATCACCGGCCCCGGAGCCCCGGTGATCGTGGACGTCACCAACGGCCGCTTCGAGGACGAGAACCCGGTCTTCACCGGCGACGGCCGGTACCTCGCCTTCCTCTCCTGGCGCGGATTCGACCCGGTGTACGACGTCCACACCGGCGACCTGTCCTTCCCGCTGGGCTGCCGCCCCTATCTGGTCCCGCTCTCCTCGGCCACCCCCTCGCCCTTCGCGCTGCTGCCCGACGGCCGGCCCGCGGCCGGCGGCCTGGACCCGGTGGACATCGCCGAGGGCGCGGTCGAAGGGCCCACGGTCACCGTGGAGTTCGAGGGCCTGGAGAGCCGGGTGACCCCCTTCCCCGTCTCCGCGTCGAAGTACTCCGCGCTGGAGGCCGTGAGCGGCGGCGGCCTCGTCTGGCTGCGCTGGCCGATCTCCGGCGCGCTCGGCGAGACCTTCGCCAACCCGGCCGACATGTCGGGCCGCCCGACGCTGGAGCACTTCAACATCGCCAAGGCCCGCAGGACCGAACTCGTGGGCCATCTCGACTGGTTCGCGATCAGCGGTGACGCGTCACGGCTGGTCGTCATGGACGACGGCGAGCTGCGGGCCGTTCCGTCCAACGAACCCGGGGACAACGACTCGACGGTCTACATCGACCTGCGCCGCATCCTGCACGAGGTGGACCCGGCGGCGGAGTGGCGCCAGGCCTACGGCGAGGCCGGGCGGCTCACCCGGGCCTACTTCTGGGAACCGGACATGTGCGGCATCGACTGGGACGGCGTGCTGGACCAGTACCGGCCGCTGCTCGAACGGGTCTCCTCCCCCGACGAGTTCGCCGATCTGCTGCGCGAGGTCCTGGGCGAGCTGGGCACCTCGCACGCCTACGTCTCGCCCGCCCGCCGCAACGAGGGACCCCCGCACTACCAGCGGGCGATCGGCCTGCTGGGCGCCAACCTCGCGTGCCGGGACGGCGACTGGACGGTGCTGCGGATCCTGCCCGGCGACTCGTCCGACTCCAAGGCGCGTTCACCGCTCGCCGGCACGGGCATCCGCGAGGGCTTCGTCCTCACGCACGTCGACGGCCGGCCGGTCGACCCCGTGGCCGGCCCGTACCCACTGCTCACGGCGGCGGGCGGCACCACGGTGGAGCTGACGTTCCGCCCGCCGGACGGCGAGTGCGGGGGCCGGCCCCGCCGCATCGCGATCGTCCCCCTCGTCGACGAACGCCCCCTGCGCTACCAGGACTGGGTGGCCAAGCGGCGCGAGGTCGTACGGGACCTGAGCCACGGCAAGTGCGGGTACCTGCACATCCCCGACCTGGGTGGATCGGGCTGGGCCCAGTTCAACCGGGACCTGCGGCTGGAGGTCTCGCGTCCCGCCCTGATCGTGGACGTGCGGGGCAACGCGGGCGGCAACATCAGCGAGCTGGTGCTGGAGAAGCTCACCCGCACGATCCTCGGCTGGGACCTGACCCGCAACGCCCAGGCGGTGTCGTACGCGTCCAACGCCCCCCGCGGGCCGGTCGTCGCCCTCGCCGACGAGGCGACGTCCTCCGACGGGGACATGATCACGGCCGCCTTCCGCCTGCTGAAGCTGGGGCCGGTGGTCGGTCAGCGCACCTGGGGCGGCGTGGTCGGCATGACCGGACGCCACCGTCTCGGCGACGGCACGGTGATCACGGTTCCGATGAACGCGGCCTGGTTCGACACCTACGGCTGGTCCGTCGAGAACTACGGCGTCGAGCCGGACCTGGAGGCCCTGCGCACCCCGCTGGACTGGGCGGAGGGACGCCACGCGGTGCTGGACGACGCGGTCAGGGTGGCGCTGGACCTGCTGGCCGCACACCCGGCGGCCACCCCGCCCACCTACGGGTCCGTCCCGGACCTGCGCCGCCCGCCCCTCCCCCCGAGGTGACGCGGGCCGGCCGGTGCCCCGGGAACCGGCCGCCTGAACCGCGGCCACGGAACCGGCTCCACCGCGGCCACGGAACCGGCCCGTACGCACGAGAAGGGGTGCACCCGGCACCCGGGTGCACCCCTACCAACCGCAGACGCTCAGCGGCGTCGGCCGTCAGCGCTCAGAACGCTCACGCGCCTGGTCCGTCGCATCCTGCGCCCGGTTCCGGTCGCCGGGCCGACGGCCCTGCGCCTGATCCGCGGCGCGGCCCGGGGCGTTGGACGAGCGCTCGCGCGCCGCGTCACGCTTGCCGCCGCCGGCCTTCTGCTGCTTGGCCTGGTCGGCGAGCTCCTGGGCCTTGTCCTTGAACTGGTCTGCGATGCCCATGCTGTTCACTCCTATGTGGGTGCGTGGGGTTGACCCCGGTGGGGCCTCGCTCAGACTTACACACCCGGACATTCATCGCATTTCGATCATCATCGCCGTACGCGGGCCTGCTGATCGGCCTCTCCGCCGGCCCCGACGAGCCCCTTGCCCACCCCGTCGAGCCGGGGCCCGAACCGCTTCATCTCGCGCTGTCCGACCGTCCCTATGAGCGTCGGGAGGTAGCCGCGGACCGACTGCATACCGCGCAGCCACCACTGGGCGTACACGTGCGCGGAGCGCCGCTCGATCCCGGCGACGATCCGGTCGACGGCCGGCCCCAGCGGATACGTGCGGTTCGTCGGCCACGGCAGCCGCTGCCTCAACTCCCGCATGACGTCGTCCTCGTCGGCACCGCGCACCATGTCCGTGTCGGTCCAGGAGAGGTAGCCGACGCCGACCCGCACGCCCCGGTGACCGACCTCGCCGCGCAGGCAGTGCGCGAACGCCTCCGCACCCGACTTGGACGCGCAGTACGCGCTCATCATCGGCGCCGGGGTGATCGCGGCCAGAGACGCTATCTGCAGGAAGTACCCGCGGCTCTCCATGAGCAGGGGCAGGAACGCCCGCGCGGTCACCGCACCTCCTATGAGGTTGACCTCCACCACCCGGCGCCACGCCTCCGGGTCCGAGTCGACGAGCGGCCCGCCGGTGGCGACGCCCGCGTTGGCGACGACGATGTCGACCTTGCCGAAGCGTTCCCCGACCTCGGCGGCGACCCGGCTCATCGCCACGTGGTCGGTGACGTCCGCGAACCAGTGCCCGCTCTCGGAGTGCAGCCGCTCCGAGACCTTCTTCAGCTCGTCCGGCTCCAGGCCGACCAGCGCCAGCGTGGCACCCCGCGCCGAGAGTTTGCGGGCCAGCAGCTCGCCCACCCCCCGCGCCGCGCCCGTGACGACGACGACCTGTCCTTCGAGACTCCGCCTGCCGCTCATGCGACCTCCTCCTCGCTCACGGCTGCCGCCGTGCTGCCCGCACCTTCCACAGTGACGTACGCGGCCACCAGCTCGCGGAGCTTCGCCGTGACCGCTTCGGGCGCCTCCATCGGCGTCATGTGGCCCATGCCCGTCAGCACCGTGAGCCCGAGACTGTGCGGCAGCGCCACCTCGATGGCCCGCGCGTGCACGGGCGGCGTCAGCCGGTCGTCGGCGCCCGCGATCACCGCGGTCGGCAGCAGCAACTCACGTACCCCGGCTTCGAGGTCGAGCTCCGCGAGCACGTGCCCCCAGGCGACCCGCACCGCGCGCGGACACGCGTGCACGATCCTGGCACAGGCATCCACACGTTCCGGGGCCGAACCGCGCCCCATGGTGGCGTACTTGAGAATCACCTTCGAGACGGCGGTGACCGGTCCGAGCGGGGCGCGCGCGCCGAGGACCGCCGCGGTGATCCGGGTGCGGAGCGCACCGGCCCGTATCGGCAGCACCAGCGACTCGGCGGTCAGCCGAGAGCTCCCGGTGCTGCACAGCAGGACGGCCGCCCCGTGCTCGCGGACGGCCGGCCGGCCGCCGGCCGCCATCAGCGTCATCCCGCCCATGGAGTGCCCGCCGAGCACCGCCTTCTGCCCGGGGTCGAGCGTGGCCGTCAGCACCGCCTCCAGGTCGTCGGCCAGCGCGTGCGTGCTGTAGCCGCCGTCCCCGGGCTCGGGCGTACGGCCGTGACCGCGCTGGTCGTAGACGACGACGCGGTGGTCCACCGCCAGGTCGCGCACCTGTGCGTCCCAGAAGCGGGTGTTGCAGGTCCAGCCGTGCGCCAGGACCACGGCGGGGGCGCCGTCGGGGCCGTGCACCTCGACGTTGATCCGCGCGCCGTCGGCCGAGACGACGGTCAGCTCGCGCACGGGCACGGGCGGGGCCTCCGCCCGTCCCTTCGCACTCGTCCTCGTACGTGTCCTCGTCCGGTTCATCGTGCTGCCTCCTCGGTCACGGCACGCGCCGTGGAGTGGGTGAGCGGGGCGCGGACGACCTCGTACTCGCCGAGGTCCACCGAGCGCGTGGCCCGGCGGAACTCGGCCGTGGTGCCCGGCCAGACCGTGGTGTTGCGGCCGGCGGAGTCCAGGTACCAACTGGTGCAGCCGCCGGTGTTCCAGACGGTGCGCCTCATCCGGTCCTGGACCCGGCGGTTCCACGCGCCGACGGCGGAGGGACGCGCGTCGAGGGCCGCGCGCCCGCCCAGGACGTCGAGCTGGCGCAGGTAGTCGGCCATGTAGTTCAGCTGCGACTCGATCATGAGGATCATGGAGGAGTTCCCGAGGCCCGTGTTGGGGCCGATGATCGTCATCCAGTTGGGGAATCCGGCGGCGGTCGCGCCGCGCAGCGCCTGCATGCCGTCCTTCCATGCCTCGGTGAGCGTGATGCCGTCGGCGCCGACGACGCGCTCCGCGATCGGCATGTCCGTCACGTGGAACCCGGTACCGAGGATGATCACGTCGGCCTCGGTCTCCGTACCGTCCGCGGCGACCACGGTGGAGCCCCGCACCTCGGTGAGTCCGGAGGCGACGACGTCGACGTTGGGCTGCGCGAGCGCCGGGTAGTAGGCGCTGGAGAGCAGGATGCGCTTGCAGCCGATGCGGTACGACGGGGTCAGCCTGGCCCGCAGGGCCGGGTCCTTGATCGCACGCGCCATGTTGGCCTTGGCTATCGACTCGACGAGGCCCAGCTGGTTCGGGTGCTTCGTGAAGGCGCCCACCTGCAGTTCCCTGATGCCCCAGAGCAGGCCGCGCCGGGCGGTGCCCGTGAAGGGGAGCGCGCGGTGAAGCCACTTCTCGGGACCGCTGATGGCGCGGTCCATGCGCGGCATGACCCAGGGCGGGGTCCGCTGGAAGAGGGTGAGCCGGCCCACCTGCGGCTGGATCTCCGGGACGATCTGGATGGCCGAGGCGCCGGTGCCGATGACGGCGACCCGCTTGCCGCTCAGGTCGTGGTCGTGGTCCCACTGCGCCGAGTGGAAGACCTTGCCCGGGAAGTCCGCGAGCCCGGGGATGTCCGGCAGCTTCGGGTCGGAGAGCGGGCCGGTGGCCGAGACGACGACGTCGGCGGTGACGGTGGAGCCGTCGGCGCTCTCGATCGTCCAGTGCAGTTCGTCGTTGTCCCAGCGCATGACGGTGACTTCACGGTTGAGCCTGATGTGCGGGCGCAGCCCGAAGGTGTCGGCCACGTGCTCCAGGTAGGCGCGGATGTGCTCCTGCCCGGAGAAGGTGCGCGGCCAGTCGGGGTTGGGCGCGAAGGAGAAGGAGTACAGGTGGGACGGTACGTCGCAGGCACAGCCCGGGTAGCTGTTGTCGCGCCAGGTACCGCCGACCGAGCCGGCCCGCTCGAGGACCAGGAAGTCGGTGATGCCCTCGCGGCGGAGCCGGACCGCGGCCCCGAGGCCCCCGAATCCGGATCCGATCACCGCCACTCGTACGTGCTCGTGCTGGGCCATGCTGCCGCCTCCCCGCGGTACGTGACACGACTCTGCCAGCAATCACTGGCACTGTTGGGAGGGTAGAGCAGCCTCGTACTGATGGGTAGGGGGCGGGGCAAGGAAAGTTACCGGCGGTACAACATAGGGTGCGGGTGTGGCTGAAGGACGCGAGCACCGCGAGTACCGCATGGAGGAGCTGGCCCGGGAGGCCGGCATCACCGTGCGCACCCTGCGCTTCTACCGGGAGCGCGGCCTGATCCAGCCGCCCCGGCGCGAGGGCCGCATCGCCTGGTACGACGACCACCACCTGGCCCGGCTGCGCACGATCACCGGCCTGCTGGAGCGCGGCCACACCCTCAACGGCATCGCCGACCTGGCCGCCACCTTCGACAGCGGCCGGGACGTCGCCGAGGTGCTGGGCCTGGGCGAACCGACCGAGGAGACCCCGGTCCGGCTCACCCCCGAGCAGCTCGCCGACTACTTCCTCGACCAGGCGACGGCGGAGAACCTCGCCGGGGCCCTGGAGCTGGGCTACCTGGCCACCGACGGCGACGAGATCGTGCACATCAGCCGCCGCCTGCTGGAGGCGTCCGCGGAACTCGTCCGCGCGGGAGTCCCGCTCTCCGCCGTGCTCTCCTCGGGCCGCCAGGTCCGCGAGCACGCCGACGCCCTGGCCGACCTGTTCGTCCGCGTACTGCGCACCCACACCGCGCACTCCGAGCCGGACCAGCTGCGCACCCTGGCCCAGGCCGTGGTGGACGCCGAGCTCTCGATGGCCCTGGACCGCCGCCTGCGCGACGACGGCTGAGGGGCGCGGGCGGGCACCGGCACCGGCGGGTTCCTACCGCTCGTACGTGGCGGTCACGGGGGCGTGGTCGCTCCACCGCTCACCGTGCGTCGCCGCGCGTTCGACCCAGCCCTTGACCGCGCGGCCCGCGAGACCCGGGGACGCCACCTGGTAGTCGATCCGCCAGCCCGCGTCGTTGTCGAAGGCCCGCCCGCGGTAGGACCACCACGAGTAGGGCCCCTCCTCGTCCGGGTGCAGGGCGCGGACCACGTCCACGTACCCCGCCTCGTCGAACACCCGGGTCAGCCACTCCCGCTCCTCCGGGAGGAAGCCGGAGGACTTCCTGTTCGCCTTCCAGTTCTTGAGGTCGGCCTCCTGGTGGGCGATGTTCCAGTCGCCGCACACGACCACCTCGCGGCCCTCGGCCGCCGCGCGCGCCCGGAGCCCCTGCAGGTAGGGCAGGAAGGCTGCCATGAAGCGCTCCTTCTCCTCCTGCTTCTCCGTGCCGACCTCGCCGGACGGCAGGTACAGGCTCGCCACCGTCACACCCGGGACGTCCACCTCGACGTAGCGTCCGCTCGCGTCGAACTCCTCCGCGCCGGGGACACCGAATCCGCCGAAGCCGGTCTGCACGCGCTCGGGCGCGTGCCGCGTCAGCACCGAGACGCCCGCACGGCCCTTGGCGGCGGCCGGAGCGTGCACGACGTGCCAGCCCTCGGGCTCACGCACCTCTTCGGGCAGCTGCTGCGCCTCCGCCCGGACTTCCTGGAGGCAGACCACATCGGCCTCGGTCTGCGCCAGCCACTCGACGAAGCCCTTCTTGGCGGCGGCACGGAGCCCGTTGACATTCACGGAGGTAACAGTCAGCATCCGGATACAGTACCTACATCCCCTAGCGCATAGCTCTACTATGACTCGCATGCTTATCCAGCCCCGGCCGTACGACCACCCGGACGCCGTCAAACTCAACGACCAGGTGCAGCTCGAGTACGCCGCCCGCTACGGCGACGGCGGAGACGCCACACCGCTCGACGCCACCATGTTCGACCCGCCCCAGGGGCTGTACCTGCTCGCCTACGACGAGCAGAGCCGCCCCGTGGCCACCGGCGGCTGGCGCACCCAGGACCGGAACGCCGAGGGCTACTCCGACGGCGATGCCGAGATCAAGCGCCTGTTCGTGGTCCCGGAGGGCCGGGGCCGGGGACTGGCCCGCCGCATCCTCGCCGCACTGGAGGCCGACGCGCGGGCCGCCGGCCGCACGC
This sequence comes from Streptomyces sp. NBC_00178, assembly GCF_036206005.1. Lineage (NCBI taxonomy): Bacteria > Bacillati > Actinomycetota > Actinomycetes > Kitasatosporales > Streptomycetaceae > Streptomyces > Streptomyces sp. NBC_00178. The sequence goes on from NZ_CP108143.1 coordinate 3,166,698, forward strand.
GCATGGTCCTGGAGACGGGCGACCAGCAGCCCGAGGCGATCGCGCTGTACGCGTCGAGCGGCTACACGCCCTGCGCGAAGTTCGGCCACTACCGCCTGTACGACACCAGTATCTGCATGGCCAAGCCCCTCACCGGCCCCGCTCAGACCGCCTGAGGCACCTGCGCCACACCCACGTAGAACCCGCTCCGCTCGTACTCCGGCGCGAGCCCCTCCCGGTACCACTCGGGCGCCGTGACGAGTCCCGGCTCCACGAGGTCCAGCCCCTCGAAGAACGGCTCGACCTCCTCACGCGTACGCATCCTGAGCGCGATGGCGCCCTTCCTGTACGCGGACTCGGTCTCCCGCCTCAGCTCCGGGTGCTGATCGGCGGTGCCGTGCGAGAGGACCAGGAAACTCCCCGGCGCCAGCGCACCGGTCAGCGTGCGCGTGATGCCGTACGGATCGTGGTCGTCGGGCAGGAAGTGCATCAGCGCGATCAGGGACAACGCGACCGGCCGCCCGAAGTCCAGGAATTTCGCGGCGCGTTCGAGGATGGCCTCGGGCTCGCGCACATCCGCGTGGATGTAGTCCGTCGCACCCTCGGGAGTGCTCACCAGGAGCGCCTCCGCGTGGCGCAGCACGATGGGGTCGTTGTCGGCGTAGACCACACGCGACCTCGGAGTGACGGCCTGGACGATCTGGTGGAGGTTCGGCGCGGTGGGGATGCCGGTGCCGATGTCCAGGAACTGGTCGACACCCCGGCCCGCCAGCCAGGCGGACGCCCGGTGCATGAAGGCCCGGTTCCGCCCCGCGTTGGCCCGCGCCTCGGCCGGCAGCCTCTCCCCGACCTCCTGATCGACCGGGTAGTTGTCCTTGCCGCCCAGCAACCAGTCGTAGACACGCGCCGGATGAGGCTTGCTGGTGTCGATGCGGGAGCTGGGTATACCGGCTGTCACAGGACGCTCCTCCGTACGGAACCACGAACAGGCAACCCCGCACCCGGCCTGTGCGACCCCCAACAGCGGTCACCACAAGGGCGGATGAGCGAGGATGCCCCAGGCTACCGGTTGGCCTCCCGACCGGAAGCCGCACCTCCGCGCGGGCGTCGGCCCTAACCGACCAGGCGGCGGCGCCAGTCCAGCGGGGTCACGGTGACGGCCCGGCCTGGGTCGTGGTCCCACTCGGTGCCGAGGCCGGCTGCTCCGAGGGCCGCCACGACCTCGTGGCCGATGGCCCGGGTGGTCTCGGACGAACCGTCGAAGCCGCCGTACAGGAGCATCAACCCCTGGCCCGCCGCGGCGGAATCCGTGCACTGGGTGTGGAAGTAGACGAAGCCGCGGGCATCGGGACCGGCCTCCTCGCCGATCTCGGACTCGCCGCAGGTGCGGCAGCAGGTGAAGTTCTCGCGGGCGGTGACACCGGCGCTCCGGAGAGCGGCGAACGCGCGGGCGAGCCGCTCGGGATCGGTCTCGCCCTGCCATGCGGCCTGCTCCGCCACGCGCTCCAGCCACATCCGGTCCGCCAGCGCCGCCGCCTGCTCGCGCGAAACCGGCCGACGGTCCTTGGTGACCAGGTACTCCTCGGCGATCTCGGCCAGCTCCGCACGGGAGGCGTACCCGCCGAGCAGCACCTCGCGTACGCGCTCCTCCAACACCCGGCGGTCGTCCGCGCCGAGGTCGAGGGGCGGCACCTCGCGGGTGGGGCCCATGTCCAGCAGGGACCAGGCCGGACCGGCGTCCCAGCCGTCCTCCTGGCGGGCCCACCCGGTGAGCGCCGCGCTCACGGCCTCCGGACTGTCCACCATCGCCTGGAAGTGCCGGTCGGCGGACCCGTCGCGGTGTTCCAGCGTGTAGTCGCCTCCGGCCTTGTGCCAGACCTGGGCGAAGACGTCCGGCAGATCGGGTATCCGCTGGAGCACCAGGAAGAGGTCCCCGTCACCGCCCAGCCGGCGGACCAGCCCGGCAAGCTCCCCTTCGGACGCGCGGACGTGCCGCTCCCCGTTCTCCGTCTTCACCACGATCTCGAGCATGCGCCGAACTCTGGCACACGCCTACGACAGCGGCCCTCAGAAATCCGTGACGCGGCGGCCCCCGGCAACCCGGACACGCAGGACCACGGCAGTTGCCCGACCCCGCTTCCCTGCGACGCCAAAGAGCCCCTACCGGATTTCCCCGGTAGGGGCTCTGAGCTGCGGTGGACCTGTGGGGATTTGAACCCCAGACCCCCTCGATGCGAACGAGGTGCGCTACCAGACTGCGCCACAGGCCCTTGCAACGAGTGAAACTCTAGCACCCCGAAAGGGGTGCTCGGAAATCCGTATCCCGGCAGGTCACCGAGTCGGATCCCCGAGCCGTCACTCGTTGGCCGCGCGGGGCCGGTCGCCGTCGTCGTACTGGTCGAAGAGCGGCGTACGGCCCCGCTCCCGCGTGCGCCGGGGCTGGCCGGGCCGGCGGCGCGGGCGCGCCTCGGCGTCGGGCTCCGCGGCGTCCGGACGGCTGGGTTCGGCCGGGCTGGAGCGGGCGGCGCTCCAGGTCTCCGGGTCGCCGACCTCCACCCCGCCCGTGGCGCGCGGGGCGACGGGGGCCGTGACGTAGGTGGGCAGCGGAACCGGTACGGGCTCCCAGCTGTCACCCTGGGCCGGACCGCGCTCGCGCTGCTGGTCGACCCACTCGGCGTGGTCCGTCTGCTCGACGAGGGCGCGGCGGCCCGCCTCCTGCGGAGAGACGGTGGGAGCGGGAGCCGACGCTTCGGGCTCCTCGTCCGGCTCGGCGGGAGCCGACGCCGCGGGCTGGTGCCTGCGGGGGCGGTTCTCGCGGAGCCGTTGTGCGGCGTCCTCGGCACGGCGCCGGTCCATGGTGAAGACGAACCGCCGGCGCTCCTGGGCCCGCAGATGCACGATGTACGTGCTCAGCAGCACGGCCGGCACGGCGGGCGCCCACAGGAAGCGGAGTCCGCCCACGGCGGCGACGACCGCGCCGAGCGTGAAGGCCATGAAGAGCATCGTGGTCGTGCGCCGCCTGCGCGCCAGGACCTGCGAGCGCTGACGCCGCTCGCGCTCCGACTCGGCGCCGGAGGGGCGCCGTCGCCGGACCTGCGCCGGCGGCCGGTCCTGCTCGGTGCGTTCGGGCGCCGGGTCGCGCAACCGGGCTTCCGTATGGGCCGGGGGCGCGGAAAAGGCCCGGACGTCGACGGACTCCATACGGTCCGTGACGGCATCCGGGTCCACGTCGCCAGGCGCCTCCTCGGCCCCGCGTTCCCGCAGCTCCTTGGCGTAACGGCGCTCCATGGCCGCGCGTCCGGACAGCAGCCGGATGGCGGTGCTGAAGCGCTCCGTGGGACGCGCTTCGTTGAGCTCGTCCTGCCTGCGGAGCCACATCGGTACCAAGTAGGCGGCCCATGCCCCGACGATGACTGCGTAGATGAGGCCGCTGCTGCTCACGTCTCACACCGTAGAGGGGTTTGCACGGCAGCATCCGCCAATTGGCCCGGTGTGTCGCACGATCAGGCTCATATGACGGACTTTTTTTACGATTCTTCGGACCGGCAGTCGACGGAAGTCGGATGGTTTACCGTCAAGTAACGATCAAATTCGAACACCTATTTTATTTACCCGGGTGCGTGCGGTGAGTCCCCGGGCGGTTGCGGCGCCCCCGCCCGCACCCTGCGCCAACGCCGCAGCAGCCCGTCGGGCACCTCCTCGGCGGTGAGGGCGAAGATCAGGTGGTCCCGCCACGCACCGTCGATGTGGAGATAGCGCGGCCGCAGTCCTTCCGAGCGGAATCCGAGTTTCTCCACGACGCGTCTGCTGGGCGCGTTCTCGGGCCGGATGCACACCTCGATGCGGTGGAGTCCGACCGTGCGGAAACAGTGGTCGACGGCGAGCGCCACCGCGGTGGGCATGACCCCGCGTCCCGCGACACTCCGGTCCACCCAGTAGCCGACATGGCCCGAGCACATCGAGCCCCACGTGATGCCCGCCACCGTCAACTGCCCCACGAGGCGGCCCTCGTACTCGATCGCGAAGGGCAGCATCCGGCCGGCGTTCGCCTCGGCGCGCAGGTGGCGGATCATCTGACGGTAGGTGGGGCGCTGGGCCACCGGGCCGCCGGGGGCGGGCGGTGGGACGGTCGCCTCCCAGGGGCGCAGCCAGTCGCGGTTGCGCCGGTTCACCTCGCGCCAGATGCTCTGGTCGCGCAGCTTTATCGGGCGGAGGGTGACGGCGCCGTCGGTCAGGATCACCGGCCAGGTCCGGACGTTCAGTTCGGGCTCCCTGGTCGGGGGTGATCGCCGCCGCGCACCTGGTCGACGGCGTGCACCAGAAGCCTGCCCAGGACGGCGAGTCCGTCGCGGACGCCGCCGGTCGAGCCGGGGAGGTTCACGATCAGGGTGCCGTCCGCGATGCCCGCGAGACCCCGGGACAGCGCGGCGGTCGGCACCTTGTCCCGGCCCTCGGCGCGGATGGCCTCGGCGATGCCGGGGACCTCCCGGCCGATGACCGCGCGGGTGGCCTCGGGGGTGCGGTCCGTGGGCGAGATGCCGGTCCCGCCGGTGGTCACGATCACGTCGTAGCCCGCGGCCACGCCCGCGCGGAGGGCCGCCTCGACCGGATCCCCGTCGGGGACGACCTGCGGGCCGTCGACGGCGAATCCCAGACCGGTGAGCCCCTCGGCGACGAGAGGGCCGCCCTTGTCGGCGTAGACGCCGGCCGACGCACGGTTGGAGGCGGTCACGACGAGGGCGCGGTACGCGGGCGCGTCCACCGCGCTGTCGGGCGCGGTCATGCGTCCGTACCCTCCGGTGCGGGGCGCCGGTAGTCCCCGGACTTGCCGCCCGACTTCGCCTCGACCCGCACGTCCGTGATCACCGCGCTCTTGTCGACCGCCTTGATCATGTCGATCACGGTGAGCGCGGCGACCGACACGGCGGTCAGGGCCTCCATCTCGACGCCCGTACGGTCCGTCGTCTTCACGGTCGCCGTGATCTCCACCGCGTCGTCGGCGACGGCGAGATCGACCTTGACGCCGGAGACCGCGAGCGGGTGACACAGCGGGATCAGGTCAGGGGTGCGCTTCGCGCCCATGATCCCGGCGATCCGCGCGGTGGCGAGCGCGTCGCCCTTGGGGACGCCCTCACCCCTGAGGAGTTCGACGACACGGGGGGACACGAGGACCCGGCCGCTCGCGCGGGCGACGCGTGCGGTCACGTCCTTCTCCGACACGTCGACCATGCGGGCCGCGCCCGCCTCGTCGATGTGGGTCAGGCTGTTCTGCGTACTCAACTCACTCCGCCTAGCGGTAGGGCGCCGGTTGCCCGCCCGTCCCGCGTGAGGACACGGGGCGGGCGTCCGGGGGGCCTTCCCCGGTAAGGCACAGCGCCAGATACCGTACCGCCACCGCGACGATGTCAGCGGAGGAGGATCACCTCGGTCTCCGCGCCGGGTTCGGCGGAGGTGACGTCCTCGGGCAGCACGATCAGCGCGTCCGCCTGCGCCAGGGCGGCGATCAGATGCGATCCGGCACCTCCGACCGGAGTGACCGTGCCCGCCTCCGCGTCGTAGGTCCCGCGCAGGAACTGCCGCTTGCCGGCGGGCGAGGAGAGAGGCCCGTCGGCGCTGAGGACGGCACGGACCTTCGGCCGGTGCACGTCCTTGAGACCCATGAGCGTCAGGATCGCCGGGCGCACGAACAGCTCGAAGGAGACGTACGAGGAGACCGGGTTCCCCGGGAGCGCCAGCAGCGGCGTGTGGTCGGGGCCGATCGAACCGAACCCCTGGGGCTTGCCCGGCTGCATGGCGAGCTTGCGGAAGTCGATGCCGCCGCCGGCCCCGTCCTCGTCCCCCACCGAGGACAGTGCCTCCTTGACCACGTCGTACGCGCCGACGCTCACGCCACCCGTGGTGACGACGATGTCCGCGCGGATCAGCTGGTCCTCGATCGTGGCCCGCAGCGTCTCCGCGTCGTCGGCGACCGCGGGGACGCGATAGGCGATGGCGCCCGCGTCCCGGGCCGCCGCCGTCAGGGCGAAGCTGTTGGAGTCGTAGATGCGGCCGCCGGTCAGTTCCTCGCCCGGCTGTGCCAGCTCGCTGCCGGTGGAGAGCACGACGACCCTCGGACGGGGCCGCACCCGCACCGTCGAGCGGCCGATCGCGGCGAGCAGCCCGATCTGCGGCGGCCCGATGACCGAACCCGCGCGCAGCGCCATGTCCCCGGGCCGCACGTCGCTGCCCTTGGCGCGGACGTGGTCCCGCGGCTTGGCGGGCCGGTGGATCCGGACCTCGCCGCTCGCGCCCTCGGGTGCGTCGGTGTGGGCGCGCATGGCCTCGGCCGGGCCGCCGCCGGTGCCGCCGTCGGTCCACTCCACCGGGACGACCGCCTCGGCGCCGGCGGGCAGCGGGGCGCCCGTCATGATGCGGGCGGCCTCGCCGGGACCGACGGAGCGGCCGTCGGCCAGGCCTCCGTCGCCCGCGGCGACGTCACCGACGACGGTGAGGACGGCCGGGAACTCCTCGCTGGCCCCCTCGACGTCGGAGATCCGGACGGCGTACCCGTCCATCGAGCTGTTGTCGAAGGGCGGCAGCGCCACCTCGACCACGACGTCCTCGACCAGGACGCAGCCCTGGGCCTCGGGCAGTTGCAGCTCGATGGGTTCGAGCGGCCTCACCGCGGCGAGGATGTCGTCCAGGTGATCGTCCACCGACCAGATCGTGCTGCTCAAGCTGTTACAACTCCTCGGTGACGTAACTGCGCAGCCAGGACCGGAAGTCCGGGCCCAGGTCCTCACGTTCGCACGCGAGTCTGACAATGGCACGCAGATAGTCGCCCCGGTCGCCGGTGTCATAGCGGCGGCCCTTGAAGACGACGCCGTGCACGGGGCCGCCGACCTTCTCGTCCTCGGCCAGCAGCTGGAGCGCGTCGGTGAGCTGGATCTCGCCGCCGCGGCCGGGCTCCGTGTGACGCAGTATGCCGAAGATCGCGGGGTCAAGGACGTAGCGGCCGATGACGGCGAGGTTGCTGGGCGCCTCGGCGGGGTCCGGCTTCTCGACCAGGCCCGTGACGCGTACGACGTCGCCGTCGGTGGTGCCCTCGGTGGCCGCGCAGCCGTACATGTGGATCTGGGAAGGTTCGACCTCCATGAGCGCCACGACGCTGCCGCCCTCGCGCTCCTGGACCTCGACCATCCGCGCGAGCAGCGGGTCGCGCGGGTCGATGAGGTCGTCACCGAGGAGGACGGCGAACGGCTGGTCACCGACGTGCGGCGCGGCGCAGAGTACGGCGTGGCCGAGTCCTCGGGGGTCGCCCTGGCGGACGTAGTGCATGGTGGCGAGGTCGCTGGACTCCTGGACCCGGGAGAGCCGTTCGGCGTCCCCCTTGCGGGTCAGCGCGGACTCCAGTTCGTAGTTCCGGTCGAAGTGGTCCTCGAGGGGACGCTTGTTGCGGCCGGTGATCATCAGCACGTCGGAGAGGCCTGCGGCGACGGCTTCCTCGACGACATACTGGATGGCGGGCTTGTCGACGACAGGCAGCATCTCTTTGGGAGTGGCCTTGGTGGCCGGCAGGAACCGGGTGCCGAGACCTGCAGCTGGAATGACAGCTTTGCTGATCCTGGGGTGCGACTGATTCATGCGGAGCACTTTAACCGGTGCCTATGGGCGGAAGATGAGCATCCCGTTAACTTCGCCCTCATACATACATATTAACGAGCTATGTGAGTATCCGTTGAACCATGACATGTCCCAAAAGGCCCTTCTGCGGCGTGAACTGCTCGCCGCACGCAGGCTTCTCACTACTGAAGACGTGACGAACACCGCTTCGGTTCTCGCTTCGACCGCCGCGGCGCTTCCCGAACTCGCCGGAGCCCGGACCGTGGCGGCCTACGTGTCCGTCGGACGGGAGCCGGGGACGCACGTGCTCCTGGACACTCTGCGCGCCCGCGGGGTGCGCGTCCTCCTGCCGGTCCTGATGGCGGACAACGACCTCGACTGGGGCCTCTTCGAGGGGGCGGACCGCCTCGTCCCCGCGGGCCGGGGGCTGCTGGAGCCGGACGGCCCACGCCTCGGCCCCGGGGCGGTTCTCGACGCCGACGCGGTCCTGCTGCCCGGACTCGCCGTCGACGGGCGCGGAATGCGGCTGGGACGCGGCGGGGGCAGCTACGACCGGGTGCTGGCCCGGCTGGCGGCCGACGGGGCCCATCCCGCCCTGGTGGTGCTCCTCTACGACGACGAGGTGGTCGCGCGGGTCCCGGAGGAACCGCATGACCACCCCGTGCACGCCGTGGTCACGCCGGCCGGAGCGCGGCGCTTTCGGCCCTAGGGTTTCCTGAGCGTCAGCGTGTCGACGGTCGAGCCGTCCACGCCGCCCTTCGTGTAGGACCAGTCGAGCAGCTCCCCGTCGGCCCACTTGTCCGTCTGGTCGGTGTAGTGGGAGCTGAACGCGTGGCCGGACGCGCCGGTCAGGTTGATCCAGCGGGACTTGTCCCAGTCCCCCACGTTGACGACCATCCGCATCGACGGCACCCAGATGACGCCGTAGCCGCCCGCCGCGTTCCAGCCGGAGGCGTTGACGGCTGCCTCGCCGCCACCGAGGTCCCAGGGACCGCGGTTGAGGGCCCGCTGCAGAAGGCCGGGGCCCTCCTTGCCGAGGGTCTGGTTGCGCAGCGTCAGCTGGTGCAGCCGGCCCCAGCTCCAGGTGCTGACGTCCTTGCCGAGCTTGGCGGTGAGCTCCCAGCGTGCGTCCTTCATGGCGCGGGCGAAGAGCTCGTCACGGTTGTCGATCGCCTGCTCGCGGCCCTTGGCAGGGACCTTCCACCAGTCGTTGTCCTGGTCGTCCAGAATGTTCTCGACGACCTCGTACCAGCGGTCGCCACCGTCCGGCTGCGCGGCGTCCGGGGCCCGCTGGCCGCATTCCCGTACGAGCTTGCCCTCGTCGTCGACCGGACCGGAACCGGCGACCGGCTCGACGTAGATGCAGTCGCCCTTGGCCCGCATCTCCTTGGGCAGCTTGTTGCCGAAGGCCAGCTTGAGGATGTTGCGCCAGACGCCGTTGAAGTACGCGGCCGCCGCGGAGTCGGACTCCTGGGTGTAGTCCCAGCCCTCCAGCAGCTTCTGCGTCTCACGGACGCTCTCGTCGGAGATCCCGATCTTCAGCAGCTTCGGCACGAGCTCGGCGGCGATGGCACTGTGGTTGTCCATCTGCAGCTGCTGCATGTCGTCGGTGGAGATCTTCTCGCCGGTCTTGATCTTGTCGGCGATCAGGTCGTTGATCCGCTGGCTGCGCGCGCCGTAGCCCCAGTCCTTGGTGAGCAGGTGGGGGTACGTGTCCTCGTCGATGACGGCCTGGTTGGCGGTGACGATGTAGCCGCGCTTCGGGTTGTACTCGTAGGGCAGCTCGTCGAAGGGGATGGGGTCCTTCTCCCAGCCGTAGTCCGACGTCCAGCCGGGCCTGGGGCGCGTGCCGTCGTCGCCCTTGAGGCGGACCGGGATCCTGCCCGGCGCCTGGTAGCCGATGTTGCCCTTGGTGTCCGCGTAGAGGAGGTTCTGCGAGGGCACCTCGAAGTGGGCGGCCGCCTTGCGGAAGCTCGTGAAGTCCTTGGCCCGGTTGATCTCGAAGACCGCGTCCATGGAGTGACCGGCCTTCAGCGCCGTCCACTTCAGTGCGACCGCGTACCCGTCAGCGCGGTCGGGCGCGGAGTTGTCGACGGGGGCCTTCTTGCCGACCTTCTTCAGCTCGTTGCTGCGGTCGGAGAGGAGGGGGCCGTTGTTGGTCTCGCGGACGGTGATCTTCCTGCTCTTGCCGCCGGCGACCTTGATGGTCTCCTCGCGGCTCTCGAAGGGCACGGTCTTGCCGTCGTACTGGTAGCCGTCGGCGGAGACCTTCTCCAGGAAGAGGTCGGTGACGTCGGCACCGAGGTTCGTGAAGCCCCAGGCGATGTCCTGGTTGTGGCCGATGATCACACCGGGCATCCCGGAGAACGTGTAGCCCGCCGTGTCGTACTGGCAGGTCTCCGAGACCTGCCGGCAGTGCAGCCCCATCTGGTACCAGAGCGAGGGCAGCTGCGGTGCCAGGTGCGGGTCGTTGGCCAGCAGCGGCTTCCCGGTCGTCGTGTACTTGCCGGACACCACCCAGGAGTTCGACCCGATGCCGTTGCCGTTCGGTCCGAGCAGCGCCGGGATCTCGTCGAGGGTGTCGGAGAGCGCGGAGAGCTGTGTGGTCACACCCTCGGTCGCGCCCTGCGCGGTCTGGGACCCGATGCCGTCCGACGGCTCGGCCTTCGGGTCGAACTTCCCCGTGACCGGGTCGATGGCGCCCTCGTCGACGATCGGCTTGTTCTTCTTGTACGGGTAGTCCGGGTAGAGGTCCTTGATCTCCTTGTCGCTGAGCCTGCTGGTCATCAGCGAGCGGTCGATCTCGTCCTGCATGTTGCCGCGCAGGTCCCAGGCCATCGCCTTCAGCCACGCGACGGAGTCGACCGGGGTCCACTCGGTGGGCTTGTAGTCGTTGGTCAGCCCGAGCGCGGCGTACTCGACGGAGAGGTCCTTGCCGTCCTTGCCCGCCAGGTAGGCGTTCACGCCGTCCGCGTAGGCCTGGAGGTTCTTCTTCGTGTCCTCGCCCAGCTTTGTGTCGTACTCCTCCTGCGCGACCTTGCGCCAGCCCAGCGTGCGCAGGAAGGAGTCGGTCTCGACCTGCCCGGCGCCGAACATCTCGGAGAGCCGCCCCGACGTCATGTGACGGCGTACGTCCATCTCCCAGAAGCGGTCCTGGGCCTGGACGAAGCCCTGGGCGCGGAAGAGGTCGCTGTCGGTGTCCGCGTAGATCTGCGGGATCCCGTAGTCGTCGCGTTTGACGTCGACGTCACCGGACAGGCCCTTGAGATCGATCGACCCGGTGGTCTGCGGGTAGGAGGCACGGACCGTGGAGACGGACCAGAACGCGCCGTAGCCGACACCCGCGACGAGCGCCAGCACCAGGACGATCACGAGCAGGCGGGCGCGTCGCCCCTTCTTCTTCCCACCGGCCGGCTTCGTATCGACAGGCTGGGGAGGCGCGGTTGTGTTGGCGGGCATCGCTGTCCTTCGAGGGGCAGGGTGGTCCTGGGCGTGCTGGAGCAACCATAGGCGCCCCGCAGAAGCCACTCGGACGCGGTATGGGGATGCATCCGTTTGCGCATCGCTCGCACGGACACTCGAAGGCGTCAAGAAAGCGTTAAAGATTAGGTAAGGTAACGAAGTAGTGGCCGCCGGAGGCCGATCCGGAAGGCGCACGCAGGGAAGGAACGGACCCTGACTGTCCACGCGCTCAACGAACTTCTGCTCGTCTGCTCGGTCGTGCTGCTGGTCGCCGTCGCGGCCGTACGCATCTCGTCCCGCAGCGGGCTCCCCAGCCTGCTCCTGTACCTCGGCATCGGTATCGCCATAGGTCAGGACGGCTTCTTCGACGTCAAGTTCGACAACGCCGAGCTGACCCAGGTGATCGGCTACGCCGCCCTGGTCGTCATCCTGGCCGAGGGCGGTCTGGGCACGAAGTGGAAAGAAGTGAAACCCGCGCTGCCGGCCGCCGCCGTGCTGTCGACGGTCGGCGTGGGCATCAGCGTGGGCGTCACCGCGAGCGCGGCGCACTACCTCGTCGGCCTCGACTGGCGGCAGGCGCTGATCATCGGTGCCGTCGTCTCCTCCACCGACGCGGCGGCCGTCTTCTCCGTGCTGCGCAGGGTCCCGCTCCCGTCACGGATCACCGGTGTCCTGGAAGCCGAATCCGGCTTCAACGACGCCCCCGTGGTCATCCTGGTGGTGGCTTTCTCGACCGCCGGCCCGGTGGAGCACTGGTACGTACTCGTCGGCGAGATAGCCCTGGAGCTGGCGATCGGCGCGGCCATCGGCCTCGCGGTCGGCTGGCTCGGCTCCTTCGGGCTGCGCCACGTGGCGCTCCCCGCCTCCGGCCTCTACCCGATCGCCGTGATGGCGATCGCGGTGACGGCGTACGCGGCCGGTGCCATGGCCCACGGCAGCGGGTTCCTGGCCGTCTACCTGGCCGCGATGGTCCTCGGCAACTCCAAGCTCCCGCACTGGCCTGCCACCCGCGGCTTCGCGGACGGGCTCGGCTGGCTCGCGCAGATCGGCATGTTCGTCCTGCTCGGCCTGCTGGTCACCCCGCACGACCTCGTCGACGACTTCTGGCCCGCCGTGGTCGTGGGACTGGTCCTGACGGCGGTCGCCAGACCGCTGTCCGTCTTCATCAGCCTGGCGCCCTTCCGGCTGCCACGGCGCGAGAAGGCGCTGATGTCCTGGGCCGGGCTGCGCGGAGCCGTCCCCATCATCCTGGCGACCATCCCCATGGTGTCCGGTATCGAGGGCAGCACCCGGGTCTTCAACATCGTCTTCGTGCTGGTCATCGTCTACACGCTCATCCAGGGCCCGACCCTGCCGTGGCTGGCGAAGGCCCTGAAGATCGCCGAGGACCCCTCGGAGACCGCGGACCTCGGCATCGAGTCCGCCCCCCTGGAACGGCTGCGCGGCCATCTGCTTTCGGTCGCGGTGCCCGGCAAGTCCAAGATGCACGGCGTGGAGGTCGCGGAGCTCCGGCTGCCGGCGGGAGCCGCCGTCACCCTCGTCGTACGGGACGAGAAGAGCTTCGTCCCCGCGCCCTCGACCGTGCTGCGCCGGGGGGACGAACTGCTCGTGGTCGCCACCGACCCGGTGCGCGACGCCACGGAGGCACGGCTGCGCGCGGTCGGCGAGGGCGGCAAGCTGGCCGGCTGGCTCGGGACGGACGGCGTCGACCGCCGGAACAGCGGCTCCGGGGAGGTGCCGCACCTCGCCAAACTCGCCAAGAGGCTCGGCATGAGCGATGACGACCGGCGGGGTGAGCGTGCGGGCGGGCGACGGCCCCACCGCTGATCGGAGGCCGACTCGGCGCATCCGCGGGCATTCACAGGTCCACCGGTGCGGAAACCTGTAAGATGAAGGACTGGATCTCATGATCCACATGATTCGAACGTGATCGACCTACTCTGATCCAACTCTGATCGACCAACTCTGCCTGATGCAGAGCTGGCGCGACCGTATGGCGGTCGTGGCGCCTTCGCCTCTGGAGCGAGCGCCCGGCATCTACCGCAGCCCGCGCGAAGAGGACAGCTCTCGGCAGCCCCCGTGAGCCCCCGCACCCAGGTGCGGGGGCCGTATCCGGGAGCACGGCCACCAGGCGGCAGAAAGGCATGGACCGTGGCGTCCACGGTCTCCGACCGCCCCGGTTACGGGCAGTTGCTGCGCACCCCGCGTGCGTGGACCTTCCTCCTTCCGGGCTTCGCCGCCCGGCAGCCCTTCGCGATGCTGACCATCGGCATCGTCCTCCTGGTCCAGCACACCACCGGCTCGTTCGGCAGTGCGGGCACGGTGGCCGCCGTCTCCGGCGTCTCGATGGCCCTGTTCGCCCCCCAGAGCGGCCGGCTGGCCGACCGCTTCGGCCAGCGCGTCGTGCTCCTGCCCGGCGTCGTCGTGCACGCGGCCTCCGTCGGCGCGCTCACCGCACTCGCCCTGGCGGACGCTCCGCTGTGGGCGCTGGCCCTCGCGGCCGTGCCCACCGGGGCGTCCGTCCCGCAGGTGGGTCCCATGGTGCGGGCCCGCTGGGCCGCTCTGCTGGGCGCCGCCCCGGGGCGTCCCGCCTCGCCGCTGATGGCGACGGCCGCCGCCTTCGAGTCGGTGACGGACGAGTTCACCTTCGTCGTCGGCCCCGTGCTCGCGACGGCGCTGTGCACCGGCGTGCACCCGGCGGCCGGACTGGTCGCGGAGGCGGCTCTGACGCTGTTCGGCGGCATCCTGTTCGCCGCCCAGCGATCCACCCAGCCCGTGCCGCAGGACACCGCGACGGCGGCGGAACCGCACCGCTCGGCGCTCTCCGTGCCCGGCGTGCGCGTCCTCGCGGCCGCTTTCCTCGGCATCGGCGCGGTCTTCGGCGGCATGCAGGTCTCCCTGACGGCGTTCTCCGAGGAGATCGGCCGTCCGGGCGTGAACGGCCTCCTGTACGGCGTCTTCGCGGCCGGCAACATGCTGGCCGGCATCGCCTGCGGGGCGATCGCCTGGAAGAGCAGCCCGCGCCGCCGGCTGATCGTCGGATACGTGGCACTGACGCTGACCGCGTCCGGGCTCTGGGCCGTGCACTCGGCCCCCCTGCTGGCGGGGCTCGGGCTGCTCGTCGGACTGTGCATCGCACCGGCCCTGATCAGCGGCTACACGCTGGTCGAGGCACTGGTCCCGGCCTCGGCCAGGACCGAGGCCTTCACCTGGCTCACCGGCGCCGTGGCGCTCGGCCAGGCGGCCGCCGTCACCGTGGCCGGGCGGCTCGCCGACGCCCACGGCGCGAGCACGGGTTTCCTGGTCCCCCTGGCCGGTACGGCACTGGCCCTGGTGACCCTGCTGGCCCTGCGGACACGGCTGACACCGCGGTCCCCGGGACGCACGGTGGCGCGTGGGATCGGTCACCGCGAGCCGGTCACGGTGGACTGATCGCTCGGAATACGTCAGTATGGAACGTCGTTAGCACTCACTGAGTGAGAGTGCCAGGAGGAGCAAGTGCCGACCTATCAGTACCAGTGCACCGAATGCGGCGAAGGCCTCGAGGCGGTGCAGAAGTTCACCGATGATGCCCTGACCGTGTGCCCGAACTGCGAAGGACGCCTCAAGAAGGTGTTCTCGGCGGTCGGCATCGTCTTCAAGGGTTCCGGTTTCTACCGGAACGACAGCCGCGGCTCCTCGTCGAGCAGCACGCCGTCCACGTCCACGGCCAAGGCGTCCGGGTCGACCGGGACGTCGAGTGGATCGTCCTCGGCGACGTCCGGCTCGGAATCGAAGCCGGCTGCTGCGGCGTCGTCCTCGGCGTCCTCCTCGGCTTCGGCGTCCTCGTCGTCGAGCGGTACGTCGGCGGCCTGATCCGACGGCGCCCGCGCCACGCGCACACCACACGTTTCACAGGGACCCCGCCGACCGGCTCGGCGGGGTCCCTGTCGTGCGTACCCCGTTAGTGTGACCGCATGGTCAACGCAGACACGGCTACAGCGGACATCGGCGTCATCGGCGGCTCGGGGCTCTACTCCTTCCTGGAGAACGTGACCGAGGTCCGGGTGGACACCCCGTACGGAGCGCCGAGCGACTCCCTTTTCCTGGGCGAGATCGCGGGCCGCCGGGTGGCGTTCCTCCCCCGCCACGGCCGCGGCCACCACCTGCCTCCGCACCGCATCAACTACCGCGCCAACCTCTGGGCCCTGCGCTCCGTGGGGGTACGCCAGGTGCTCGGCCCCTGCGCCGTCGGCGGACTGGTCCCGGAGTACGGACCGGGCACCCTGCTCGTGCCGGACCAGCTGGTCGACCGCACCAAGAACCGCACCCAGACCTTCTACGACGGCGAGGTTCGGGCGGACGGGGCCCGGCCGAACGTCGTGCACCTCGGTTTCGCCGACCCGTACTGCCCGCAGGGACGCAAGGCCGCCCTCGCCGCGGCACGCGGGCGCGACTGGGAACCCGTCGACGGCGGCACACTCGTCGTGGTCGAGGGGCCCCGCTTCTCGACCCGCGCCGAGTCGCGCTGGCACGCGGCGATGGGCTGGTCCGTCGTCGGCATGACGGGGCATCCGGAAGCGGTGCTCGCCCGCGAACTGGGCCTCTGCTACACGACGACGACGCTGGTCACGGACCTCGACGCGGGCGCCGAGGCCGGTGAGGGCGTGAGCCACGCGGAGGTCCTGAAGGTGTTCGCGGCCAACGTGGACCGGCTGCGCACGGTGCTCTTCGACGCGGTGGCGGCCCTCCCCGCGACCGAGGACCGCGCCTGCGTCTGCGTGCACGCGCTGGACGGGCTCGACACGGGCATCGAGCTGCCTTAGCAGGGGGTTGCTGCCTTAGCAGGGGGTTGGGCGGGTCGCGGCTCGGCCGGGGGTGCCGGTCCCGCGCCTCCGCGGGCCGGCACCTCCGCGGGCCGGCACCTCCGCGGGCCGGCGCCTCCGCGGGTCCGCTCGACCGCGGGTCCGTGCCTCCGAGGGTCCACGCCTCTGCAGGAGCGCCTCCGCAGGTCGGCGCTTCCGCGGGCCGACACCTCCGCGGGTCCGCTCGACCGCGCGGTGCGGTCCTGGGCCTCCGCAGGCCGGCTCGCCGCAGCCGCACGGTTCCACGTGGCCATGACCCGCGACCGCCCCGCGTCCGGGGCGGCAAGCGTGCAACGGGGTCGGTCCTGGCCGCAACGATGCAGGTGGGCAGCCCGGCAACCGTTCGGGCGGGTCCTGGCCGCAACGGTTCAGGTGGGCTAGGCCGGCAACCTGACGCCTCGGCGCCAACTCCTGTGGGTGGCCGCGATTTCCACATCGCTCGGGTTGTCCACAGGGCCGAGCGGGAAATCCACCGGCGGTGGATCGTGAGGGAAGTCGGGCGGGCACTCCGCCGGGCTCCCCTCACGGTCGTCCGCGTGGGCTCCCTCGCGGGCGTCGCGCGGACTTCCCACACGTCAGGTGGTGTTGGCCATGTTCCCGTCGGTCCCCGATACGCGTCCCGCGCTCCCCGCCCCCTGCGGCATTCCGCCCTTCGCACCCCTGCGCGTGCGCGGCGGCGGCAGGAGACGCATCCGGCGGGCGTTGCGCGCGAGGCGCAGGGCGTTCGCGGTGGGGTTCGCGCTGGCTTCGGCCGTCCTCGCCGCGTCGCAACTGGGCGGGGACAGGGGAGCCGCGGCGACCGCCGGAGCGGCTCAGCCGGAGCCGGAGCGGCGACGGGCCGTCCGGCTCGTGTCCGCACCGGTGCGGATCGCCGACGCGGCGACGGTCGCCCTGCTGCGCCCCGGGGACCGCGTCGACGTCATCGCGGCGCGCGGCGGGGACGCCGAGGCCGAGGTGGTGGCCCGCGATGTGCGCGTGGCGCAGGTGCCGCACGGAGCAGGCGCGGGGCGGCCGTCGGACCGGGGCGTGGACGACGTGCCGGGCGGGGACGGGGGCGCCCTGGTGGTCCTGTCCGTCGGACGGGATACCGCGAAGGCCCTGGCCGGGGCCGGGGCCGTGGGCCGGCTCGCGGTGGCGGTGACCCATGCCCGGTAGGCACGGAATCGCAGGACCTCACGCGACGGGCGTACCCGGCTGGGGACCCCCGGCGAGCGGCGCGGGTCCCTCCCACCGCGTCATGCCCGGGGGAAGCGACACCTGGTCCGGTCCGGCCGTGGCCCGCGAGCCCGGTGCGGCGGCTTCATCCCGGCGGTGCGGCGAGCCGTGCTCAGATGTGGTGGGGCGGCTTCTCGTCGAGGAAGCGCGCGAGGTCGGCGGCGCTGTCACCGGCGGGAGCCCGCTCGCCCCACCCCCGGTCCGTGTCGTCCGAGGACTGCCGGTCCAGCGGATCGTCGAAGATCAGAGCCGGCGGCTTGGGCCGGGGCTCCCGCGGCGGCTGTTCCTGCGACTGCCGCGGCTTCGCTTCTCGCGGTCCGGAGGTGGGGGCGGTACTCATACGTCCAGGGTACGGCGGACGCTCAGCGGTCCTTCGGGTCGAGCAGCCACAGGCCCAGGACGACGAGGAACGACAGGCACAGGAATCCCGCGCCCCACCAGGCCGTACCGGTGTCGCCCTCCATCCACACGTTCACGACCTCGGTCAGCGCCCACAGCTGACCCACGACGACGCTCAGGGCCAGCACCAGCCGGGCCGTCAGCTTCGCCGAGCGCTCGGGTTCCTGCTCCGTACCCGCCCCGGGTCCCGGGCCCGTGTGGCGTACCCGGGGATCGGCGTAACCGCTGGTGGGGCGGATCTGGGCGTACCGCTCGTGCAGGGGACGGTTCAGCTCGGCGCGCGCGCTGCCCGGATGGTAATCGGGGGGTGTCGCGGGACGGGCCTGCAGCCGCGGTGGCTCGACCGGGTCCAGGGGCTCCGTCATGCCCGCCCCCCGGGTGCCCCGGCGGCGGAGGGCGAGGTCTTCGGCGGAGCCTCGGCGCCCCCGGCGCCCGGGCAGCCGATGCGGGCGGCGAGTTCCGGGCTGCCGTCGCCGAGCTGGCGGCACAGCCCCTCCTCGATGGTCTCCCCGGACCGGGTGGTGCCGACGGCCCAGATGCTGCCGTCGTCCAGCTCGGTCAGGGCGACCTTGGGCAGTCCGCGGGGCGGCGGACCGGCCGTGACCTCACCGGTCCGCGCGTCGAACACCCCTTCGTGGCACGGGCAGTAGAGCTCGCCCTCCGAACCCCGTTCCTTGCGCCAGAGCACGGCGCAGGCCAGGTGGGTGCAGACGGCGGAGTAGCCCACCAGGGTGCCGTCGTCCATCCGCACGGCGACCGCCCGGTCCTCGTCACCGGGATACCGGAACGCGAGCGACTGGCCGGGCAGGAGCCGCGTCGCGATCTGCTTCGGAGCCGGCGCCTTGCCGTCCTCCGTCTCCCCGTGCCGGTGGAGGATGCCACCCGCCACCCCGAGTCCGCCGACGGCGAGGCCGCCGGAGACCGTGGCGACGATCCGGAGATAGTCGCGGCGGGTGGTGAGCGAGTCCGCGGCGATCCTGTCGTGCAGCGCCCCGTGGGGGTCGCCGCCCGAATGGTCGCGCCCCGGCTGCTCCTGCTCGGTGACGCTCATGGGCGGACGTCCTTCCCGTTGATCTCGACGACGGGCAGTCCACCCGGCACCGGCCACCGGACCCGCTCGGCGGGCACGACCATGGCCACACCCGTGCGGACCTCGCTCTCGCCGAACACGAACGTGTCGGCGACCTGCACCCCGGGGCGCTCCGCCTGGAGCTCTTCGACGGTGCCGTAGAACAGGGCGCCCGTCGGGCAGACGGTGGCGCACATCGGCGCGAGGCCGTAGGCGGTGCGGTCGTAGCAGAGGTTGCACTTCATCTGCAGCTTCGCCTGGAGGTCGATCTTCGGGACACCGAAGGGGCAGGCGTTGACGCAGTTGGCACATCCGATGCAGCGGGTGGTGTCCGCCTGCTGCACGACCCCGTCGGCGGTGACCAGGATCGCGTCGGCCGGGCAGACCTCGGCGCAGGGGGCCACGGGGTCCTCGCAGTGCATGCAGACCGTGGGAAGGGAGGCGACGGAGGAGCCCTCGTCGGTGTAGTCGAGGTGGATCATCGACTTGCCGCGGTGGGAGTCGCATTCCCGGCAGGCGGAGACACAGGCCTGGCAGCCGATGCAGCGGCCCGGATCGATGAAGATCGTTCTGCCCATCATCGGGGCATCAGCTCCTCTCCGAGGTCCCGCGGCCCTGGGGGGCCGTCGGCGGCAACGGGTCGGTTCGGGAGACCTGGGTCTCGGGATAGGCGACGTGGCCGGGCGCGACCGGAGGCGCCGGTACCTCGTCGATCGCCGCCGCGTGCTCGATGCGGCAGGCGCAGACCTTGTACTCGGGGATCTTGGAGCGGGGGTCGAGGGCGTCGATGGTGAGCACGTTGGCCGAAGTGGGGGCGGGCCAGTGGTACGGGATGAAGACGGTGTCGGGGCGGATCGCCTCGGTGACCAGGGCGGGGAAGACCTCGCTGCCGCGGCGGGTGACGACACGGACGGGTTCGCCGTTGCGGAAGCCGTGGGAGGGGTGCACCTCGGCCCACGGCCGCGGGGTCTGCTCGACGAGGGCTCCCAGCCGGCGGGTCTGGTTGCCGGAGAGGAAGTGGGCGACGGTGCGTCCGGTGGTCAGCGACATGGGGTGCTCGTCGTCGTACGGGTCGGCCGGTGGATGCCATTCGACGACCTGCATGTGGATCTTGCCGTCCGCGTGATAGGTCGTGCCGTCCTCGAACAGCCGAGGCGTGCCCGGATGGTCGGTCGACGGACACGGCCAGGCGATCCCGCCGGTCTCCTCCAGACGCTCGTAGGTGATGCCGGAGTAGTCGATGACGGTGCCGGCCGACGCCCTGCGCAGTTCGTCGAAGACGTCCCGCGAACCGCCGAAGGCGAACTTGTCCCCTGCGCCGAGCCGCCGGGCGAGTTCGCACATCACCCAGGTGTCGGTCCGCACGCCGGAGGGCGGTTCCTGCGCCTTGTTGTGCTTGACCACCCGCGCCTCCGCGTTCGCCATCACCCCTTCGTCCTCCGCCCACACGGTGACGGGGAAGACGACGTGCGCGTTGGCCGCGGTCTCGGACAGGAAGAAGTCGAACTGGGCGTGGAACTCGGTGGCGTCGTAACCATCCTTCACCACGGCGTAGTTGGGCAACGAGACGAACGGGTTGTTGCAGATGCCGATCAGGCCGCGGATCTCGCGGCGCTGCATCTGCCAGACCATCTCCATCATCGAGGTGCCCGCCGCCGGGAGTTCGGACTCCTCGATCCCCCAGATCTCGCAGATCTGCCGGCGGTGCTCCTCGTTCAGGATCGAGCGGCCGCCGGGGAGGAGGTCGGACTTCTGGCCGTGCTCGCGGCCCCCCTGCCCGTTCCCCTGACCGGTCAGGGTGCCGTACCCGGCACCGGGCTTGCCGAGGTGGCCGGTAGCGGCGCAGAGGTTGATCACGGTGAGGCAGTTCTCGACACCTTGCGTGTGGTGTTCGATGCCCCGGGCGTGGAAGGCCATCGCCTTGGGTGCGCGGGCGAAGGCGCGGGCGACCTGGACGACCTGCTCCGCAGGGACGCCGCAGATCTCGGCGGCGCGGGACGGCGGGTACTGGGCGGCGTTGGCCTTGACCTCATCCCAGCCGTCGGCGTGGGCGGCGAGAAACGCCTCGTCGGTCAGGCCCTCCTCGATCACGACGTTCAGCACGGCGTTGAAGAAGGCGGAGTCGGTGCCCGGCTTGAGGGCGACATGGATGTCGGCCGTGCGCGCGACGGCGGTCTCGCGCGGGTCGACGACGATCAGGGCGGCGCCCCGGTCGCGGGCCCCCCAGACGTACTGCGTGAGCACCGGGAAGCACTCCCCGACGTTGGCTCCGGCGAGCAGCAGGCAGTCGGTGAGCAGGATGTCGGAGAACGGGTTGCCGGCCCGGTCGATGTTGAAGGCGAGCTTGTTGGCGCCCGCGGCGCTGACCATGCAGAGGCGGCCGTTGTAGTCGACGTGCCGGGTCCTGAGCGCGACCCGGGCGAACTTCCCGACCAGGTACGTCTTCTCGGAGAACAGGCTGGCGCCGCCGAGGACTCCGAAGGCGTCGTTGCCGTGTTCACGCTGGATGCGCCTGATCTCGGAGACGGTGAAGTCCAGCGCCTCGTCCCAGGAGACCTCGCGCAGTTCCTCGTCCCGGGAGCGCCGCATGAGCGGGGCGGTCAGCCGGTCGGGGTGGTTGACCTGCTGATAGGCGTTGATGCCCTTGGGGCAGAGCCGCATGCGGTTGATGTCGTGATTGCGGGGCTCCACGCCGAAGACCTTGCCCCCGTGGTCGACGCGGAGGTACATCCCGCACTGGACGCCGCAGAAGCAGCAGTGCGTCGGGACGAGCGTCTCGCCGTTCTGGTCGGCGTGCCACCGGTCGGCCGGGATGCCGCCCGCGTCCCGGAAACCGCGCGTGCCGGGCGGGGCGAGGGCGGGGTCGAGGGGGACGGCCGTGGAGGGGCCTGCAGCGCGGGGGTCCGCTGTCACTTGAAGCCTTTCTTGACCTGGGTGAGATAGGCGTTGCCACGCAGGACCCGCTTGCAGCGCGGGCAGTACTCGGCCCATGCGTCGAAGCCGAGATCGAGGTCGCGCATGGTGCCGCGCAGGTTCTCGACGTACGGGCCGGTGTCGATCGGCTCCTCGCAGCGGCGGCAGGCGAACACCTCGTCGTGCTGACGCCCCGTGTACTTGAAGAGCTGCATTCCGACCGCCGCCGGACGCTGGACGATGTGGAAGAACTTCCCGAAGGGGATGTAGATGAGGGTGAAGACCACCGAGACCATGTGCAGGACGGCGAGGAACTGGTAGCCGCCGCCGTGCAGGAAGATCGAGGAGAAGGTCAGCAACAGGCCGGTTACCGAGATGATGATCAGGGCGAGCAGCGGGACCATGTCGTAGGCGAAACGCTGGCCGGTGATCGCGCCGCGGTCCTTCATCCTCCGCCACAGGAAGTAGGAGGCGCCGGGGATGACGAGTACGGCGGCGAGATCCAGACCGTGGAACAGCACCCAGCCGACGAAGTCCAGCGAGTCGAAGCCGAGGATCTTGAAGCCCCAGACGCGCATCTCGTAACCGGGACCCGAGCCGCTGCCGGAGGTGAAGGTGAACCAGCCCCAGGTCAGCGGGAAGGTGATCAGCGCGGCCAGGATGCAGCCCCAGAAGATCAGTTGGTGGGCCGCCCAGCGGGCGTGGGAGCGCGCGCCGAGGAACTTCTGGAAACCGAGGTAGGTCGCGGCCATCGTCGGCAGGGCGGTGGGTGCCCTGCGGAAGTTCTCGGCCGAGAACAGGCTGCCCCAGCCCTTCTCGAAAAGCCGCCGGGCGCCCGGGGCGGAGATCCAGACCGTGTAGCGGTAGGCGACCCCGAAGGCGAGGAAGACCGTGGCCACGGCGTAGGGCAGCAGGGCCGAGTCGAAGTCGTGCAGCAGGCGGCTGCCGAGCACGATGGCGATGATCAGCAGTCCGGAGACCAGCGCCCCGACCAGGGTGGCGCGGCCGGACACGGAGCGCGGGAGGGCGTCGGCCGCCCGGGTCAGGAGGGACGGGTTCCGGCCGGACAGCCCCGCGGCCGCCCCGCCGGGAGAGCCGGCACGCGCACCGGGATCGTGCCGGTCGGGTTCGGAGGGGGCTTCTGGTGGCTCGGTCACCCGGCCACCGTAGGGCCGCTATGGGCGTTAAGCCCCCATATGGACCTCCAGGGGACGGGTACGTCGCCCGGGTGGCCCGCGCTCGCACCCCGGTCCGGACGGCACAGCGCGCCCCCTTCCACGCCGCACGCCCTTCCACGCCGCGCCCCCTTCCACGCCGCACGCCCTTCCACGCCGCACGCCCTTCCACGCCGCGCCCCCTTCCACGCCGCACGCCCTCCGCCCGGCCGGCCACCGCCTGTACGTTCGCCGATGGACGGACCGGCAAGCACCGCCGCACCCCACGAGGAGTTCCGATGACCGACGACCTGCCCGCCCCCGGCCCGCTGGACGCCCTGACGGACGTGGCCGGGATCCGTGTCGGCCACGCGCGGGTGCCGGGCGAGCGTGCGCTGAGCGGAACCACCGTCGTCCTGGCCCCGCGGGGCGGGGCGGTGGCCGCCGTGGACGTGCGGGGCGGCGGACCCGGCACCCGGGAGACGGACGCCCTCGACCCGCGCAACCTCGTGCAGCGCGTCGACGCGATCGTGCTCACGGGAGGCAGCGCCTACGGACTCGACGCGGCGTCCGGCGTGATGGCCTGGCTGGAGGAGCAGGGCCGCGGCGTCCGCGTCGGAGCCGACCCCGCGCAGGTGGTGCCGGTGGTGCCCGCCGCCTGTCTCTTCGATCTCGGCCGGGGCGGGGACTGGCGGGCCCGTCCCAACGCCTCGACCGGACGGGCCGCGGTGGAGGCTGCGGCCTCCACCGATCCGGGCGCACGGGTGCCCGAGGGTTCGGTGGGTGCGGGGACGGGCGCGGTCGCCGGGCGGCTGAAGGGCGGCGTGGGCACGGCGAGCCTGCGCCTCGCCTCCGGCGCCACGGTCGCCGCGCTGGCCGTGGTCAACGCGGCGGGCTCCGTGCTCGATCCGCGGACCGGCGTGCTCTACGGCGAGTACGGCGCCGACGAGCCCCCGGTGCGCCCGGACCCGGCGGTGCACGCGGCAGCGGGACGCCGGCTGGCGGAGATCGAGGAGGCGCGGCGCGACGGCGCGGAGGGAGACAGCACGGAGGGGAGCCTTCCGTTCAACACCACGATCGCCGTCGTCGCCACCGACGCCGCCCTCACCCGGGCCCAGGCACAGAAGCTGGCGGGGGTGGCGCACGACGGTCTCGCGCGCGCCGTCCGGCCCGTCCACCTGCTCACCGACGGGGACACCGTCTTCACCCTGGCCACCGGACTGGTGCCGCTGCCACCGGAGTCCGTCGCCGTCCTCAACGAGCTGCTGGCGGCGGCCGCGGACGTCCTGGCCCGCGCCATCGTCAAGGCCGTCCGGGCGGCCCGGGGCGCCGACGGCCCCGGGGGCACCTTCCCTTCGTACGGCGAGCTCTATGGATCGTCCTGAGGAGTGTGGGGAACTTTCCGCGTGCGCGGTACGTTTTTTGCGAACCCCGGTCACGATGTCAGACCCAGGGACTACGTTATGCACGCATCGGGTAACACGCGGCGACGGCCTGGAGAGAGCACCTTGAGCGATCCGTACGAGACAACCGAGCAGCACCTCGAGCGACTCCTGCGATGCGCCCTCAACTCCTTCGATCTGTCCGACACCACGGTCGACCGGCTCGGCACGGCCCTGGCGCACAGCAGTTCCCTCTACTCCTCCCATCACAGCGCCGCCCTGCACCGCGAGACCTACCGGCACACCTATCTCCTCTCCGACGGCACCGCACTCACCCTGTGGGAGCTGGTGCACGGCGGCGGGAGGGACAACCCCGGGACCGCGGTCCGCCACGAGCTGTACGACGACGAGGGCGATGCCCGCGTGGCCGCCGCGCGACTGGCGGGCAGCTTCTGGGATTCCGCCTCGGCACTGGGCGACGACAGCCTGCGGGAGGATCTCGAAGTCCTCACCCTGCTGATGAGCGTCCCCCCGGCCCCCGTCCCCCGGATGTACGCCCAGGACGACTCGGCCGACCACGCCCGTCGCGTCCTTCGCCGCGCGGAGAACGCCGACCGGCCGGGCCCCGCGACCGCCGGGCGGCTGCGGGCGGCCTTCGCCCACCACATCACCCAGATCTTCGGCCGCCAGTTCCACGTCGACGGACGGGACGCGGGCTTCACCCTCTACGAGCACGCCTTCCTGCTCCTGGACGGCACCGAGACGAGCCTGTGGGAGGTCGAGCACACGGCCACACCCGACGGCCGCCACATGTGCGAGGTCTACGACGACGAGCAGTCCGCGCGCCGGGCCATGGAGAACCGCACCCGGATCTGCTGACGCCGCCCCGCCCGGGGCACCGCAGGCGAGCCCGGGGCACCGTCGGCAAGCGCGGGGCGCGGCCGCTCCACCGCCCGACGGTGCGCGCCGCCCGACGGTGCGCACGCAGCGCCGTCCGGTGGGCCTGCGTCACGCAAGGTGCCGGGTGGGCGTCCGGCCGCCCCGTCCCGCAAGAAGTCGACGGGCGTCCGGCACTCACGGAAGGCATCCCTCCGGTTGTTCGACAGCCCCGTAGGCGGCCTTGAGGCGCGGCATCCTGGTCGCATGACGGACACCCCGGCACGCCTGCTGACCTTGCTGTCCCTCCTCCAGACGCCGAGGGAGTGGCCGGGCAGTGAGCTGGCCGAGCGGCTGGAGGTCAGTGCGCGCACCATCCGCCGCGACATCGAACGGCTTCGCGGCCTGGGCTATCCCGTCGAGGCCTCACGCGGATCGATCGGCGGCTACCGCCTGGTGGCCGGTACGGCCATGCCTCCGCTGCTGCTCGACGACGAGGAGGCGGTCGCCATCGCGGTGGGGCTGCGGGCCGGGGCCGGGCATGCGATCGAGGGCGTCGAGGAGGCTTCCGTGCGGGCGCTGGCCAAGCTGGAACAGGTCCTGCCGTCACGGCTGCGCCACCGGGTCTCCTCCCTCCAGCACGCCACGGTGCCGCTCACCCGTGGCGACGGTGCGACGGTCGACCCGCGCACGCTCACGACGATCGCGTCCGCGGTCACCGGGCAGGAGAGGCTGCGCTTCGCCTACCGGGCGGGGGACTCCGCGGAGTCCAGGCGGCAGGTCGAGCCGTACAGGCTGGTGAGCACGGACCGGCGCTGGTATCTCGTCGCGTACGACATCGGCCGTGAGGACTGGCGTACGTTCCGGGTGGACCGGGTGAGCGAGCCGTTCGCCACCGGAGCCCGCTTCCCCGCGCGGGAACTGCCCCGTGGGAGCGAGGACGCCGCGGAGTTCCTCACCCGCTCGATGTCCCGGACGCAGCCGGAGCTGCACCTGGACGTGACGTTCCGGGCCTCCGCCGAGTTCGTGCGGGCGCGGCTGCCCGCGGGACTCGGCGTGCCGGAATCCTCGGACGGGCATGAGTGCCGCCTGCGCACGGTCTGCTCGGACTCCCTGGAGTGGGTGGCGCTGCGGCTCGCCCTGCTGGAGTGCGAGTTCGAGGTGCACGGGCCGCCGGAACTCGCGGAGCACCTCGGCGCCCTGGGAGCCCGCTTGGCCCGCGCGGCCTCCCCTCGCCCGGCCGTTGCGGAGAAGGCGGTCGTGGAGCGGACATGAATGAGCCCCGGCGCCGGGGGGGGGTGGGCGCCGGGACTCAGCTCATGGGACCGGAAGGGAGACCGGTCGTCGGGCCGGTGCGAACCGGCTTGATGGGGAGATTACGGGTTATCGGCTCACGCCGCAGCGTCAAAGCCCGTGTCGTGAGCCATTCGCTTCAATTCGAGTAGTGCGTGCTTCTCGATCTGGCGGATCCGCTCTCGTGTCAGGCCGTGCTGCTTGCCCACCTCGGTGAGCGTCCGCTCCCGTCCGTCCTCGATTCCGTAACGCATCCGGATGATCGAAGCGGTCCGGTTGTCGAGCTTGCCGATCAGGTCCTCGAGCTCCTCGCTGCGCAGCAGCGTCATCACGGACTGCTCGGGGGAGACGGCGGAGGTGTCCTCCAGCAGGTCGCCGAACTGGGTGTCCCCGTCGTCGTCCACGGACATGTTCAGGCTGACCGGGTCGCGCGCCCAGTCCAGGACGTTGCTGACGCGCTCGGCCTTGGTGTCGAGCTCGGCCGCGATCTCCGCGTGGTCCGGGTCGCGACCGTGCTCACGGTTGAACTCGCGCTGCACGCGCCGGATCCGGCCGAGCTCCTCCACGAGGTGCACGGGGAGCCGGATGGTGCGGGACTGATCGGCGATGGACCGGGTGATGGCCTGCCGGATCCACCAGGTGGCGTACGTGGAGAACTTGAAGCCCTTGGCGTAGTCGAACTTCTCGACCGCGCGCACCAGGCCCGCGTTCCCTTCCTGGATCAGGTCGAGGAGGGGCAGGCCCGCCCTCGGGTAGCGTCGGGCCACGGCAACGACGAGCCGGAGGTTGGACCGGATGAATATGTCCTTGGCGCGCTCGCTCTCGGCGACCAGCGCCTCCAGCTCCTCACGCGTCGCTCCGCCGGCATCGCTCTCCACCTCGCCGTCGAGGATCTGCTGGGCGAAGACGCCCGCCTCGATCGTCTGGGAGAGCTCGACCTCCTTGGCGGCGTCGAGCAGAGGTGTGCGTGCGATCTCGTCCAGATACATGCCGACCAGGTCGCGATCGGCGATCTCCCCGCCCACGGCGCGAACACTGCTTGCCCGGTCGGTCCCGCCGGTGCTGGCGGACGAACGACGAGCGACGGCACGGGTTGCCATGCGAGCTCCCTTACTGAGTAGGTCGCGACACCTTTTCGGGTGCCCTGCATCCGATGGAAACAACGACTGGAATCCGGACAGAATTCCCACCGGGACCATTCACTTTTGAGATCATGCAGTACCCTGTCCGCCCCCACGGGAGGACACATGGTGCGGATACCCGCAGAAGTGCTGGTCAGACCTGGCGTCGAGGCCGACCTGGCGCCCCTTACGGACATCTACAACCATTACGTCCGTGAGACGGCGCTCACCTTCGACACGACGCCTTTCGCCCCCGAGGAACGCCTGCCCTGGCTGCGCTCCCACCCGGAAGACGGCCCCCACCGGCTCCTGGTTGCCCAGGACCCCCGTACCGGTGACAACGCCGGCCGGGTCCTCGGTTATGCCACCAGCAGTCCGTACCGGCCCAAGGCCGCCTACGGCACCTCCGTGGAGGTGAGCGTCTACTGCGCACCCGGCGCGACCGGCCGCGGCATCGGCACCCTGCTCTACAAGGCCCTGTTCGAGGCCCTGGCGGACGAGGACCTGAACCGCGCCTACGCCGCGGTCGCGCAGCCCAACGAGGCGTCGGTCAGGCTGCACGACGCCTTCGGCTTCCGCCATGTCGGCACGTACACCGAGGTGGGCCGGAAGTTCGGGCGGTACTGGGACGTCTCCTGGTACGAGAAGCCGCTGCTCAGCCGAACTGCACCGAACGTTTCGCGAGACCCATCCAGAAGCCGTCGATGACGCTGCGCCCCTGGTCGAGATCACCCTCGGCGGCCCCGAGCGTGACGAACAGCGGAGCGAAGTGCTCGGTGCGCGGATGGGCCAGCTTTCCGGCCGGGGACTTGTGCTCGAAGTCGAGCAGGGCGTCCACGTCCTGCGCCCGGAGCGCCCGGTCGCCCCAGTCGTCGAACTCCGCCGACCAGCCGGGGGTGCCGCCGCCCTGGTGCCGCAGGGCGGCCAGGTTGTGCGTGAAGAAGCCGCTGCCGACGATGAGCACCCCTTCGTCACGCAGCGGGGCGAGCTTCCTGCCGATGTCCATCAGCTTCCGCGGGTCGAGCGTCGGCAGGGAGATCTGGAGCACCGGGATGCCGGCGTCCGGATACATCTCGACCAGAGGGACGTACGCGCCGTGATCGAGTCCGCGGTCCGGGATGTCCTGGACGGGCGTTCCCGCGGTCCGCAGCAGCTTGCGGACGTCCTCCGCGAGCCCGGGGGCGCCCGGCGCGGCGTACCGCACCCGGTAGTAGTGCTCGGGGAACCCCCAGAAGTCGTAGACGAGCGGCACGGCTTCGGTGGCGCCGATGGCGAGCGGGACCTCCTCCCAGTGCGCGGACACCATGAGGACGGCCTTGGGGCGGGGCAGCCCGGCCGACCAGGCCGCGAGCTCGCCGGGCCACACGGGGTCGTCGGCGAGCGGCGGGGCTCCGTGCGAGAGGTAGAGGGCGGGCATCCGGTCCGCGGCGACAGTCATGGCACTCCCGTTCCCCTGCCGGCCGGGGTATGTGTGTTCTCTACAACCACCGGGGACAGGTACCTGCGGCCGGCGCCGGGGAATCGGCAGACCGACTCGTCGAATAGGCATCTTGAATCTTCAAGTTCCTACCTCCAGACCTTAGCCCTATCTAGTTAAACTTTCAAGAAAAGGTCGTACAGTGGAGTCCATGACCACGGCACCCACCGGCGAGCCCCACTGGCTCACCGACGAAGAACAGGGCGTGTGGCGCGCCTACCTCCATGCCACCACGCTCATGGAGGACCACCTCGACCGCCAGCTGCAGCGGGACGCCGGGATGCCGCACATCTACTACGGGCTGCTCGTACAGCTCTCCCAGGCACCCCGGCGGCGCATGCGCATGACCGAGCTGGCCAAGGACGCCAAGATCACCCGCTCCCGCCTCTCGCACGCCGTCGCGCGGCTGGAGAAGAACGGCTGGGTCCGCCGCGAGGAGTGTCCCTCGGACAAGCGCGGCCAGAACGCCGTGCTCACCGACGAGGGCCACGCCATGCTGGCGCGTTCGGCTCCGGGGCACGTCGACGCCGTACGCCAGGCGATGTTCGACCGCCTCACCCCGGAGCAGGTGACGAGCCTGGGCGAGATCATGCAGATCATCGCCACCGGCCTGCAGCCCGAGGGCACGGACGCGGATCTGCCCTGGCTCCGCTGAGCGGAACCAGGGCAGATCAGGGGCCGTGGACGGCCGCGGGGCGTCACGCCCCGCGGCCCTGAGACGGGGTCAGTGCGCGACGACCGGGATCATGAGCTCGTCGTCGACGCCGTCCGCCTTCTCGCCGGAGCCGCCGGACGCGCCGGCCGTCCCCGTACCCGGACGCCCGGTGTTGATCAGCACCACCGCGATCGCCGAGGCGACGACGAGGATGCCCACCGCCCACCAGATCGCGCTCGCGAAACCGGCGACCGTGGCCTGCAGCTGCAGCAGCTTCGGGTCCGTGGCACCGGCGACGTGATCGGCGACGTAGGCGGTGGTGGCTCCGGCGGCGATCGTGTTCAGCAGCGCCGTGCCGATGGCACCGCCGACCTGCTGCGAGGTGTTCACCATCGCGGAGGCCACACCTGCGTCACGCGGCTCGATGCCGTGCGTGGCCAGCGACATGGCCGGCATGAAGGCCGACCCCATGCCCAGGCCGAGCAGCAGCTCCGCCGGCAGGATGACGCCCGCGTACGAGGTGTTGATGTCCAGCTGGGTCAGCAGCAGCATGCCGATGGCGGCCACCAGGAACCCGGGGCCCATCAGCAGCCTCGGCGGCACCTTCGTCATCAGGCGGGCGCCGATCTGCGTGGACCCGGTGATCATGCCCGCGATCATCGGCAGGAAGGCGAAGCCGGTCTTGACCGGGGTGTAGCCCTTGACCAGCTGCAGGTAGTAGGTGAGGAAGAGGAACAGCCCGAACATCGCGATGATGGCGAGACCCAGCGAGAGGTAGACACCACCGCGGTTACGGTCCATCACGACGCGCAGGGGCAGCAGCGGCGACTTCACGCGCGCCTCGGTGAGCACGAAGGCGGACAGCAGCACCGCGGCCGCGACGAACATGCCGATGGTCACCGAGTCCGACCAGCCGGCCGACTCGGCGCGGGTGAAGCCGTACACCAGCGAGACGAGGCCCAGCGTAGACAGGACCACACCGGGGATGTCGAGCGCCGAACGGTTGCGGCTGCCGGCGGGCTCACGGATGACCATGTAGGCACCCGCGGCGGCGGCGATCGCGAAGGGGACGTTGACGAAGAAGGTCCAGCGCCAGTTGAGGTACTCGGTCAGGAAACCGCCGAGGATCAGGCCGACCGCGCCACCGCCACCGGCGATGGCTCCGTAGATGCCGAAGGCCTTGGCCCGCTCCTTGGCGTCGCTGAACATCACCGCGAGCAGGGAGAGGGCGGACGGTGCGAGGAGCGCGCCGAACAGACCCTGAAGGGCACGCGAACCGAACAGCATGCCCTCACCCTGGGCGACACCGCCCAGCGCGGAGGCCGCGGCGAAGCCGAGCAGGCCCACCACGAAGGTGCGCTTACGGCCCCAGAGGTCGGCTATACGGCCGCCGAAGAGCAGGAGACCACCGAACGCGAGCGCGTAGGCGGTGATGACCCACTGCTTGTTTCCGTCGGAGATGCCCAGGTCCGCCTGGGCGGACGGCAGTGCGATGTTCACGATGGTCGAGTCGAGCACGACCATCAGCTGGGCGAGGGCGATGAAGGCCAGCGCCTTCCAGCGATTGGGATCGGGCAGGGTGTCGAGTGTTTTCGACATGGATGTGGCCGCCTAAGGACGCGAAGGGTCGTGAAGTCGTGAGTCGTGGGGCGCCGGCGACGGGACCGCTGACGGGCCGCTTGCGTAGCCGGAAGAAGGCGAGGGGAGCCGACGGCCCGGCCTGACGGCCGGGGCGCGGCTCGCTTCATAGGGGTGATGGCGGCCTCTGGGGGCGCGCGGTGGTGGCGGCCTCGGTGGGCCGTGTCGTCTGTGCGTTGTCCGGTGCGCGGGCGTCAGCGCCCGCTGCGCAGGTCCTCCAAGGTGGCCGCCGATCCTGGCAGCTCGGACCGGGCCGGGAGCTCCAGCCCGTCCAGGAAGATCTGCAGATGGCGGTGGGTGAACCGGTCGATGCCCGGGCAGGCGATGCCGGGCAGTGGCCGGGTGAGCTGGGAGAGGGCGACGAGCACGTCACCGACGGCGATGTCGGTGCGCAGCCTCCCTGCGGTCATGGCACGCTCCACGAGCCCTTCGACGGCCTTCTCCAGGCGACGGCGCTCGGCGAGCAGATCGGGGTGTTCATGGTCGAAGGCGCCCGTCAGCATCGGGCAGAGGGCGCCGATCCGCTCGTCCGCCGCGTCGTGCACGAAACGGCTGAGCGCTGCGAACGGGTCGGACTCGGCCGCGGCGGCCTCCTCCGCACGATCGGTCGTGCGGGAGGTGACGGCGAGTACGACCTCGTGGATCAGGGCGACGCGGTCGGGGAAGTTGCGGTAGAGCGTGGCGTTTCCGACACCCGCACGCCGCGCGACGTCGTCGAGCGGCACATGCGGCCCGAACTCGACGAACATCTCACGGGCAGCCGCGACGATCCGCTCCCTGTTGCGCAGCGCGTCGGCCCGCGGGCGGGACGTACGACGGCCCACGGCGAAGGCAGCGGGTTCGACAGCGGTCTTCACGACGGCAGCCCTTCTTGCGGTATGTGGCGATCCCCGGAGCACAACCGGGGAACGATCCCCCGCTTAGCGGGGACACAGGTGCAAACGGGGAATGGGTCCCCGGTTATTTCCCGCCCCTTTGTGACCTGCGCCACATCACCTGGAGAGGTTGAGTCCGCGACGAAAACCCCTCCATCGGCGCACCCAGCGAGCGGTACCCCACGACCAGGAAGAGGCTGAGCGCCAGAGCGCAGCCAGGGCCGGCCGGCTGCCGCGGACCCGAAGGCGAAGCCCATGCAGCAGCCCCGCCACCGGATACGCACCTGGCGTCGGCCCCTCGCGCTCGCCGGAGCGACGGCCCTGGTCATCGCCACGATGGCATCGGCCAGCTCGACCCTCCCCATCGCCAGCCGCGCCTCCGCGGGACCGGTGGCCGCACCTCGGGGTCCCGGCCTGGCACCGTGCCGAATATCCGCGACCATGGGCGTACAGATGTCGGAGGGCATACCGACCCCCCCGGGCTACGCGCGCTCCACGGGCCGGATCAAGGCCCTGAACCTGATGATCGACTTCCCCGACGCCGAGGCGACCGAACCCGCCGCGGACCGGCTGGCGGAGTTCTTCCCGCAGACCAGCGACTGGTTCAGCACCAGTTCCTACGGCCGTCTGACCTACGCCCCGGAAGCACCCGTGGACGACTGGCTGCGGATGCCGCTGCCGTTCGCCGAATACGGCATCGAGCGGGGATCACCCTTTGAGCCGGGATACCACGACCTGGTGAAGGACCTAGTGAGCGTCGCCGACCCGAAGGTCGACTTCTCGGCGTACGACCTGGTCAACGTCCTGGTCACCCCGAACGCCGGCCCTTCGGCCCTGGACACCGTCCTGTCCGTGACCTTCTCCGGCAACGACGACGCGCCCTTCGCCGACGGAGTACCGCTCGCCAACACGTCCTTCGTGTACAGCCGCCAGGACGACGGTTCGGGGTCGTACCCGGAGACCGGTTACCGGGTCCTGCCCCACGAGAACGGCCACGTCTTCGGACTGCCCGACCTCTACACCATGGAGGGCGGGGGCTCCGTGGGGCACTGGGACATCATGTCCGAGGACTGGGGCGCCAACAACGACCTCCTGGGCTGGCACAAGTGGAAGCTCGGCTGGCTGGACGACGACCAGGTCAGCTGCGCCGCGATGTCGGGAACCAGTGAGCACACGCTCGGACCCCTGGCCACGACGGGCGGCGCCAAACTTGCCTTCGTACCGCTGACCTCGCAGTCCGGCTGGGCGGTGGAGGTCCGGACCCCCGAAGGCAACGACGAGGCGGTCTGCCGGCCCGGTGTACTCATCTACAAGGTGAGTTCGGACGTGGACACGGGCCAGGGCCCCGTGTCGGTCGCCGACAGCACCGAGTACAGCGGCGGCTGCACCAGACGCCCCAACGTGCACGCGGAACTCTCCGACGCCCCGTTCGAACCGGGCGAGACGTTCACCGACCGGGCCAACAACGTACGGATCTCCGTGATCGCGAAGGACGGGGACGGGAACTACCGGATACGGATCACCCGGCCCTGAACAGGCGCGGGCTGCTCAGCCGCTCGGGGGGGTGTGCGCGAGCTGTGCGGGGTCTGCGCAACGGCCTGCTCACGGCCTGCTCGTGTACGGGGCTCACGGACCGGGCCCGGGACGGGGCTTTCCTCGCTCACCTCGCGTTCCTCATGCCTGCTCCTCGTCCGCTCCGCGCAGGCCACGTAGCTCACCGAGGTCACGCAGTTCACGCAGTTCACGCTTGAGGATCTTGCCCGTGGCGTTCCGGGGCAGCGGCTCCCGCGACACCAGCACGTGGCGGGGGACCTTGAACGCCGCCAGGCTCCGGCCGACGTGCGCCCGCAGCGCGTCCGCCGTGACCGAGGCTCCGGGCCGCAGCCGGACGACCGCCGCCACCTCCTCCCCCAGCACCGGATGCGGGACGCCGAGCACCGCCGCGTCCTCGACGTCGGGGTGGGCGTGCAGGACGGCCTCGACCTCGACGCAGTGGACGTTCTCGCCGCCCCTGACGACCACGTCCTTGATGCGGTCGACGACGGCCACCAGCCCGTCGCGTACGACGGCGAGATCACCGGTACGCAACCAGCCACCCGGGAACGCTCCGGCCGTCGCCGCCTCGTCGCGCCAGTATCCGCGGACGACCGACTGGCCCCGCAGCCACAGCTCCCCGGCTTCACCGTCCGCGACGGGCTCGCCCGCAGGGTCCACGATCCGCACCTCGGTGACCGGAGTGGGCGTGCCCACGCAGTCGGGGTGCGCACGGTAGAGGGCGCCGAAGTTGGCCAGCACACCGCCGCTGGTCTCGGTCAGGCCGTACCCGTTGCGCGGCTCGATCCGCTCGCCGTACCGCGCCGTCAGCCGGGCGACCAGATCGGGTGGTGCCGCGGCTCCGCCGGTGTTCAGCCCCTTCAGGCTCTCCAGGCCGTCCCCCGCGGCCTCGGCCGCCGTGAGCAACTGGAGCGCGGTGGCCGGGACCCCCGCGAAGTGCGTGATCGCGTGCCGCCGGATCAGACGCAGGGCCTCACCGGCGTCCCACTTCGGCATCAGGACGAGCGTGCCTCCCGCCGCCATCGCCGAATAGAGGCTGGTGAACGCTGCGACGTGGAAGAAGGGAAAGGTCATCAGCGTCACCGGCGCGGGTCCCTGGCCCGGGAGGACGCCTCGGGCGAGGGCGGATACCGCCGCCTGGTACCGCGGGTTGAGAGCGGCGCCGGCCTGGGCGAGGTGGGTGGCCACGGCGCCCTTGGGGCGGCCGGTGGTACCGGAGGTGTAGATGATCGTGGCATCGTCCTCCGGCCGGATCTCCACCTCGGGGGGCGCCTCCATCGGATCCGGCTCAGGCAGATCCGCGTACCGCTCGGCCCCCTCGGGCAGGGCACCGTCCATGCCGCCGTCATGGAAGACGACGACACGCGCCCCGGCCCGCATGGCCCAGGAGGCCACCTTGGGCAACTGCTCACCATCGACGAGCAGGACACGCGGCTCGCAGTCGCCGAGAGCGTAGGCGTACTCGGCCTCGGTCCACCACGCGTTGAGCGGTACGGCGACGAGACCCGCCAACTGCGCCGCCCAGAAGGCCACCTGCCACTCGGGGTGATTACGCATGGCCACCACGGCCCGGTCCCCGGGTCGCAACCCGTACGCGTCGGTGAACCGCCGCGCCAGCGCGGAGGCTGCCGCGAAGAACTCCCCGTACGACCAGGCCCGTTCACCGGACAGCAGGAACGGCTGATCGCCGAACGCCCAGGTGGCCTCCACGAACTCCCGCAGCGTGCGGGGCCCGTTGACGTACACGAGAGGCCCGTGGTCGGCACGGACCACGGCGAACGGAGCCCCGGGAGCGGTCAGGGCCCCCTCGACGCGGGCACGGGCCGCGAGATCGGCGACGGGAGCGGAAGGAAGGGGGCGGCTCGGATCGGCGTGCGGCACGTACGGCCCCTCCACGGCAGGCTCAGCGATCCGGCGACGCTATGACCCGCGCCTGGCGGGCGTCAACCGCGACCCACGCCGAGCGCGCCCCGGGCCCACTCCGCACGTCATCCCACCTCCGGGTTTCCAGCTCGTGGCGCGCGGGAGGGGAACCCCAGGTGAGGACCTCACCTCACCCGCTACACTGACGGCGGTGGCCCAGTCCTCGCGGACCGGGATCATCGAACGCCTTCGTAGCTCAGGGGATAGAGCACCGCTCTCCTAAAGCGGGTGTCGCAGGTTCGAATCCTGCCGGGGGCACAACACCAAGGGCCAGTTCGGAGGCTTGATCCTCTCGAACTGGCCCTTGGTCATGATTACGGCCGTGCCACACACGTGTCAGAAGCCCACTCGGAATCCACGTCGCCGCGCTCCTTGCGGATCATCGAACGGAGCCGA
This sequence comes from Streptomyces sp. NBC_00178, assembly GCF_036206005.1. Taxonomy (NCBI): domain Bacteria; kingdom Bacillati; phylum Actinomycetota; class Actinomycetes; order Kitasatosporales; family Streptomycetaceae; genus Streptomyces; species Streptomyces sp. NBC_00178. Next base: position 3,202,525 of record NZ_CP108143.1, read on the forward strand.
TCGGCGATCTCACGGTCACGACCGTTGACCATGTGCTGATAGATCAGCGCAGCCCGCGGGGTGCTGTGGCCCATCCTGGTCATCAACTCCCGGAGGCTCGCCCCGGACGCTGCGAGGGTGTTGCCCGTGTGCCGAAGATCGTGAAAGTGAGCGTTCACCGTGATGCCCGCCTTCTCCCTCGCATTGATCCAGTCGTCCCGGAAGTTGCTCCGGCGGAGCTGACCGCTCTGGGGGCCGAGGAAGACGTGTCCATCGCGGCCGGTCCGGCGTAGGCGTCGATGTGGAGCTTCACATCGGGCAGCAGCTCGGTCGGGAAAGCGACCGGCCGGACTCCGGCGTCCGACTTCGGTGCCTTGTCGAAGAGCGCCCCCGTCTGCCACACGATGCGGAGTCGGCCGCCGGGCTCGGTGTCGGTCGAGTAGGAGAACAGGGCCTGCCCGGTCGCACGGTCGCGGGTGACGGTCGAGCCCTGGAGGTGGATCGGGTCGGAGCAGCCATCCGTGCGCTTGATCTGCTCTTGGACGCGAGAACCGCGAGACGGGTCTCACGCCGTTCCGGCGGGAGTGCGCCCGGCAGGGCAGGGTCCCGAGGATCGACGGCCCGTCCATCGCCCGTGAACGGCCACGGACGGCCGTTGCCGAGCGCCTGAAGGTTTCCGCGGACGAGGAGAGCGTGGTCCACCGCGAGAACCACTACTTCGCGCACGACGAGCCGGTACAGATCATCCCGACGTACCTTCGCTGGGATGAGGCTCAGGGAACACTTCTGATGCAGGCCAAGACCGGCAAGGACGGCATCTACGGACGGCTCCAAGACCTCGGGCACGTCATGACCCGCGTACGCGACGGCCCACTGTGGATAGGCCTGGAGGACATGAGGCGAGCACCCGACGACTTCGGCTCGCGGTCACAGACGATGCCTCCGGCGGGGGATCGGCCGGCACCGGGGTGGGGGGCGCCGTTCGAGGCCGCGGGCACATCGAGGTGGGCGTGGTGGGCCTCCATCCCCTCCACCGTCGACCCAGGCAGAGCCGAGCAGACGCGGCCCATGGCGTCCAGGTCGTTCGTACAGTGGTGGGCTGAGACAGGACTCCTCGTGTGGTCATGCCTTTGAGAGGGGACGGCGCGCAATGGCCCCTGCCGCGTACAGGGCTCGTGACAAACTCCGGCGCATGAAACTCGATCAAGTGCTTGTGAATGCGGCCGTGGAACTCATGAACCGACGCTGGCCCGAGGGCGAACCCGGCGGAGCAGCTGCTGTGCGGCTCGCCGACGGTGGCATCCTGACCAGCGTCGGCCTTGACAACATGCACGGCTCGGTTGCGCTCTGCCAGGAGACTGGGGCCTTCATCCAGGCTTACACCCAGGACCGAAACGTCACTGCCTCTGTCTGTGTCTGTCGTGACATGGAGCGCCGCAGAATATTGATCTTGCCGCCTTGTGGCATCTGCCAGGAAAGGCTTGCGCTCTGGGGACCGTCCGTTGAAGTCGCCGTCCCACGGGAAGACGACCCAACTCGCTGGGAGGCGCGCTCGCTCGCGGAAGTGAACCCCTACTACTGGGGGCAGCATTTCGCCGACGGTTCCACCGACGGACAGTGGCCTTCCCAAGGCCAGCACTCCGAGTGACCACACTGCATCGCGGCACAAAAGCGGAGTACAGCAACAAGCCCTGTCCGAAAAGAGCTACGGATCAGATGTTCCCCGTGCCACAACCGTGTCAGAACGAGCGGGAAACCATGGAGAACGGCAGGCACCAGCACGGCTGGTACCCCACGTCCGCCGGAGTTCTTTCCCCCCAGGTCAGCCACCAAGTCCCCCAGGCTCGCTCCTAAGGCGGGTGTCGCAGGTTCGGATCCTGCCGGGGGCACAGCACCAAGGGCCAGTTCGAAGGCTTGATCCTCTCGAACTGGCCCCTTCGCATGATCGCGGCCATCATCGCCCCGGACTACGCCACGCAGACGCCGGTCCACGAGTACCTGGATCACCTGACAGCTCTCACACGCCAGCTGGGATCCGCCTTCGAGCTGAGGACGGCACTCGCCGTGCCGCCTGGACCGGCAAGCGCCCACACTCGGAGACCGTTCTCGTGACCTGCGGTGATCAATACATGTGCACTTCCCGTGCACATGTTCTAGGGTCGCGCTGTTCCAGGGGAGGGATGACGCAAGATGCGTGCGATGCGGTGGGCTGCGGTGTGTGCCGTAGGGATCCTTGCGTTGACGGGCTGCGGCTCGCGGGCTGCCCAGACAGGGGCAGAGGACAAGAGTCCATATCTGTCTACGGAGGAGTTGCCGGAGAAGCTCGGCGCGGACGGCACAACGGTCACGGTGGGGGATCCGGACGCGGAAGTCACAGTGCACCTGTATGAAGATCCACGGTGCCCGGTATGCGAGGAGTTCGAGACCACTGGCGGCGGACCGGGGCTGCGCGAGGCAACGGTGCGGCGGACAGCGAAGTCCGAGTACACCCTGGCCTCGTTCCTGGACGACCGGATGGGCGGCAGCGGTTCGAAGAAGGCAGTGAACGCGCTGCGCGCTGCTCTGGAGGAGGGCAAGTTCGCGGAGTACCACGAAGTGCTGTACGCCAACCAGCCCGAAGAGGCCGTCGACGGCTACACCGACGCCTTCCTGCTGAAACTCGCCGGCCAGGTGGAGGGCCTGCGCGGCCCGGAGTTCGATGCGGCCGTCAAGACCATGAAGTACCGCACCTTCGTCACTACTTCCCAGAAGGCATACGAGCGGGCCGGCGGCAAGGAAGATCCCAGGGGCCCCGGAACACCCACCGCAGTCATCAACGACAAGCGGATCCCCGCTGAATACAACGGGATCCTTTTCGACCGCTCGGCCTTCACCCACATCCTCAAGACGATCCACGCCAAACCCAATCAATGGGCCCGCACGCACCTGTAAGAACCCACGGACGAACACAACCCCCGGCACACGGTCAGAAGCCAGGCGACCATCGGGCCCACGTGAGGTGCCGCCGAGTCGCCCGTGGGGCCTGTTACAGGTTTCTCCACCTCATCAAGGCCCACGAGCTGCGGGATGTTGTCGGACGCCGTGGGAGAACGGGTGAAGCTGCCTGCGCACGCATTCTGGAGTTTGTCGGCCTCTCGGTCGGGCCTCTCCGCATGCAGTTCTGGCTGTCGTCCGACACGGACGTGGTGTGCATGGTCCGGTACGCGGCGCCGTACACCCAGGTTCTCCCCTTCGTGCTCGTCGCGCTGCTCGTCGATACGGGCGGCGAGACGGCGGACGAGGACGATGACCCGCTGGTCCTGTACGGCCGACTGCCGCGACCCGGATCGCCACCTCCACAGCTCCGGCCGTTTCTACGCCAGCAGACCGACGAGCCGTTCACGGACGTCGTCCTCACCCGCCTCTGGGTCCGGTACAAGCCTCGCCCGGTCGCCGAGGTCGCGGACGAGGAAGTGCAGCCGTCCACCACTGCGGGCCAGCACCAGATCCCTGCTGCTGCCCGCGGTCTCGGCCGATCCCTGCGCCGTGTAGTCGGTGACGGTGACCAGCGCCGAGCGCTCGGCGGCGGCGAGTACGGCCTCGGTGTCCGCCTGGTCTCCGGAATCGGCCGCCGGGCCCCGCGGCAGCCACTCGGTGAGGGCGTCCAGGGCCTCGTCGGCCTTGTACAGCCCCAGCTGGTGCACGCCGAGCGCGTCGATGCGGACCATGAGACAGATCCGCTCGGGTTGCGGAAGCAGCAGGATCCTCCACGGCTCACCCGGACCCGACCCGGTCGTACGGGCGTCGAGCACCTTGCGGGCCCTCTGCTGGAACGCCACGGCGATCCCCAGGTCCCCCTGCACCCGGACCTGCTCGCCCGTGTCACCCGCCAGCAGCAGCTGCCGGGCGGCCAGTGAGCGGACGGCCTCGGCGATCACCTCGTCCGACGGCCTGGACTCCAGGAAGTCCACGATCGCGTCCACGGCGGTCAGCTCCGCGACGGTGTACGCGCCGAGCAGCACCGGTCCCGTGTCGACCAGGTTCACCACCGCCGACACCAGCCCCGCAGGGGCGGACGCCGCACCGGCGTCCGGCTGCGCCGCGGGGGCAGCGGCATCGCGCTGATCGTCGTCGCTCATGACGGTCCTCCGGGCTGCAACAGGTCCACCGCAGGTGCCACGCGACTCCCACGGAACACCGCAGCGCAGCTCGGTGAGAGGGTCTCGGTCACCCAGACCTCCGAATTGCCGAAAAGCCCACGGCCCGCCCTGTCCGGCAGCGACTGCCCCAGCTCGCCGGCCAGGTCCTCCCGGTCCGGAGGCGGGAAACGGGCCGCCAGGTCCTCGGAGACGGCGGTGGCGTCGTCGGCCTCCTCGATCCGGCGCAGTGCCTGGGTCAGCATCCGTGCGACGGGAGGAGTCAGGGCCGTCGGCACGGCGAGGACGGGCGCCAGGTACAGCGGGCGCCGTTCGGTCATCCGGGACAGTCCCCAGGGGCCGACGTTGCTGCGGGTGACGCGGTAGACGACGTAGTCCACGAGGTGGCGGAGGTCGCTGGGACTCGGCAGCTTCCGCCCGCCGAAAGCGGCCGGTGTCTTCTCCAACTGCACCCAGGTGCCCTGGGTGGTGCGCCCGTGCAGCTTCTCCCGCACCACGTCCCCGCGCATCCCGATGTCGGGATACACCGCTTTGTCGATGTCACGGTGGTGGCTGGACAGGCGCTCGTGACTCACCTCGGCGAACCGCCAGTCCTCGTACAGCCGTGGTTCGTCCACCAGCACGTGGCCGCCGCACAGGACGTCGTGCAACTGGGGCACCTGCAGTCCGTGGCTCTCCAGGTCGGAGAGGATCGTCGCTTCCTCGGGGCTGAGGCGGCGCGTGGCCGCGACCAGGCCCTTGCGGTAGACCCCTGCCCGCGCGGTGATCTCGATCATGAGCCGGACCCGGGTGCGCACCTGCTCCGCTCGCCGGTCACTCGCGCTGTCCGGAACAGCCCTGCCGCGCCGTCTCGGGTGGGTGATCGATGCCAGTGCGTGCTTTCGCTCCACCTCGTCAGTACAGCACGGCAGGCCTGGGCCCGCACCAGACCGGAATCCCCGTCGAGGCGCCGGGTGCCCGCAAGCTCAGATGGTCCTCAAGGTTTTCGGTTCGGGCTTCCACCTGCGGAGATGGGGTGCCATGGTCATCCCCACCGGGAGCGCGGTCCCGCACCGCGGGCGAGCCGCTGCCCTACAGCCGAGGAGAGACACATGATTGGGACCATGGGCACCGCCATGATGATCGCCGTTGCCGTCACCTTCGTCGTCGTCGCCGGTCTCGCCGTGGCCGCCGTCAGGTGGATCGGTGCGCGCCTGGGCTAGGCCGCCGATGCGTCGGGCCCGGTGCCGTGCGTCGTGCCGTGCCTGCCTTGCTGAACACGGCTCACGTCCGGTGGCCGTACGCTGACCTGGGGATACGTGTAGATCTGCGCTGAGAACCGCAGCTCGGGGAGGGTGGGCCTTGAACAGGAAGCAGAAGTGGGTCCTGGCGGGGGTGGCGGCGTTGATCGCCGCCGTGCCCGCCACGTGGGTGGTCCGGGAACAGGTCGAGGCAGCACAACGGTCGTCGCTTGAGCGAGCCGCTCAGAGGATCTTCCAGCACGACGCCGGCCTGCCCACCGCGACCTGGCGGAGCGGAACCCCGCCTGTGGGCAAGGTGTGGGACAAGGCCGTCTCCGAGGCCGTCGTCACCGGGGTCGAGAGGCGGGACGGCGGCCGGGCCGAGGTCTGGGTCAACGAGACCACGACGCCCTACGCCGTTGACCGGTCGGGCGGGAACCGCGAGTGGACCGTTCCCCAGGTCGCCTCCCACCTCTTCCTCTTCGCACCCTCGGGTGACGGCTGGCGGCTCGCCGAGGACCTGACCGACTCCGCATCCGGGTGACTGTGGCGCGCCCCGGCCGGCGCACGCCTGTCGCGGGTGCGTGAGCGGGGGGCGTCCGGGGTCTGCCGGAACGCACCGGAAGCCCCCGCACCGTGACAGGTCCGGGGGCTTCCTCCTCACTCGGCCGTGACCCCACCGGTGCGGCCCGGTCGCGGCAGCGACCACGCCGATCGGCCCGGGCCGGGCATCAGTTGGTGAAGGTGATGTACTTCCAGGCGCCGTGCGTCGTGGAGTTGACCGTGTCGCCGGAGGAGCCGTTGATGTACGACGAGCGCAACCGGGCGCGGATGCCCGCCTTGCCCGGGGCCTCCAGGCGCACCGCCGACGTGCCGTTCCTGGCCAGGGCGAAGTACTCGGAGCCCGTGTCGTACCAGGTTCCCTGGGAGTACACCTGGACCTGGAGGCGCTGCTTGCGGCCGGAGTAGTAGTTCATCGTCGTCGTGAACACCGGGTCGGTGTTCTTCCGGAAGTAGTAGTACGTGGCGGAGCCGATCCGGCCCGTCTTGTAGTGCTTGGAGACGCTGGTGGAGATCTTCGCCTGGGCGTACGCCGTGGACTGCACGGTCTTGGAGGCGGAGCGGGCGTCGCCCGTGAAGACCGCGGTGACCGTGGTGTCGCGGGTCATGTCGACGGTCGCCGAGACGTTGCCGGACGAGTTGACCTTGGCCGTCTTCAGGAGCTTCTTCGGCTTGTCCGTGCCGAACGGGTCCGCGTAGAGCGCCACCGTGCGGTTCTTGTACGTCTTGCCGAGGTGCGCGGTGAAGACGACGTCCTTGCCGTACGCGTACAGCTTGCCGTTGTTGCCCAGCGTCAGCGTGGTGGCGGCGCGGGAGACCTCCACCGCGTCGGAGCCCGCGGCGGGCGCGTGCGTGGCGTCGCCGGCGTAGGAGACCTTGTACGTGACCTTGCCGCCGGCGGGCGGGGTGTCCGCGAAGGAGAAGCTGCCGTCCGCCTTGGTCCTGACGGTGGCCAGGGTCTTGCCCGCCGGTGACTCGAGGTCCGTACGGGTCACCTTCAGGGCGGTCCCCGCGGCGAGCGGCGTCTTCGACGTCAGCTTGCCGGTGACGCCGAGCTTCTTGGCCCGGTCCGACTTGGTGGGGGCCGCCACCTTGAGGGTGGGCAGTTCCTTGGTGGGATCGGTCAGCGCGCGGAGGGTGCGCGTGCCGTAGGTGTTCACGGAGACCGCGAAGACCCGGCCGGCGTCCGGCGCCCAGGCGAGCGCCCCTGGGACGAGGGTGTCGGCGCCGCTGCTGTTGCCGGTGTTGGGGAAGTCGTACTCCCGTGTCGGCACCGGGTCGCCGGGCCGGTGGATGTGCACGTCGGGGTCGTACCAGGAGAAGCTGCCGCCGGCGACGCTGCCGTCGGGTGCGACCCGCACGGCGTTCGGGTACGCGTCGATGGGGTACCCGGTCTGCTCGGACAGGTCGGCGGTGGAGTAGGCGCCGATGCCGTATCCGTAGTCCGGGTCGCCCCACGAGGTGAGTACCTGGCTGCCGTCGGGCGTCAGGTCGATCTGCGTCACCGAGGTGTCCATGCTGCCCTTGACCCGCATGGCGGCACCGTCGGCCGAGACGTCGTACACGGCGAGATCGCCGCCGTTGCCCACTGCCAGCACGCCGGGTACGGACGGGTCCGACGCCAGGAACATGCCGAAGGCGCCGGAGAAGTCGACATCGCCCCGCTGGCGGAGGTGGACGACGGGGTCGGCGCCGGAGACGTCGAGCGAGCCGATGTCGGTGCCGTGGGCGAACCAGACGCGGCCGTCCACCACTTCCAGGTCGCCGGGAGCCGCACCGACCGGGTAGCTGGCGGACTGGGTGTAGGTCGCCGTGTCCACCGAGACGATCCGGTTGTCGTTCTTCACGGCCGCGTACACCTGGCCGGAGTCGGCGGACAGCGCGAGGCCGGTCACGCCGGAGAGCCCGGTCAGCGTCGCCTTCACGGTGCCCGCGTAGTCGGTGACGACGATCTTGCCGCCGGACGGGTCGGAGACGTAGACCCGTTGGTGGGTGCCGTCCACGACCATGTCGCCGAACGAGGCCACCGGAAGCGTTTTCGTGGAGTCCGCTGTCGCCGGACCCGCGACGCCCGTTATCAGGGCTGCGGAACTGAACATGACCGCGAGTGCCGTCGCGGTCGAAATGCTGCGCCTGCGCACAGTGATGTGACCCCCACATGAGAAGCCCGGTACCCCGATGGGACCGAAGCAGATCAAGCCGCGCGTCCCCCCTCGCACCGCAGTGGGTGCGTGAACGCCGGCGAAGGTGCAGCGTAGGGCATGGAGGTGACACTTGAGGAGTGAAATATGTAGCGGCGGCATCCCGGTCACCGCCGCCCGTGGCGGGTCCGCCGGTCACTGCCCGCCCCCACCGTCCCCTCCCCCGTCCGCCAGGATCTCGCCGATCACGTGCCGGGCCGTGGCCGCCATCACCCGGTTCGACGTCCGGTAGTACGAGAGCTCCATGAGCGCGACCGACAGCGCCCAGCCCCGGCCCCGCGCCCACACCTCGGCCTCCGCCTCCGCCGCGCCCGCCTCGCCGCCCGTCGCCGTCCCCCTCGCCACTTCCGCGCGGAAGACCGTTCGCGGTCCGGGCGGCAGCAGGTACCAGGCCGCGATCAGGTCCACCGCCGGGTCGGCCAGGCCCATGCAGCCGAAGTCGATGACGGCGGTGAGCCGGCCGCCGGCGACCAGGACGTTGCCGGGCTGGAGGTCGCCGTGGACCCACACCGCCGGACCCCGCGGTCCGGGCGCGCGCAGGGCCTGGGACCAGATGCCGGCGGCGGCGTCGGTGTCGATCACCCCGTGCAGTGCCCGCAGGGCGTCGCGGGTGGCCCCGTCCCGGGCGGCCAGTGGTTCGCAGCGGTAGGCCGGCGGGGCGTCCGTGGGATCGGCCACGCGCAGGGCCCGTACGAACTCAGCGAGGTCCCCGGCGAGTTCGGCGCCGCCGGAGCCCGGCGCCGGGTTCGCGCCGTCGAGCCAGCGGCACACCGACCAGGCCCACGGGTAGCCCTCGGCCGGCGCACCCAGTCCCAGGGGCGCGGGCACGGCGTACGGGAGGTGCGGGGCGAGGCGGGGCAGCCAGCGGTGCTCCGTCGCCGCGTCCTGCGATCCGCCCTCCACGCGCGGCAGCCGCACCGCCATGTCCGGGCCCAGCCGGTAGATCGCGTTGACCGTCCCGTGGGAGGCGACCGGCTCGACGGGCAGGTCCGCCCAGGCGGGGAACTGCGCTGCCAGCAGGCGCCGTACGAGCGCCGCGTCGGTCTTCGTCTCGTCGGCGTGCATCGTGCCGATGCAAGCCGCATCGGCACGGCGCGTCAAACGGGATTCGGCCTCAGCGGCAGGACGCCTTGATCTGCGCCGCCGCGTGGTGGGCCCCGACCAGTGACTCGTCGCCCCAGTCACGGCCCCGGTCGAGGAGCTGCACCGCGAAGGTGTCGCCCTTGACCGGGTAGCTCCGTACGTCGACGGCGCTGCCCCGGTGCTCCCGCTGACGCACGGCGAAGCCCGTGTAGGCCGAGTCCGCGTCGTGCGGGTCGGAGAGCACGCGGTACGCGGTGGGGTTGCCCGCCACGTCGCGGTCGCGGACGCTGCGCGGCACGAAGACGGTCAGCGCGCATTCGCGGAAGCCGTCGCCGAGGTGCCAGGCCCAGACCGCGCTGCTCCCCCGGTCCTCGGCCGGGCTCCCGGACATCGGGACGGCGCTGAACCGGCCGTCGCAGGTGGTTCCCTCGAAGCCGCCGGACTCGACGGTGTACCACCCCGCGTCGCCGTTCTCGAACCGCCCGCGTTCCGCGTAGTCGCCCGATGTGCAGCCGGGCCCGGCCCATTCGGAGAAGCGGTAGGCGCCCGGTTCGGGGGACGGCGCCGGGCTCCCTGCCGTCGGGTCGGCGGGCGGCCCGCCGTCCCCGGGATCCGGGGCGGGGGGAGCGCCGGTGTCGCCGGGTCCGATACGGGTGGGTGCCCCGCCGGCACCGATCGGTGCGGGTACGGCGCCGGCCCGGCCCGCCGCCTCGGTACGCCCGGGCCCGTCCCCCGAGGCGAGCAGCGACACGGCGGTGGCCAGGCTGCCCGCGGCCATCACGACTCCCGCCGCCAGCAAGGCCTTTCGGCGCCTGGTGAGCAGGGAGACCCGGCCCATCACGGTCTCCTGCGCGATCCAGGAACTGCTCTCACGGGGCGAGCGGGACACGGAGCCGCACTCGGGGCAGACCATGCCCGGCAGTGGACCGACGCGTTCGCCGCCGCAATGTTGGCACTTCATGGCAGCACACCTTGCCAGTGCGGCGCCGCCTGAGCGAGGGTTCCCGCATTATGTGCGGGCGCGGGCCTTCGTCAGCGCAGTTCCTCCGGGCAGGGTGTGCCCGGCTGCAGCTGGTAGGGCGCCGCCAGGCGGTAGACACCGGGGCGCGGGGCGAGCAGTTCGGTCCACTCGTCGCCGTCCCCGTCCTCGTCGACCTTGATCAGGCAGCCGTGGTCGTTGACGAAGTCCTTGGGCGCGTCCCCGTCGTCGGCCGACCGCTTCCTGGACGCCTCGGTCTCCTGCGGCCGCTCCACGCTCTTCCCCTTGTCGTCGACGACGGCGAGCCAGCGGGAGTACGGGATGCGGATCAGGACCCGGCCGGCGGACTGCACCCGGATCGTCAGCTCGTCGTCGCCGGCGTGCTCCACCGTCGCGGGCGGATCGGCGAGCGGTACCGGGTCCAGGACCCGGAACAACTTCCAGTTGGCGTCGCTCCAGACCGCCTTCAGGTACGGCTGGCCCTTCTCGACGAGCCCCGCCTCCTGCTCCGCCCCGCTGTCCGGGTCCCCCGTCGGCAGCACCACGTAGTGGACGGCCCAGCGGTCGAGCCACTCGCGGTAGTTCACGGCGTTGAGGGTGTCGTCGTAGAAGAGCGGGTTGCGCTTCATGTCGGCCTGCCGGTTCCAGCCCCGGGCCAGGTTGACGTACGGCGCGAGAGCGGAGGCCTCCCGGTGGCTGCTGGCGGGGACCACCTCGACCCGGCCCCGCTCGGCGCCGGCCCTCTGGAGCTGGTTGACCAGCGGCGCCAGTTCCCGGTTCCAGGAGGCGGTGGGGGCGGTGCGCAGGATGTCGTCGACGCCCTTGAAGCCGATCCAGAAGTTCAGCCCCAGGAAGACGATAAGCAGCGCGTACCAGTGCCTGCTGTGGCGGGTGGTGTACGGCAGGGCCGCGAGCAGGACGACCCCGGCGAACAGCATCGCCATGCGCGACACGTTCGAGCCGATCTGGGAGTCGACCACATAGGTCAGCAGGGTCCCGACGCCGTACACCGCGGCGGCCGTGCGCACGGTGTGCCAGTCCCGGGGCACCAGGAGGAACACCAGGACGGAGAAGACGAACGGCAGGGACAGGGTCCCGAGCGACATCGGCTGCGTACCCGAGAAGGGGAACAGCCACGCGGACAGGACGACGACGACCACGGGGGGCAGGCCGATCGCGTACGCCCCGGGGCGGCGTTTGTTCAGGAACAGCGCCGTGGCGACCACCCCGAGGAAGAGCCCGGCGACGGGGCTGCCCGCTGTGGCCAGTGCGGCGAGCGGGGCCGCCACGACGGCCTTCGCCCAGCGCCGGTAGCGCCACCGGTGGGGCCAGCAGAACACCGCGGCGACCGCCCCGAGCGCGAACATCATGCCGAGCCCGAACGTCACCCGCCCGGACAGGGCGTTGCACAGGTAGGCGAAGACCCCGGCGAGCGCGCAGGCGAGGGGATTGCGGACGGCGGGCACCCGCACCAGGATCAGCGCGGTGAGCGCCGACGACACCGTGCCGACGACCATCATCGTCGTACGGACGCCGAGCACCGACATCAGATAGGGCGACACCACGCTGTACGAGACGGGGTGCATGCCCCCGTACCAGGCGAGGTTGTACGCGGTTCCGGGGTGGCGGCCGACGAACTCGGCCCAGGCGTCCTGGGCGGCGATGTCCCCGCCGCTGTTCGCGAAGAAGAAGAACCAGAGCAGGTGCACCGCCGCGGCGACGACCGTCGTGGTCAGGACCGGGTGGCGGCGCAGGCGGCTCCGTACCGAGGTGTGCGGCCCGTCGCCGTCCCCGGCGGCCTGGGCCGGGATCCGGACGGCCAGACGTTCGACGGGCGGACTGTGGTCAGCCCTCGTCGGCTCAGCGGTGGTCACTGCGACTCTCCCCGTCCCTGCCCGGGCCTGCCGAACCGTCGATCGCTCCACGGGCCTCATCCGTACTCGGGGAGACGCGTCCCGACGCCACTCCGTTGCCCTCGGGACGCTAGCACGCGGCTTTTCGCCCGCGCTGCCCCCTCGTCGGACGGCCTCCGCCCCGCACTGCGGGGCGGAGGCCGTCCGGGCGGGTCAGGAGATGCGGGTGAGCTTGTCGCCGAAGCCCGGTTCCGTCATCCCGTCCTGCAGGGCGACGGGTGCCGTGACCTTGCCCGTGCCGGTTCCGATCGTCACCTGTCCTACGACCGTGCCGGCCTTCGCCGCCTGCTGGAGCGGCTCGCCGGTGGCGCTCAGGTCGAGCTTCACTTCGAGGCCGCCCCAGCCGACCGCCTTCAGGTCCTTGGTGGCGACCACGGGGGTCTGGACCCCGAAGCCGTTGTCGACGTAGCCGACGACCTGGCCCTTCTTGACGACGGTGGCGGAGTCGACGCCCTTCTGCGCGGTCCGGATCAGTTCGAGGCTGTTGTGTATGGCCCGCTGCAGCTTCGCGTCCAGGGTGCCGTCCAGGTTCGCGCCCATCACCGCGCCGATGATGCGGCGCGTCTTGCCGTCGACGACCGTCTCGGCGGTCCAGACGAGGTTGCCGCCCGCGGGGGTCGACGAGCCGGTCTTGATGCCGCTCACGCCCGGTTCCAGCAGGATGTTGTTGTTGTTGTAGATCGTCTTGCCGATGCCCGGGATGTCGGCCTGCGGCATGTTGACGATCTCGCGGAAGACGTCGTTCTGCGTGACCGCCCTGGCCAGCTTGAGCTGGTCGGCCGGGGTGGACCGGGTGGTGGGCTCGAGACCGCTCGGGTCGGTGTAGACCGAGTTCGTCATCCCGAGGTCCTTCGCCGCCGCGTTCATCTTCTCGACGAACGCCTTCTCACTGGTCGCGTCCCAGCGGGCCAGCAACCGCGCCACGTTGTTGCCGGAGGGGATCATCAGCAGCTGGAGCATCTGACGCTCCGTGTACTTCTGTCCCTCCTGGATCGGCGCGGTCGACTCGTCGGGCCGGTTGGCCTCCTCACCCGCCTTCGCGTCGACCACGATCTGCTCACCGTTCTGCTTACCGGTGATGGGGTGGCCCTGGAGGATCACGTACGCCGTCATGATCTTGGCGACGCTCGCGATCGGCGCGGACTCCTCCTTGCCGTACGAACCGATGGTGCCGACGCCCTCGACCTCGACGGCCCCCTGGCCCTCCTCCGGCCACGGCATGTCCAGCTTGTCGCCCCCGAAGGTGAACGTCGGGTCCGCGGACAGGGTCAGCACCGGGTCGGGAAGCGGGCGCACGGCCTGCGCGATCGCAAAGATGATCAGCGCGAGCAGGAGCAGCGGCGTCCAGATCTTGACCCGCCGCACCGCCGTGCGGACGGGGGTCTCCTCGGGCGGCGGGGTGTTCGTCAGCTCCGCCAGCAGGTCGAGCGGGGGCTTCGGCGGCATGGGCTGCTGCCTGGTCCGCTCGGCCTCGGTCAGCGCGGGCCGGGCGCCGGCGGGGGCGGCGGCACCCGCCGAGATGTCCGGCGTGACGGTGGGGCCGACCACGGTGGGCGCGGGGCGTACGTCGTCGGAGCGCAGCGGCACGAACCGGCTGGTCCGCTCCGCGGGGGTCTCGGGGGTCCTGGAGGGCTCGGATGCCCCGGGCGTCCGTGCACCGGAGCCGCCGGGGGCGGGCTCGCTTCCGGTCCGGCTCTTCTTCGACGGGAGCTTCAGCGCGGTCGTGGGCTGGTCGACCCGGTCGACGCGCGGCGCCTTGAAGACGGCGGTCGGATGATCGATTCCTCGCTCGTCATCTGCGGAATCGGCCGTGCCGGACTTCTTGGCCTTGTCGGCCGTGCCGGTCCTGCCGGCCGCTTCTGCCTTGTCGGCGGCGGCCGGCTTCTCGGCGGCGGCCGCCTTTTCGGCCGTGTCGGCGCCCGTCGCCTTGCCGGCCTTCTCGGTCTTCTCGGCCTCCTCGGCCTCCTCGGCCTCCTCGGCCTTCTCCGGCTTCTCGGCCTTCTCGCCCTTCTCGGCCTTCTCCGGCTTCTCGGCCGGGGAGGACTCTTCCCTGCTCTTCGGGACGCGAGGGGCGCTGCCGGAGGCGGCACCTGCGGCCGGGGCGTCGGCAGGCTCCGAGTCGGACTCTTCCGCCCCGGCTTCGACCTTGGTCTCGGCAGCGGCCTCGGCGTCATCGGCGCCGGAGTCCGCCGACGCCTTGTCGTCGCCCGCTGCGGACGCTTCGGCGTCCTCGGCGTCCGCGCCCTTCACGGTGCCCCCGGCCTCACTCACCGGCTCGGACCCGCTGTCCGGCTTCTTCGCACCCTCGGCGCCGCCGTCACCGCCGGTGGGGCGGTCCCCGCCTGCGGCTTCGTCGTCCTCACCACCGGAGACCCACGCCGCGACGGCGGCACGCAGCCGGGCATCGGTCGGCGCCGGATCGGCGGATCCGGATCCCGCTTCGGCCTCGGACTCGGAAGAGGCGGCCTCGGGCTTCGCTCCGCCTTCGTCGTCGGACCTACCGGAAGGCGTGCCCTCGGACGCACCGGAGGGCGTGCCGGAAGGCGCATCCGTCGTGGCGGACTCGTCCGTCGTGCGTGCCGTGGGCGGCTCGGCAGCCTCTTCGCCCCGCTCCTCCGCCTCGGCGGCCTTCCCGGCCTTCCTGGGGGCCGCAGGGGCCTCTCCCGAGCCTTCCGGGGCCTTCGGAGCCGCAGGCGTCTCCTCGGGCTCCGCGTCACCTCCGGCCGGAGAGCCTCCGGACACGGAGGCGTCCTTCGCCGCGCCGTCCGTCGCCACGTCATCCGTCGCCACGTCGTCCGCCGCGGAGGCGTCCGTCTCCACGGAGTCGTCCGGCCCGGAACCTATGGCCGGACCGTCCTCCGACGGATCGGCGTCCGCGGAGCGCGGCACGCGGAAGACCGCGGTCCTGCTGTCCGCCGTGCCGTCCGTCTCGCCGTCCGCCCCTGCGCCCGCCGCGCCGCCCCGGGTACCGCCGCCCGCCGCGGCGACCGGTTCACGGAACACGGCGAGGCGCGGATCGCGCTCCTCGGTCGTCCCCGACGACTTCCGCTGCTCCGACTTGTCGGGGGACTCGCCCGCCACCGGATTACCTCCTTGATGCGCCGCGGGGGCATGCCCGCAGTGTCCGAACCATCTACCAGTGTCCTGTGTGAACCTTTGGCCGAACCGCTAGACGAGAACGACATACCTAACGGTTCCCTCACAAAGCACCCAGGCACCCTCGACAGACCAATGTGAGAGGGGTCACCCTGTCACTCATCCACGCGGGGAGGCATGGATGGGCAGGAGCCGCAGAACAATTCCGGAGGAGCTTCTGCTGCTCGCTCTGGACCCGACCACGGGTACCACAGCGCAGCCGCAGTCGCTCGACCTCGGCCTGGCCGGGGCACAGCTAGTGGAGCTGGCTCTGGCAGGACGGATAGCCCCTGACGGGGATCGTATAGCCGTGGTGATGCCACGGCCGACAGGAGATCCGACTCTGGACTCCGCACTGGAGCTGCTGCGCCGTCGTGGCAGTCCGGTTCGGGCGGTCCACTGGATCGGCGGGCCCCGGCTGGGACTTCGCCAGATCTACCTCGCGCACCTGGAGCGGTGCGGCATGGTGCATGCCGTGGCGGGCCAGATGTGCGGAGTGCTGCCGACGACTCGCTACCAGGCGACGGACACGGCGATCAGCCGCGACATCAGAGCACGGCTGGACAGTGCGATCCGCACCGGCGTACCGCCGGACCCGCGGACCGCGGCGCTCGCCGCACTGGCCCACGCGGTCGGACTCGGCAAGCACCTCTACCCCGGGAACGAGGGGCGCTCGTCGCGCTCCCGGCTCCGGGACCTGATCAGGCACGACCCGATGGGCGGTCTCGTGGCGCATGCCGTGATGGACGTCCAGAACGGTGTGGCCGTCCAGCCGCGCCGTAATCAGCAGACGGCGGGCGTGCCGTTGCAGCCGCAAGCACAGGCGGGTCGCGGCAGCATGGCGCACACCTCCGTGCACTGACCGCGCGCACCCCTCGCGCGGAGAACCGAACACCGCCGTACCGCGTCCCCATGACCCGGTCCGGGAGCCGCACCACGCGCGGGGCAGCCGGATCCACCGGCTGCCCCGCGCGCTTTGGTGTCGCCGTTTCCCAGCGCGCCCGGGTGCGCGGGTGGCAATCTGCTGAGCAGTAGATACGCACAGCTAGAACAGCTGCATAGCCGGAGGTGCCGTTCCGTGCCGACCAACGTCAATCCCACCGTCAGGCGACGCCGGTTGGGCCAGGAGTTGCGCCGTCTGCGCGAGATCAAGGGCATGACGGCCGAGGAGGTGGCGGAGCGGCTGCTGGTCTCGCAGTCGAAGATCAGCCGCCTGGAGAACGGCCGGCGTTCCATCAGCCAGCGCGACGTCCGCGATCTGTGCGGGGTGTACGAGGTCGAGGACCACCGCGTCGTCGACTCGCTGATGCAGATGGCCAAGGACTCGCGGCAGCAGGGCTGGTGGCACGCCTTCGGCGACATCCCCTACAGCGTGTACATCGGGCTGGAGACGGACGCAGAGTCCCTCAGGGTGTACGAGCCCCAGGTCGTCCCGGGGCTCCTCCAGACCCGGGGTTACGCGGAGGCACTGATCACCGGGGCCCTGCCCGAGGCCCCGCCGGCCGACATCGAGAAGCGGGTCAACGTCCGCGCCCGCCGCCAGGACCGCGTCAACGCCCCCGAACACCCGCTGCGCCTCTGGGCCGTCATCGACGAGTCCGCCCTGCGCCGGCAGGTCGGCGGCAAGCAGGTGATGATCGAGCAACTGGAGCACCTCATCGAGCAGTCGCAGCTGCCGCACGTGACGGTGCAGGTCCTGCCCTTCGACATGGGCGCCCATCCGGGCATCAGCGGGCAGTACGCGATCCTGGAGTTCCCGGACGCCGCGGACTCCAGCGTCGTGTACATCGAGGGGGTCACCAGTGACCTCTACCTGGAGAAAGCGAACGACGTGCAGCGCTACAGCGTCATGTACGAACACCTGCGGGCACAGGCGCTGAATGTGGACCAGACCCGCCAATTCATCGGTGACATCGTGAAGGACTACACACGCTGATCCAGCCGCGCCGGCCTCCGGAAAGTGCCGGGCGCCCGCGGAAACAGCACGTCCCCGATACCACCTGATGTGCGAGAAATGCTGCGATGTAAGTGAGGTGGGGGCGGGACGATACACCGCCACCACCTCGCAGCGGAAGCCCAAAACGGAATATGCCATCCGGTCGAGTGAACGGCCCCACCACCGGACGATGTTGGCGAGTAGCGTCGATCACGCCAACAGGAACGAAGTTGGTGCCCTCCCACATCAACTCTCTGAACCGGAGTGAACATGGCTATTCTTCAGGGTGCTACGGAGAACTGGACGAAGTCGTCGTACTCCGGCGGTAACGGAGCATGCGTCGAGGTGAAGTCACCCGTCACCCAGGCCATCGCCGTGCGGGACTCGAAGGCCCCCGAAGGCCCCTCGCTCAGCTTCGTGTCCGGGGCGTGGAACACCTTCGTCCGCGATGTCGCTTCGGGCTCGATCAACGCCTGACCGGCTTCCCGCCACGCGCGCGCCTCATGCGGGTTCTTCCCCGCCCGCGCGCCGCGCCCGCTCCTCGTGCGCGGCCCTCAGGAGCCCTCTCGACCGGCTTCGCCGTCCTGGCCGAGGGGGACCCGCCCGCAGGGGGACCGCCGCCGACGCACCTTGCTCGCAGGGGCGTCGGTGGTGGGCCCGAGCGGCGTCGAGAGCGCCCGGGCGTCGCGTGGTTCAGCTCTTCCTCTTCTCCGGCCGCACGGGACCCGCATCCCGTGCGGCCGTTCTGCGTTCTCGGGCATTCCTGCATGGCGTGGATCTCTGCACAGCCTGACGAAGTGCCCGCTCATCGTGTGGCCGTGGTCACGTTCACGACAACGCCCCACAAGGTCAAGAACAAGCAAAATCGTTCGCCTTGCTGATCTGCGTTCACATCCCTGATCGCGGAGACCTTGACCGAGGACCCGGACAGGCGGTTCAATCCCCCAAGTCCCCGTTCCCGCACGGGGACACCGCTGAACGGCCGTACTGACGAAGTGCGTTCCCGTTCACAAGGCGGACCCCTGGAGGGGGCACATGAACAGTCTCGACTGGGCCGTGCTCATCGGATACTTCGGTGTGATGGTCGCGATCGGACTCTGGTCGCACAAGCGCGTGGACGACGTCAGCGACTTCTTCACGGCCGGCGGCAAGATGCCGTGGTGGCTGTCGGGCATCTCGCACCACATGTCCGGTTACAGCGCGGTGATGTTCACCGGCTACGCCGGGATCGCCTACCAGTACGGCGTGACGTCGTTCGTGACCTGGTCCCTGCCGATCGCGATCGGCATCGGCATCGGGGCGAAGCTCTTCGCCCCCCGGCTCAACCGGCTGCGCTCGCGGCTGCACGTCGCCTCACCGCTCGAATACCTGAAGAACCGCTACAACATCCCGACCCAGCAGGCCCTGGCCTGGTCCGGTCTGCTGCTGAAGATCGTGGACGTCGGCGCCAAGTGGGCCGCCATCGCGACCCTGCTCTCCGTCTTCACGGGCATGAGCCTGACCCAGGGCATCTTCATCACGGGCGCCATCACCGCCGTGTACTGCACGGTCGGCGGCCTGTGGGCCGACGCCCTCACCGAGCTCGGCCAGTTCGTCATCCAGCTCTTCGCGGGTCTGACGATGCTGGTCATCGCGATGAGCGAGCTGGGCGGCTTCAGCTCCCTGTGGACCGTCTGGGACAAGCTGCCCGAGGGTCACACCGACCCGACGGCGGGGCCGTACACCGTGACGTTCCTGCTCGCCTATCTCTTCATCAAGACCTTCGAGTACAACGGCGGCATGTGGAACCAGGCCCAGCGCTACATGGCCACGGACTCCGCGCGGTCCGCGACCCGCTCGGCCCGCCTCTCGGCCCTGCTGTGGCTGGTCTGGCCCGCGGTGCTCTTCTTCCCGATGTGGGTCGCCCCGCTGCTCGTCGAGGCCAAGAAGCCCGACGCGTCGGACAGTTACGCGCTGATGACCGAGCAGCTGCTGCCGCACGGCCTGCTCGGCCTGGTCGTCGTCGGCTTCTTCTCGCACACGATGGCGATGTGCTCCTCCGACGCCAACGCCATCTCCGCCGTCTTCACCCGGGACATCGCGCCGGTCCTCTCCAAGGCCGCCCGCTCCTGGAGCAACCGCAGCGGGCTGCTCGCCGCCCGGCTGTCCACGCTGACCTTCCTCGGACTGTCCATGGCGCTGGCGACCCAGATCAACTCCCCGACGTTCAAGGACATCATCACGGTCGTCATCAAGTGGGTGGCCGGCCTGATGGGCCCCATCGCGATCCCGTTCATGCTCGGCCTGCTGCGCGGGTTCCGCAGGTCCGGCCCGACGGCGGCGCTCACCAGCTGGGCGGCGGGGCTGCTCGCCTTCTTCTTCACGAACTACAACCTCGACGGTTCGGTGAAGACGGATGTGGCACTGCAGTACCAGGTGGCTCTGCCGCTGGCCATCTCGCTGGTGCTCTACGTCGTCATCGGCTTCGTCAAGCCCGAGGACACCCCGGAGCGGGACGCCCTCATCGAGGTGATCAACACGGACGACGGAGGCCCTGGCGGCGCCGCGGCGACGGCGGGCGTCCCCGCGCAGAAGGCGGGTCCGGAGGGCACCGGGGTCCGCGAGGGCGTGCGGGACTGACCGGTCCCCCGCGACGCGGGGGCAGGAACGGCGGGCGGGCGCGGCGGCGTCCGTCCGCCTCCGCGCTTCCGGGGTGCGGGCCCGTCTCAGTCCCTCGGGTAGCGCGCCACCCAGCCCGGGGCGACGGCGGTCGGGCTGTGCAGGGCGGGGCCCTGGGTCATCTCCATGGCGAAGTCGTCGGCGAGTTCGAGGAGGGTGGAGCGTCCCTCCAGTTCGGCCAGCCAGGCGGGCGGCAGCGCGGTCTCGCCGTGCAGGGCCCCGAGGAGCGCCCCGCAGACGGCGCCGGTGGCCGCCGAGGGGCCGGAGTGGTTGACCGCGAGCCGCAGACCGTGCCGCACGTCCTCGCCCACCAGCGCGCAGTACAGCGCGACCGCGAGGACCTCTTCCGCAGAGTCGGTGTCGCCGAGCGCCTCTATGAGCGCGGGCCCGGGAATCCCCTGCCGTACGGAACCGAGCGCCTGGCGGAGCGCGTCGGTCACCTGCTCGTTGCCCGGCCGTTCGGCGAGCAGGGCCAGCGTGTGCTGCACGGCCCCGTCCAGGGTCTCCCCACGGGCCAGCCCGTGCACGAGCAGGGCGAGGGCGCCTGCGGAGAGCTGGGCGGTGGCGTGGCCGTGGGTGTGGGCGGCGCACTCGACGGCGAGTTGCAGGACCAGCTGGGGCTCCCAGCCGACGAGCAGGCCGAAGGGCGCGGACCTGGTGAGCGCGGCCGAGTCGCGTGCGGAGGGGTTCTTGGGCACGGCGAGGGTGCCCATGGTGGCGTCGCCGAAGCCGATCAGGCATTCGCGGGTGGGGGCGCGGCGGGTGTAGAGCCACTCCTCCCTGGCCAGCCAGCCGTTGTCCTTGCGGCGCTCGTCGGGGCCCCAGGCGCTCTGCGTGGCGGCCCACCGCAGATGGGCCCGGAACACGTCGGTGGGCGGGTGCCAGGCGCCGGTGTCCCGGCGGACCTGCGCCCTGATGAGCCCGTCGACGGTGAAGAGGGTCAGCTGCGTGACGGCGGTGACGGCACCCCGCCGTCCATGTACGGGGACGAAGTCCACGACTCCGTCGACCCCGTGGGCGGCGCGGATCTCCTCCAGGGTGAGCGGGGCGACGCCCGCCCCTATGGCGTCTCCGATGGCGCCGCCGAGCAGGACGCCACGCACCCGGCTGCGGAAGTCCTGTTGTTCGGCACGGCCCCAGACAGCTGTGGTCCCAGTGCTCACCGCGCCCCTTCCTCGACGAATACCGGCGTGTGACCGCGCAAGCACTGTAATCGAACGGAATGAGGTGTCTCAGGGGTCGAACGGAATGTACTCAGTAACTCCTCAGATCCCCTTTGAAAGGCATTCCTCAGAGTTTTCCGGATGTCCTCCCTTCTCTGCAGTGCGCGACGCGCAGAACGTCCCGCAGTGATTCGGTGGTCCACGTGAGGGCGAAACGCACCGCCCCCTCTCCCGCTGCCGCGTCGGCGAGGACGGCCTCCGCGCCGCTGAGAACGGCTTCTCCACAGGAGAGCAGTTCCGCCTCCACCTCGTCGGCGAGGCTGGACAGCCTGCTGTCCGGATGGTCGGTGCTCAGATAACAGGGCCTGCCCTCCGGGGAGTTCCAGGGCAGCAGGCGAAGGGGGGATTCGTCCACGGGCGTGCCTCACAGGTGTCGGGTGCGGTGGCGGTGCGGGGTCGGTGCCGGGGGCCGGCGTGACGACGCTGTCCCCATCGGGTGATGCTCACCTTTCGTGTTCCGATGATCACCCTCTGCGCGTAACCTCGGAAGGGGCGCCCGATTGCCGGCGCACGGGACAACGGGAGGACCGCGATGACCGCTCAGCCGGCCGACGTGGACGAGGAGTCGGGGCGCGCCGCCCTGGGCCGGGCCCTGCGCTATCTCCGGGAGAGCTCGGGGAAGTCCCTGGGCCGCCTCGCGGAGGAGACGCGCTACGACAAGAGCTACCTGTACCGGCTGGAGGTCGGCCAGCGGCTGTCCAAGCTGGCGGTGATGGAGGACCTGGACCGGCATTACGAGTCCGGGGGCCTGCTGGTGCAGTTGTGGAAGGCCGCTCGCCGGGAGGTGTTCAAGGACAAGTACAAGGAGTTCATGCGCCTGGAGCCGACCGCCTGCATCATGCACAAATTCACCCTCGGAATCCCGGGC
Source organism: Streptomyces sp. NBC_00178 (assembly GCF_036206005.1). Lineage (NCBI taxonomy): Bacteria > Bacillati > Actinomycetota > Actinomycetes > Kitasatosporales > Streptomycetaceae > Streptomyces > Streptomyces sp. NBC_00178. The sequence continues at coordinate 3,224,417 of NZ_CP108143.1, forward strand.
CTGCTGCAGACGGAGGACGTCGCCCGTGCCTCGTTGTCCGGCGCCCAGGCAACGGAGACGGACGCCGAACTCGTGGAGGAGCAGGTCGTCGCACGCATGGGGCGGCAGCAACTGCTGCACCGCAGGCCGGCCCCGTCGGTCCGGATCATCATCGACGAGTACGCACTGCGCCGCCCCGTGCCGGACGCAAAGGTGTGGCAGGACCAGCTGACGCACCTGATCGACACGGCCGACCTCGCCTCCGTGGTCCTCCAGGTGCTGCCCTTCTCGGCCGGCGCCCACCATCTGATGGACGGCTCCCTGACGTTGCTCTGGCAGGAGGACGGGGCCTCGGTCGCCTACACGGAGGGCAACGGCTGCGCCGAGCTCATCGAGGAACCGGCAGCGGTCACTCGATACCGGCTGTCCTACGATCGGCTCCGGGACCGGGCGCTGCCCCCGCCGGAGTCCATCGGGTTCATCAGGGGCGTCCTGGAGGAGCAGACATCATGAGCCGTATCCCCGACCTCTCCACCACGGCCTGGCGCAAGTCCAGTTACAGCGACGGCGGCGACAACAACTGCCTGGAGGTCGCCGACGGCTTCGCGGGTCTCGTCCCCGTCCGGGACAGCAAGGTCCCCACCGGACCCGCCCTCCTCGTGACCGCCCCCGCCTGGACGGACTTCGTCGCCTTCGTCACCGGGCACTGAGCCGGGCGCCGAACCGGGCGCCGATCCGGGCCCCCGGCCGAGCGCCGCGCCCGCCGCAGGACGGCCGCCCGGCGCCCCCGCCCCGCCCGGCGGTCGGCGCGGGCGGGGCGGGGAGAGGCAGGGATCTCAGCCGGGCAGGACCGGCAGCAGTTCCGGCAGGTGTCCGTCCGACGCGGCGGCGGCCTCGACCCGCTCCCGGGGCACCTCGCCGTACAGCGTCGTCCGCGGCTTCGCCGGGCGGCCTGCGAGACCGGCGATGGCGACGAGGTCCTGGACGGAGCGGTACGAGCCGTAACCGGACCCGGCCATACGGGAGATGGTCTCCTCCATCAGCGTCCCGCCGAGGTCGTTCGCACCCGAGCGCAGCATCTCGGCCGCACCCTCCGCGCCCAGCTTCACCCAGCTGGTCTGGATGTTGGTGATGTGCGGGTGGAGCAGCAGCCGGGCCATCGCCGTCACGGCGCGGTTGTCCCGGTCGGTGGGGCCGGGGCGCGCGATCCCGGCGAGGTACACCGGGGCGTTGGTGTGGATGAAGGGCAGGGTGACGAACTCCGTGAAGCCGCCGGTCTCCTGCTGGAGCCGGGCCAGCGTCCGGAAGTGGCCGAGCCAGTGGCGGGGCTGGTCGACATGGCCGTACATCATCGTGGACGAGGAGCGCAGGCCCGTCTCGTGCGCCGTCCTGATGACCTCCAGCCAGGTGGCGGTGGGCAGTTTCCCCTTGGTGAGGACCCAGCGGACCTCGTCGTCGAGGATCTCGGCGGCGGTGCCGGGGATGGAGTCGAGTCCGGCCTCCTTGGCGGAGGTCAGCCAGTCGCGGATCGACAGGCCGGTGCGGGTCGCGCCGTTGACGACCTCCATCGGCGAGAAGGCGTGGACGTGCATGCCGGGCACGCGCTCCTTCACGGCGCGCGCGATGTCGAAGTACGCCGTGCCGGGCAGGTCCGGGTGGATGCCGCCCTGCATGCAGACCTCGACCGCGCCGACGTCCCACGCCTGCGCGGCACGGTCGGCGACCTGGTCGAGCGAGAGCGTGTAGGCGTCGGCGTCCGTACGCCGCTGGGCGAAGGCGCAGAAGCGGCAGCCGGTGTAGCAGACGTTGGTGAAGTTGATGTTCCTGGTGACGACGTAGGTGACGTCGTCACCGACCACGTCACGGCGCAGGGCGTCCGCGATCCGGCACAGCTCGTCCAGGGCCGGACCGTCCGCGTGGAGCAGGGCGAGGGCCTGGTCGTCGGTGAGCTTCGTGGGGTCGTCGGCGGCCTGGCCGAGGGCCTGGCGTACGTCGGCGTCGATGCGGGAGGGGACCATGCCGGGAGCCGCGGCCTCGCGCAGGGCGTCCCAGTCGCCGTACACCTCGTCGAAGTCGTCGCGCCGGTCGCCGGTGCGCCCGTCGGTGTCGATGGTGCGGTGCAGGTCGGTGCGCCCCGAGGCGTTGAAGCCCTCGTCGGGCTCCTGCCAGGGCAGCCCCACCGGGATGGCGCCCTCCTTCGCCAACCCGGTCTCCGGGTCGGCGAGCGCCCGCACGTGCGGAAGGAGGCGCGGGTCGAGCCACGGCTCACCACGCTGGATGAACTCGGGGTAGATGGTGAGGCGTTCCCGAAGCGTGAAGCCGGACTCGGCGGTGCGCGCGGCGAGTTCGTCGATGTGCGGCCAGGGGCGCTCGGGGTTGACGTGGTCCGGGGTCAGCGGTGAGACGCCGCCCCAGTCGTCGATGCCCGCCCCGATCAGCAGGGCGTACTCGGCGTCCGCGAGGTTCGGCGGGGCCTGGATGCGGGCCGAGGGGCCGAGGATGTGGCGGGCGACGGCGATCGCGGCGGCCAGCTCCTCCAGCTCCGCGTCCGGCATCCCGCGCATCGCGGTGTCCGGTTTGGCACGGAAGTTCTGGACGATGACCTCCTGGACGCCGTGGTAGGCCCGGGTGGTCTTGCGCAGTTCGAAGAGGGAGTCGGCGCGCTCCTCGTAGGACTCGCCGATGCCGATCAGGATGCCCGTGGTGAACGGCACGTTGGACCGGCCCGCGTCCTGGAGCACCCGCAGCCGGACCGCCGGCTCCTTGTCCGGGGAGCCGTAGTGGGGACCGCCCTTCTCCGACCAGAGCCGGGTGGCCGTCGTCTCCAGCATCATGCCCATGGACGGGGCGACCGGCTTCAGCCGTTGCAGGTCCGTCCACGTCAGCACCCCCGGGTTCAGGTGCGGCAGCAGCCCCGTCTCCTCCAGCACCCGGATGGCCATGGCCCGCACGTAGGCCAGGGTGTCGTCGTACCCCTCCGCCTCCAGCCACTCACGCGCCTCGGGCCAGCGGTCCTCCGGCCGGTCCCCCAGCGTGAACAGCGCCTCCTTGCAGCCCATTTCAGCGCCCTTGCGGGCGATGTCCAGGACCTCGTCCGGGGAGAGGAACATGCCGTGGCCCGCCTTGCGGAGCTTGCCGGGCACGGTCACGAAGGTGCAGTAGTGGCACGTGTCCCGGCAGAGCCGGGTCAGCGGGATGAAGACCTTGCGGGAATAGGTGATCACTCCGGGACGGCCCGCGGCCTCCAGCCCGGCGTCGCGCACCCGGGCCGCGGACGCGGCGAGGTCGGTGAGGTCCTCCCCCCGCGCCTGCAGCAGGACGGCGGCCTCCGCCACGTCGAGGGCGACACCGTCGCGGGCCCGCCTCAGGGCGCGCCGCATGGCGTTGGTCGTGGGGCGCTGGGGATCGGTCATGAACCGAGCATACGAGCGCGGCACTCGGTCCGGACCAGGGCCTCTGCCCGGCGGAACCACCCGGCCGCCGCTGGCGCCTTGGACGTTATGTCCCACTTGGCCCGTAGGCTCGGAGGGGTGATGGAAACGATCGTCTTCGACATCGGAGAGACCCTCGTCCGCGACGACCGCCACTGGGCCTCCTGGGCCGACTGGCTCGGGGTCCCCCCGCACACCGTCAGCGCCCTGGTGGGCGCGGCGGTCGTACAGGGCCGCGACCGCACCGACGCGCTGCGCATCCTGCGCCCCGACATGGACGTCGAAGAGGCCGCACACGCCCGTACGGCGGCCGGGCGCGGCGAGCACCTCGACGAGACCGACCTCTACCCCGACGTCCGCCCGGCCCTCGCCGAACTGCGCGCCGCCGGCCTGCGGGTGGTGATCGCGGGAGACCGGTCGGTCCGGGCCGGCCAGTTGCTGCGGGCCCTGGACCTGCCGGCGGACCTGGTCGTCACGTCGGAGGAGTGGGGCGTGGACAAACCGGACCGGGAGTTCTTCTCCCACGTGCTGGAGGTGTCGGGCGCGGCGCCGGACGCCACCCTGTACGTCGGCGACCACCCGGCCGACGACCTGTTCCCCGCGAAGTCCTCGGGGCTGCGCACGGCCCACATCCGCCGCGGCCCCTACGGCCACTGGTGGGCGGACCACCCGGACGTCCTGGACACGGCGGACTGGCGCATCGACTCCCTGACGGAACTCCCCGCCCTGCTGGACGCCAAGGAGCGGCGCAAGCACCTGGTGCTGGCCCCGAGGCCCGAGGAGCCGGAGGTCTGAGCCGGCGCCGCCGCCCCGGAACACGTCCGCCCGCCCGGTGCTGACCGGGCGGGCGGACGGACCCACGGATCGGACGGGCGGGGGCTACTTCCCCAGGACCGCCTTCATCACGTTGCGGGCGATCGGGGCGCCGAGGCGGCCACCCGAGATGTCGGAGCGGGAGATGTCCATGGCCGTCGGGTCGATGAAGACCGCGACCGCGACGGCCCGGCCGTCGGGGTTCTTGCCGTAGGAGACGAACCAGCCGTACGGCACCTCCTTGGTCACGTCGTTGCCGCGCTGCGCCGTGCCCGTCTTGCCGCCCACCGTCACGCCGTCGATCAGGGCGCGCTGGGCGCTGCCCTCCTTGGCGGTGAACTCCATCATCTCCTGGACCTTCTTCGCCGTGTCCTCGGAGACCGCCTGGCTCATCAGCTTCGGCTCGTGCTGCTCCAGGACGGACAGGTCCGGCCCCTCCAGCTTGTCCACGATGTAGGGCTGCATCAGCTTGCCGTTGTTGGCGAGGGCCGCCGTGACCATCGCCATCTGCATCGGGGTGCTCGTGAGGCTGCCCTGCCCCATGCCGGTGAGAGCCGTGCCGGGCTTGTCCAGCTCCGCCGGATAGAGGCTCTTGGTGGCGAGCATGTCGCCGAACTCCTCGGAGTAGACGTCCTCGTTGAAGCCGAACTTCTCCGCCGTCTCCCGCATCTTGTCGTCACCGAGCTTGGACGCCATGTCGAGGAAGACGTTGTTGCAGGAGTGCTGCATGGCCGTCTTCAGCGAGGCCTTGTTGCAGACCGCGTCACCGGCCTCGCTGCCGATCTTGTTCGAGGAGAGCGGCAGCGGGTACGGCGAGACGGCGTCGGTCCTGGCGTCGACGTCGGTGACGACGCCGTGCTCCAGAGCGGCCGTGGCGGTGAGGATCTTGAAGGTGGAGCCGGGCGGGAAGGTCTCGCGGAGCGAGCGGTTCGCCAGCGGCTTGCTCTTGGCGTCCACCAGCGCCTGGAACCTGTCGCCCTCCTTGAAGGAGTTGCCCGCGAAGACCGAGGGGTCGTACGAGGGGGTCGACACCAGCGCCAGCACCTTGCCTGTCGCGGGGTCGAGCGCGACGACCGCGCCACGGGCGTCGAGGTCGCTCAGTCCCTTGTAGGCCGCCTCCTGCGCCTTCGGGTCGATCGTCGTGATGACGTCTCCGCCGCGCCGGGGCTCACCGGTGAGGATGTCCTTGGCGTGCCGGAAGGCGAACCGCTCGTCCTGGCCGCTGAGGATGCTGTCGTACGTCTTTTCCAGGAGTGACATGCCCTGGGCCTGGGACGCGTAGCCGGTGACGGGGGCGTACATCGGGCCGTTCTTGAAGGTGCGCTGGTACTTGAAGTCGGTACCCGAGACCTCCTTCGACCCGGTGATCGCCTTGCCACCCACGATGATGTCGCCGCGCGGCGTCGCGAACTGGGTGATCTTCACCCTGCGGTTGAACTCGTGTCCGGCCAGCTCCTCGCTCTTGGCGAACTGGAGCCAGTTGGTCCGGATCAGCAGAGCCAGCATCAGGATTCCGCAGAAGATGGCTATGTGCCGCAAGGGTCTGTTCATCGAGCTCCCGCTCCCCGGCAGCCGGGCACACACGCGCAGGCCGCTCCATCGATGTACGTCAGTGAAAGATGCGATTGCGGCGACCGTGGTTGCACTCCGGGTGGCACACCACGACGCCGGTCACCGCTACAGGTGCGCCGCATAGGCGTCCAGTGCCCGCAGAACCTCCGCCTCATCCGCCGGGGGCAGCTGCAGGACGACCTCCTCGACGGCCAGGTCGGCGTAGTACGCCAGCTTCCCGGGGGTCGGGACGACGGCGTACGGCACCACTTGGAGGTGCTTCGGGTCACGGCCCGCGTCCTCCCACGCCGTGCGCAGTGCGGGGATCGACTCCGACAGGCCGCGCCCGCCGATCGGCAGCCAGCCGTCCGCGTCCCGGGCGATCTGAGCGAAGAGCTTCGGTCCCGCCGCCCCGCCGATCAGGGTGCGGGGTCCGTTCACCGGCCCGCGCGGCCGCTGCACCGGCTTGGGGTAGGCGTGGCTCGCCCGGACGGAGCCGAACTCCCCGTCGTACGCCGTGGGTTCGTCGGACCACAGGGCGCGCATCAGGGCCAGCCGGTCGCCGGCGAGCGCACGCCTCGTCGACCACTCGACCCCGTGGTCCGCCGCCTCCTCCACGTTCCAGCCGAAGCCGACGCCGAGCGTGAAGCGGCCGCCCGAGAGGTGGTCGAGCGTGGCGGCCTGCTTCGCCAGGTCGATGGGGTCGTGCTGCGCGACCAGCGTGATGCCGGTGCCGAGGGCCAGCCGCTCGGTGACGGCCGCCGCCTGCCCGAGGGCGACGAACGGGTCCAGGGTGCGCCCGTACTCGGCCGGCAGTTCGCCGCCCGCGGGGTAGGGCGTGTCCCGGCTCACCGGGATGTGGGTGTGTTCGGGCAGGTAGAGCCCGGCGAATCCCCGCTGCTCCAGCTCACGCGCGAGCCGGACCGGCGTGATCGTCTCGTCGGTGAGGAAGATCGTTGTGGCGATCCGCATGCGAGGCACCTCCGTCGTCGTCCGTGACGGCTCCAAGGTATGCGGTACGGCGCCCTGTTGAGTCCACTCCGAAAAGATCATGGCCCGGTTTCGCACACAACTCCCCGCTCAGGGACCCTCGAGGAGAAAAAGTTAGGGTACCCTAAGTCGCAATTCGTCCGGGCGCGGGAGGGCACCGATGGGTCACGGCTGGGAGGGTGCCGTCCTCAAGCTGTTCCGGGGACGGGACTTCACGTTCACCGTCACGGGTACGGAGCAGGTCACCCAGGCGTTCCGGCGGATACACGTGACCGACGGGGGCCTGCTCGCCGCCACCGGCGGCGCGCACCCGACCATGTGGGTCAGGCTCTGGTTCGACCGGGACGGCAGGCCCCACCAGCGCGGCTACACGCTCGTGGACCCCGATCCCGCCGCCGGGACGTTCAGTCTCGAATTCGCCCTCCACGACGGGACCGCCTGCGACTGGGCGCGGGCGGCCGAACCGGGCGACACCATCGACGCGACGCTCCAGGGCACCCGCTTCTCCCTGCCCGAACCCCGGCCCGCCCGGCTCTTCGTCATCGGCGACGCGGCCTCGCTGCCCGCCGTCAACTCGCTGCTGGACGCACTCCCGGACACCCCGGCGACGATCTGGTGCGAGAGCGCCCACGCCACGGACGAGGACCTGCCGTTCCGCCTGGACCCGGCCCTTCACACGTTGCACACGGTCCCGCGCCGGGACGAGGGCGCACACCTCGTGTCCGAGGTGCGGACGGCCCTGCCCGGCCTCCTCGGCGACGACCCCTCCGACGCGTACGTCTGGATCGCCTGCGACACGGCGACGACCCGGACCCTGGCCGCGTACGCCCGCAAGGAGCTGCGGCTGCCCAAGGACCGGGTCCACGCGCTGGGTTACTGGCGGGCCTGAGCGCTCACTCGTCCACCACGAGCGCGGGGGGCTCCTTCGTCAGCACCTCGCCCCGGAAGAAGGCGGGCGCGCGACGCCGCATCGCCTCCATCAGCACCAGGCCGAGGAGCAGCAGGCCGACGCCGATGACGAACACGGAGCCGACGCCGAGGACCGAGGAGCCGGAGCCGTAGGCCGGGTCCCACATGTCGTACAGCGTCTTGCCGAAGACGGCGGTGAGGAGGATGCCCCCCACGACGGGAAACAGCCCCTTGAAGACCAGGTCCCGCACGGACCGGGTGAGTTCGGCGCGGAAGTACCAGGCGCAGGCGAAGGCCGTCAGGGCGTAGTAGAAGCAGATCATCAGGCCGAGTGCGTAGATGGTGTCGACCAGGACGTGCTCGCTGACGAGGGTCATCACCGTGTAGAACACGCCGGTCGCGACCCCGGCGACGACGGTGGCCCGGCCCGGGGTCCGGAAGCGCGGGTGGACCTTCGCGTACGACGCGGGAAGCGCCTCGTACGACGCCATCGCCAGGACCGTGCGCGCCACCGGGATGAACGTCGTCTGCAGGCTCGCCGCGGCCGAGGCCAGCACCGCGAGGAAGAGCAGGACGCCGAGGCCCGGCCCCATGACGGGGCCCGCGAGTGCGGCGAAGACGTTGTCGGACGTGCCGGGGTTCGCCAGGCCGAGCCCGGTGTCCCCTGCACCCACCGCCATCTGCGCGGCGATGCCGGTGGCCAGGTACGAGCCGACCAGGACGATCATCGCGACGAGGGCGGCGCGGCCGGGCGTCTTCTCGCTGCCGATGGTCTCCTCGTTCGTCGTGAGGCAGGTGTCCCAGCCCCAGAACATGAAGATGGAGAGGGACAGTCCGGCCGTGAAGGCGGCGAACGACTGGACGGCGAACGGGTTCAGCCAGGTCCAGGAGAAGTCCGTCGACGTGGCGGCGAAGCCGTCGCTGCCCGCCTTCCGCACGGCCATGACGACGAACAGCGCGAGGACGACGAGTTGCAGGGCCACGAGGGTGTACTGGATGCCCTTGGTCGCGGTCATGCCCCGGTAGCTGATCGCCGTCGCCACGGCGATCAGGAGCAGGCAGGTCAGGATGTGCACCGGCTTGCTGTCGTCGAGGGCGGCGACCGCGTCACTGCCGGAGATCTCGCCGGCCAGCAGCCAGAAGTACGAGGTCGCCACACCCGCGAGGTTCGACAGGACGATGATCGTCGCGATGACCAGGCCCCAGCCGCACATCCACCCCAGGCGGGGCCCGAACGCCTTGACCGTCCAGGTGAACGAGGTGCCGCAGTCCGGCACGGCCTTGTTCAACTCGCGGTAGGCGAAGGCCACCAGCAGCATCGGGAGGAACCCGGCCAGGAACACGGCGGGCATCTGCACGCCGACCTCCCCGGCGGTGGAGCCGAGCGTGGAGGTGAGGCAGTACACCGGGGCGACGGTCGAGATGCCGAGGACGGCACTGCCCGTCAGCCCGACGGAGTCCCCGCCGAGGCCCTTCTCGCGTACGCCGCCGTCGGCAGGGGTCGTTCCCCGTACCGTGTCTCCGGCCTGTGGCCGCGCGTCCAGCTGAGTCATGGGGAGGACGGTATGCGCTGCGATATCCATATCCGGAGGCTGAGACTCCCACGTCTCAACCTTGCATTAGTGCAGATTTTTCCGCATCTGCCCACCTTATCGCAGGCACACTAAGCATCCACCCATTGAATACATGACCGAATGACCGACCCGCGAGTATGCGGGAACCGCACCACCGCCCGTTTCGTCCTGGTTCAGTTTTTTCCCGTGCCTCGCCGGGAGGCCGGCGGGCGGTGGCCTCCGCCGGGTCCGCCGACCCCGCCCGGGCGCTCCGGTGAGCCGTCCGGCGCCCCGGTCACGTCCGGCGGTAGAGCTCCTCTATCTCCGCGTCGAAGTCCCGCGCGATCGCCTCCCGCTTCAGCTTCAGCGAGGGCGTGAGATGGCCGCCCTCCTCGGTGAAGTCCCCGGGCAGGACGGTGAACTTGCGGATCGACTCCGCCCGCGAGACCAGCCGGTTGGCCTCGTCGACCGCCCGCTGCAGCGCCGTGCGCAGTTCCTCGTCCCGGACCAGCTCACGCAGCGGGACACCCTCCTTCTTCCGCATCCGGCGCCAGTGGGCGAGACCGTCAGGCTCCAGGGTGATCAAGGCACTGACGAAGGGGCGGTTGTCGCCGACCACCATGCACTGGCCGACCAGCGGGTGGGCGCGGAGCCAGTCCTCCAGCGGGGCGGGGGCCACGTTCTTGCCGCCCGAGGTGATGATGATGTCCTTCTTGCGGCCGGTGATCGTGAGGTAGCCGTCCTCGTCCAGGGCGCCGAGGTCGCCCGTCGGGAACCACGCGTCGTCCCCGGCGTGCGGGACGGCCACGCCGCGCTCGGCGTCCCAGTAGCCGCCGAAGACCTGGCCGCCGCTGAGCAGGACCTCCCCGTCGTCCGCGATGCGCACGGCGGTGCCCGGCAGGGGCCAGCCCACCGTGCCCAGCCGGGGCTTGAGGGGCGGGGTGACCGTGGCCGCCGCCGTCGTCTCGGTCAGGCCGTAGCCCTCGAAGATCTGGATGCCCGCCCCCGCGTAGAACGCCGCGAGCCGGCGCCCCAGCGGGGAGCCACCGCAGATCGCGTACCGGACGTGCCCGCCCAGGGCCGCGCGGATACGGCGGTAGACCAGCGGGTCGTACAGGGCGCGGGCGGTGCGCAGCCCGGGGCCGGGGCCCGGGCCCGTGCCGTGCTCGGCGGCCTCGACGGCCTCCCCGTAGCGCCGCGCGATGCGGGCCGCGCGGTCGAAGGACGAGGCGCGGCCCATCTTCTCCGCCGTCGCGCGGCCGGTGTTGAAGACCTTCTCCAGGACGTAGGGGATGGCCAGCAGGAACGACGGCTTGAATCCGGCGAGGTCGGCGAGGAGGTCCTCGGTCGCGATGGACGGCGCGTGCCCGAGCCGGACCCGCGCGCGCAGGCAGCCGATCGCGACCATCCGGCCGAAGACATGGGACAGAGGGAGGAACAGCAGGGTGGAGGCGGGGTACTTCGAGACCGACCTGAACACCGGGTGGAGCAGTTCGATGGCGTTGTCGACCTCGGCGAAGAAGTTCGCGTGGGTCAGGACACAGCCCTTGGGACGGCCCGTCGTACCGGACGTGTAGATCAGCGTGGCGGGGCTCCCCGGTTCCAGGGCGGCGCGCCGGGCGTTGACGACCGCGTCGGGGACGGCCCTGCCGAGCGTCTTCAGCCGGCCCACGGCTCCCGTGTCGAACTGCCAGAGGTGGGTGAGGCCGCCCAGCTGCTGACGTTCCTGGCTGATCAGCCGCCCCTGTTCCTTCGTCTCGACCGCGCAGGCGACGGCTCCGGAGTCCTGGAGGATCCAGCGCGTCTGGAAGGCGGACGAGGTGGGGTAGATGGGCACGGTGACCAGACCGGCCGCCCAGGCCGCGAAGTCGAGCAGCGTCCACTCGTAGGTCGTACGGGCCATGATCGCGACCCGGTCGCCGCTCTGGAGGCCCTCGGCGATCAGGCCCTTCGCGACGGCCCTGACCTCCGCCGCGAACTCCTCGGCGGTCACGTCCCGCCAGCTGCCGTCCCCCTGCTTGCGGCTGAGGACCGGGTCCGCCGGAGCCTCGCGGGCGTTGTCGAAGGGGATCTCGGCGAGCGAGCCGCTGCGCACCGTCGGCGCGAACAGCGGCACGGACACTTCGCGCACGGTGCCGTCGGCCGTCCTGACCTTGGTCGGCTCGACCAGGACGGGATCGGTGGGCGGGACGGTCGCGGCGGCGGGGGCGGGCGTGGACACGGGCGGCTCCTCGACATGGGGTTCGGCACAGGGCCCCGTCCCTGGGGCAGGCGCCGAGCGGCTGCTGGATGCGCGGGGTCGTACACGTGTGGAAGGGCTGCGGGTCGTTCGCATGCGCGGCGTTCGCGGGGTGGTCGTTCACGGTGCGGGTCGCGCGCCGCCTCGCGGGTCGATGCGCGATCGGCGGGCGGCGGGCTCCCGGTCGTTCAGGGGCGCTCCAGGATGGCGGTGACCCCCTGGCCGCCGGCGGCACAGACCGAGATCAGGCCCCTGCCGGGTGCGTCACGCTCCGCGAGGAGCTTGGCGAGGGTCGCCACGATCCGGGCACCGGTCGCGGCGAAGGGGTGCCCGGTGGCGAGGGACGACCCGGCCACGTTCAGCTTGTCCCGGCCGACGGGCGCCAGCCCCTGCTCCTCCCATGAGGCGAGCGTCGCGAGGACCTGGGAGGCGAACGCCTCGTGGATCTCGACGAGGTCGAAGTCGTCCATGGTCAGCCCGGCCCGCTCCAGCAGGCGCGGTACGGCGTACGCGGGTGCCATCAGCAGCCCGTCCTCGCCGTGCACGTGGTCCACGGCCGCCGTCTCGTACAGCGACAGGTAGACCAGCGGTTCCAGGCCGCGCGCCTCGGCCCACTCCTCGCTCGCCAGGAGCACGGTGGCGGCGCCGTCGGTGAGCGGGGTCGAGTTGCCGGCGGTCATCGTCGCGTCGGGGTGAGAGGCGCCGAACACCGGCTTCAGGGTGGCGAGTTTCTCCACCGTGGACCCCGGGCGCAGGTTCTGGTCACGGTCCAGGCCCAGGTAGGGCACGACGAGGTCGTCCAGGAAGCCGCGCTCGTACGCCGCGGCGAGCCGCTGGTGGCTCGTGGCCGCCAGCAGGTCCTGGTCCTCTCGGCGCACCCCCCACTTCCGGGCGGTGACGGCCGCGTGCTCCCCCATCGGGAGTCCGGTACGGGGCTCGGCGTTGCGCGGGATGTCCGGGACGAGGTGACTCGGGCGTACGGCGGCCAGTGCCCGCAGCCGCGCGCCCGCGGACTTCGCGCGCCGGGCGTCCAGCAGGATGCGGCGCAGCCGGTCGTTGACGCCGAGCGGCGCGTCGCTGGCGGTGTCCGCGCCTCCGGCGACAGCCGAGTCGACCGCACCGAGAGCGATCTTGTTGGCGGCGGCGATGACGGCCTGCAGCCCGGTGCCGCAGGCCTGCTGGATGTCGTACGCCGGTGTGCGGGGGTCCAGTGCGCTGCCCAGCACGGTCTCGCGGGCCAGGTTGAAGTCACGGCTGTGCTTGAGGACCGCCCCGGCGACGAACTCGCCGACCCGCTCCCCCCGGAGGCCGAACCGGTCGACGAGCCCGTCCAGGGCGGCGGTCAGCATCTGCTGGTTGGACGCGTGCGCGTAGGGGCCGTCGGAGCGGGCGAACGGGATACGGGTACCACCGACGACCGCGACCCTGCGCGGCCGGGGAAGCGCGAGGGGAATCAACTCGACCAACTCATCTCGACCTACTCCTGACCCTTGAGTAACCTTACTCAACGGTAAATCTACGACCGAGCAGGAGTCTGGACAATGGCCGACCGCTATCTGCACTTCACCGGCACGGCAACCGGCCGCTTCCTGACCCGCAGGACCGGGCTGCCCGCGCCGACGGCGCTGCGCCGCTGGTCTGCCGAAACCCCCTCCCTGGACGGCCCGTTGCTGCACCTCACCGCCGGCGACTCCGCCTGGCCCGGGCAGCTCGCCCCGGTGCTGGAGGCCACCGGGCTGAAGGTCACCGACAGCGCCGAACGCCCCGCCGGCATCGTCCTGGACGCGACCGGGGTCATCACGGCCGCCGGGCTCGCCGACGTGCACGCGGCGCTCCACCCCGTCGTGCGGTCGCTCGCCGGAAACGGCCGTGTCGTCGTGCTCGGCACCACGGCCTCCCCCGACGACCACCACCAGGCCGCCGCCCAGCAGGCGCTCGAAGGGTTCGTCCGGTCGCTCGGCAAGGAGATCGGCAGGGGCTCCACCGCGCAGCTCGTCAGGCTCGCCCCGGGAGCCGCCCCGGCATCGGCCGGGTCCACGCTGCGCTTCCTGCTGTCGCCTCGCTCCGCGTACGTCAGCGGCCAGGTCGTCGAGCTCACCGCCGACGCCCCCGGCCAGGACACCGACCAGGCGGCGCCTCTGTCGGGCCGCACCGCCCTGGTCACCGGAGCCGCCCGCGGCATCGGGGAAGCCGTCGCGTCCGTACTCGCCAGGGACGGCGCGCGGGTGATCTGCCTGGACGTGCCCCAGGTGCGGGACGAACTGGCGCGCACCGCCGGCCGGCTCGGGGCGAGCTCCCTGCCGCTGGACATCACCGCACCCGACGCCGCCGAGCGGATCGCCGCGGCCGCCCCCGGCGGCCTGGACGTCCTCGTCCACAACGCGGGCATCACCCGCGACCGGCGGCTCGCCAACATGGCGGCCGACCGCTGGGCCGCCGTCATCGACGTCAACCTGGAGAGCGTCCTGCGCACCACGGACGCCCTGCTGGAGTCGGGCGCCGTGAACCGGGGCGGCCGGATCGTCGCCACCGCCTCCATCGCCGGGATCGCCGGGAACGCCGGCCAGACGAACTACGCGGCCGGCAAGGCGGGGATCATCGGCATGGTCCGCTCGCTCGCGCCGCGCGCGGCCGCCGCCCACGGGGTCACGGTCAACGCCGTCGCCCCGGGGTTCATCGAGACGAGGATGACCGCCGCCGTACCGCTGTTCATCCGGGAGGCGGGACGCAGGATGAACTCCCTCTCGCAGGGCGGCCTCCCGGTCGACGTCGCGGAGACCGTCGCATGGTTCGCCGGGCCCGGGTCCGGCGCCGTCAACGGCCAGGTCGTGCGCGTCTGCGGCCAGAGCCTGCTGGGGGCCTGACCGATGACCGGCCTCGGCCTCTCCCTGCTGCGCGGAGCCGTCACCTCACCGTTCAGACGGGCCGGGCGGCCCGGCGCCGTACTGCCCGCCGGACGCGAGGTGCTCACGCTCCCCCGCGTCGCCCCCGGGCCGCTCGCCGCGTACGCCAGGGTCTGCGGCTTCGCCGAACCGGGCGTACTGCCGCTCACCTACCCTCACGTCCTCGGCTTCCCGTCGGCGATGCGGGTCATGACCGGGCGCGGCTTCCCGCTCCCGGTCCTCGGCCTCGTGCACACCTGGATCGAGATCACCGGACACCGGGCCCTCCACCCGCACGATCCCCTCGAACTCACGGTGTACGCCGACTCCCTGACGCCCCATCGACGGGGCACGGAGGTCACCGTGGTGACGGAGGCCCGCCTCGACGGCGCCCTCGTCTGGGAGTCCCGCAGCGGATACCTGTCCCGCCACGCGACCGGGGAGCCGGGTGCCACCGGACGGCCGTCCCCATCCGTGAGCACGTCTCCCCGTCCCCGGGGGACCGCGGCCGGACTGCCCACCGTGGCCGAGTGGCGGCTGCCCACCGGCCTGGGACGGCGTTACGGCGCCGCGTCGGGCGACCGGAACCCCATCCACCTCCACCCGCTGACGGCCCGGCTGTTCGGCTTCCCCCGGCACATCGCGCACGGCATGTGGACCGTCGCCCGCTGCCTGGCCCAGGAGAGCGGAGGCGGAGCCCCGGGTCCCGGCCGGATCCGTTCCCTCCGGGCCGACTTCAGGGCGCCCGTGCTGCTGCCGGCCACCGTCACCTACGCCGCGTCCGGGCCGGACTTCGAGGTACGCGACGGCAGCCGCGTCCACCTCACGGGGCGCGCGACGAGGGAGGACTGAGGCCGGGGCCGGACGCGTACGCCGGGTGCAGCGGGGCCGGGACCACCACCGGGGCGGGGACCACCACCGGGGCCGGCCCGGCGCCCCTCAGTCGTTCCGGGACTGCCAGCCGCGCCCGTGCATGAGGTTCTCCAGGCCGGCCCACGAGAAGTTCATCAGGGTCGACGCGGCCTCCTTGGCCGAGACCCCGGGCGTGACGTTGGCCCACCCCGCGAGCGCTTCGGCGGCGCCCACCAGTGCCTGCGCGAGCCCCGCCACGTCCCGGTCGGGCAGAGCCGGATCATGGTGCGCCTCGCGGGCCGCCGCCCCGATCAGACCCGTCACGAACGCAACGATCTCCCTGCGCAGCGCCCCGACCTCGCTGACGAACGGCTCCCCGTGCGAACTCGCCTGCTGGTGCAGCACCGCCCAGCCGTCGGGGTTCTCCGCGGTGTGCGTGAAGAACGCCCGCAGCCCCGCCCACAGCTGCCGGTCCGCCGGAAGACCCGGCTCGACCGCCGCCGTCACGGCCTCCACCAGCGCCTTCGACTCGCGCCGGATGCACGCGGTGAAGAGCTCCTCCTTGGAGTTGAGGTAGAGATAGACCAACGGCTTGGATACCCCGGCCAGTTCGGCGATCTCGTCCATCGAGGCGGCGCGGTACCCGCGCTGCCCGAAGGTCTGCACGGCCGCGTCCATCATCTGCTGCTCACGCACCGCGCGCGGCATCCGTTTGCTCTTCACTGCACTCACGTCAGACATCCCCTCCGCCCCCACTGCGCTACTCCTCGGCAAGACTACGGCGCCGGGCGGGCGCACACGGCGCCCCGCTGATCCGATCCGGCCCCCGTGGCCGATTGCCCGTCCGCCGTCGGCCCCCTCCCCCGCGCACCGCATGGTGTGCGACCGCACACACGCGGGAGCGCCCCCGGCCTCGTAGGGCCGGGGGCGCTCCCGGTGCGTGTGCGGTGCGGGACGGCCTTCAGGCGGCGACCGGGACCCCGGCGGGCCTGGCGTCCTCGACCTCGGGCTCGTCGACCGGGGAGGCCGACGCCGAGTTGTACGCGTCGTGGTCCAGGATCTTCTCCCGCGCCGAGACGATGACCGGAACCAGTGCCTGTCCCGCCACGTTCGTGGCGGTGCGCATCATGTCCAGGATCGGGTCGATGGCGAGCAGCAGGCCCACACCCTCCAGCGGGAGGCCCAGCGTCGACAGCGTCAGGGTCAGCATCACCGTGGCGCCGGTGAGGCCGGCGGTGGCCGCCGAACCGATCACCGAGACGAACGCGATCAGGATGTAGTCGCCGATCCCGAGCTGGACGTCGAAGATCTGCGCGATGAAGATCGCGGCCAGCGCCGGGTAGATCGCGGCGCAGCCGTCCATCTTGGTCGTGGCGCCGAAGGGCACGGCGAAGGAGGCGTACTCCTTCGGGACGCCGAGGCGCTCGGTGACCTTCTGGGTGACCGGCATGGTGCCGACCGACGAGCGGGAGACGAAGGCCAGCTGGATCGCGGGCCAGGCGCCCTTGAAGAACTGCAGGGGGCTGACCTTGGCGACCGTGGCCAGGAGCAGCGGGTACACGCCGAACATCACCAGGGCGCAGCCGATGTAGACGTCGGCGGTGAAGGTCGCGTACTTGCCGATCAGGTCCCAGCCGTACGTGGCGATCGCGTAGCCGATGAGGCCGACGGTGCCGAGCGGGGCGAGGCGGATGACCCACCACAGGGCCTTCTGGAGCAGCTCCAGGACCGACTCGCTGATGGCGAGGATCGGCTTGGCCTTCTCGCCGAGCTGCAGGGCGGCGATTCCGGCGACGACCGCCATGAAGACGATCTGCAGGACGTTCAGCTCGGTGAACGGCGTGATGATGTCCGTCGGGATGATGCCGGTCAGGAAGTCCAGCCAGGAGCCCGCGTGTTCGGGCTTGGCGCCGTCCTTCGGGGTGAGGCCGGTGCCCGCGCCCGGGTTGGTGATCAGTCCGATCGCGAGGCCGATGGCGACCGCGATCAGCGAGGTGATCATGAACCACAGGAGCGTGCGGGTGGCCAGCCGCGCGGCGTTGTTGACCTTCCGCAGGTTGGTGATGGACACCAGGATCGCGAAGAAGACGAGCGGCGCGACGGCCAGCTTCAGCAGCTGGACGAAGATGCCGCCGACCTTGTCGAGCGTGGTGACGAGCCAGCTGACGTCCTGGCTGCGGGCGAGCCACCCGAGCAGGACACCGAGGACCAGACCGGCGACGATCTGGACCCAGAAGGGGACGCTGGGTATGCGGAAGCCGGAACCGGACGGCTTGCCGGCCTCGGTCTCGGCGGTGGGTGCGGAATTCGCGGACACGGACACACTCCAGATGTGACGCGACGGGGCGTACGGGGGACGGACGTACGGTCGTGCGGTGGAACGGGGGACGGGGGTGCGGCGCCCGCGTCAGGGGCGGCGCCGCTGCATGATGCCGGTTCAGACGTTGCGGCGACAGACCGCGGACATACAGCGGCAGAGATCGACGTGCAGGCGCACCACGAGCGGGACGCTCAGGGCGTGGTGGGTGCGCGGGGCAGTCGTCATGGCGAATACGTTAACACTGCAACTTTGGGAACCTCAAAGGTACGCTTCTTGATCATTTTCTCGCGTGGATGTCCGGACACGCCGAAGCCCCGGTCCGGGAGCGGCTGCTCCCGTCCGGGGCTTCGTCTGTACGGGTTCGCGGTGTGAGGAACCTTACGCGGCGCTTACCCGGCGACCGAGTCCTCGCGGGTCCGGTTCGCCTCGAGCCGGGCCTTGGTGCGGTCGACCGTCGAGACGAGCTGCTCGGACATCTCGTCGCGCTGCTTGCGCAGCAGGATGTAGCTGAGGGGCGCGGAGAGCACCAGGCCGAGGAGGAGGACCCAGACGACGTTGGAGCCGCCGACGCCCGAGGGCAGCACGCCGAAGTGGACCGCGACACCCGCGACGAAGAAGCAGCCCACGAAGATCAGCAGGCGCATCGCGGTGTAGCGGATCGTTGCGCTCGGCTTGGCAGCGGACACGGCTGGCCTTCTCTCTTCGTACGACTTCCACGGTCGCGCGGTCATGGTTCTGCCCGACCAGTGAAGCATGCCCCGAATTCGATCAGTTCACAGGGTTGTCCGGCGCGTCCGGCGGCTCCCGGCGAGGACGCGCCGCCCGAGGACGGGCCCGCGCGGCCCGGGGGCGCACCCCTACCGGAACAGCGGGAGCAGCATGATGACGTCGTCGCGGAAGTCGTCCTCGGCGACCCGGATGGCGTCAGGGATCCGGCCCACCTCCTTGTACCCGCAGGAGGCGTAGAAGCGGTCCGCCCCGGTGCCGCCGCGGCAGGTGAGCCGCACCGCGCGGATGCCGTCGATCGCGCGGGCGGCGTCGGCCGCCGCGGCCATCAGCTCACGCCCGAAGCCCTGCCCCTGGTGCCGGGGGTGCACCATCACCGTGTAGACACCGATCCAGTGCCGCATCAGCCGGTGCGTGTTGTGGGTGAGGAAGGCGGTGGCGGCCACGGCACCGTCCCCGTCCCGCCCGACGACGAGGTGGGTGCGCCCCTCGGCCATGCCGGCCAGGTGCTTGACCAGCTCCGGGCGGACCGCGTCGGCGGTGACGGGCGGCACGAAGCCGACGGCACCCCCGGAGTTCGTGACGTCGACCCAGAGCGCGGTGATGTCGTCCCGCAGGGCCCGGTCGAACGCGGGATTCACTTCAAACGTAAGCGCCATAGAGACAGATTAACTATTACGTGCACGGGACATCAACCGGTGTCCGCCCCGCGAGAAAGCCCCGGCCGTGGACAACGGCCGGGGCTTTCGGTGCGACAGGATTTTCGGTGGGACAGGTCTTTCGGTGGGACAGGACTTTCGGTGGGACGAGGCAACGAGCGCCCGCGAGAGGCGCCCGGCGTCAGACGCGCATGGGCTGCGGGGTCTCGCGCCGGTCCGCGTCGGGTCCCGGGTACTCGCGCAGGATCTCGTAGCGCGTGTTGCGCTCCACGGGGCGGAAGCCCGCGTCGCGGATCAGGTCCAGCAGGTCCTCACGGCCGAGCTTGTTCGGCGTGCCGTAGTCGTCCGCGTCGTGCGTGATCTTGTACTCGACGACCGAGCCGTCCATGTCGTCGGCGCCGTGCTGGAGCGCCAGCTGCGCGGTCTGCACCCCGTGCATCACCCAGAACACCTTGACGTGCGGGACGTTGTCGAAGAGCAGCCGCGAGACCGCGAAGGTCTTCAGCGCCTCGGCGCCGGTCGCCATCGACGTCCGCGCCTGGAGGGTGTTGCGGACCTTGCCGTCCTTCATGTCCACGAAGTCGTGCTGGTAGCGCAGCGGGATGAAGACCTGGAAGCCGCCGGTCTCGTCCTGCATCTCCCGCAGCCGCAGCACGTGGTCGACGCGGTGACGGGGCTCCTCGATGTGCCCGTACAGCATCGTCGCCGGGGTCTTGAGCCCCTTCTCGTGCGCGAGACGGTGGATGCGCGACCAGTCCTCCCAGTGGGTGTTGTGGTCGACGATGTGCTGGCGGACCTCCCAGTCGAAGATCTCCGCGCCGCCGCCGGTCAGGGACTCAAGACCGGCGTCGATCAGCTCGTCGAGGATCTCGGAGGCCGAGAGCCCGGAGATCGTCTCGAAGTGGTGGATCTCCGTCGCCGTGAACGCCTTGAGCGCCACCTCGGGCAGCGCCTCCTTGAGCGCGCTGAGCGAACGGGGGTAGTAGCGCCACGGCAGGGTGGGGTGGAGCCCGTTGACGATGTGCAGCTCGGTGAGGTTCTCGCCCTGCATCGCCTTCGCGAGCCGGACGGCCTCCTCGATGCGCATCGTGTACGCGTCCTTCTCGCCCGGCTTGCGCTGGAACGAGCAGTACGCGCAGGACGCGGTGCACACGTTCGTCATGTTGAGGTGGCGGTTGACGTTGAAGTGGACGACGTCGCCGTTCTTCCTCGTGCGCACCTCGTGCGCCAGCCCGCCGAGCCACGCGAGGTCGTCGGACTCGTAGAGCGCGATCCCGTCCTCGCGGGTCAGCCGCTCGCCGGCCCGGACCTTCTCCTCCAGCTCGCGCTTGAGTCCCGCGTCCACCTGGGCGCCTCCGTATGTCTCTGCGTCACCGAAATGTCGGTGCGTTACCGATCCGGCAGCCAACCGTACTCCCCCGCGTTTCGGGCGGAAGCACCCCCGCCCCCGGGTCAGTCCTCGTGGGGGAGCTCACCGACCCGGTTCTCCCACTTGGTGGAGAGCACGACGGTCGTACGGGTCCTGGAGACCCCCTTCGTGCCGCTCAGCCTGCGGATCGTCCTCTCCAGTCCGTCCACGTCGCCCACGCGCACCTTGAGCATGAAGGAGTCGTCGCCCGCGATGAACCAGCAGTCCTCGATCTCCGCGAGGTCCTTCAGCCGGTGCGCGACGTCCTCGTGGTCGGCGGCGTCGGAGAGCGAGATCCCGATCAGCGCGGTGACGCCCAGGCCGAGCGACGCGGAGTCGACGGTCGCGCGGTAGCCGGTGATGACACCGGCGGTTTCCAGCCGGTTGATGCGGTCGGTGACGCTGGGCCCGGAGAGCCCGACGAGCCGCCCCAGCTCGGCGTACGAGGCCCTGCCGTTCTCTCTGAGGGCCTGGATGAGCTGCCTGTCCACCGCGTCCATATGACTGAAACCTTCCATTGTTCAGCAGTACCGCGAGCTTACGTGTAGAATCTAAGGCACAACAGGGCTTACGGCCTGCAAATCTCTTCCGTAGCCCGATAAACGCTTACGAATCTTCAGGAGTGATCTTCACCGTGTACACGATCGAGATGGCCTACGCCCGGATGCGCGAGCTGCAGGACCTGGCCAACCGCTCGCGTGCCCACCAGCCCGCCGCCGCCCAGCGCGTCGACCGCACCCGCACCCGGCGGGCCGGGGGGAAGAAGCGCTGACCCCACCGGATCAGCCCCGGGAGCCACCACCGAGCTCCCCCTCCCACCGGCGGTAGAGCTGGTGCGGCACTCCCGCCGCGTCCAGCACCCGCCCGGCGACGAAGTCCACCAGGTCCTGGATGTGCGTCGCCCCCGCGTAGAAACCCGGAGAGGCGGGCAGCACCACGGCGCCCGCCTTGTCCAGCGCGACCATCTGCTTCAGCGTCGAACCGCTCAGCGGGGTCTCGCGCACCGCCACGACCAGCTTCCGCCGCTCCTTGAGCGTCACGCTCGCGGCCCGCTGCAGCAGGTCCTTCGAGAGCCCCAGCGCCACCCCCGCCACACAGGCGGTCGACGCCGGGACGATGAGCATCCCCTTCGCCGGGTACGACCCGGACGAGGGCCCGGCCGCCAGATCACCGGCCGCCCAGTGGCGCACGGCCCCGACGTCGGGCCGGAAGCTGTCGGGCTTCCCGTCCGCCCCGCGTGCCAGCCACGTCCGCAGGTCGTCCTGCCAGTGCGCGTCGCGGAAGGCGATCCCCGTCTCGTCCAGCAGCGTCAGCCGGGAGGACCGGCTGACCACCAGGTCGACGCTCTCACCCGCGTCCAGCAGCCCGCGCAGGACGGAGGCCGCGAAGGGCGTGCCCGACGCTCCCGACACCCCGACAATCCAAGGCCTGCGCTGCTGTTGAGTCACTGAAGTCCCGGCTGTCACACCGCCGAGCCTATCCGGCACCGGGCCTCCCGTCCGGGTCAGGTCGGCGCGGGCCGCACCCCGGCCGCCCGTCAGGAACCGGGCCGGGGTCCTCGTACGTTGCAGCGACAGGAGCAACAGCCATGGACAGGGGGTGCCCATGACGGACACGCGCACGAGCGCCACCGCACGGGCCGTCACGGCCGGCGCGGTCATGCTGGCCTGGGTCGCGCTGCTGTGGGTGCTGGAGGGCATCGACGTCGCGACGGGCAACTCCCTCGACACCTACGGCGTCAGCCCCCGCGAGCCCGCCGAGCTGGCCGACGTCGTGCCGGCCGCCTTCCTGCACGGCAGCTGGGAACACGTGGCGTCCAACAGCGTCCCGCTGCTGGTCCTCGGTTTCATCGCCGCGCTCGGCGGCATACGCAGGTTCGCCGCGGTGGTCCTGGTCGTGGTCGTGACCAGCGGTCTCGGCGTGTGGCTGACGGCGCCGCCGGACACCGTCACCCTCGGGGCGTCCGGCGTGGTCTTCGGCCTGCTCGGCTACCTGCTGGTCCGCGGCTTCGTCGACCGCCGCCCGCTGGACATCGTGGTCGGCGTGGTCGTCGCCGCGGTCTACGGCTCGCTGCTCTGGGGCGTGCTGCCGACCGACTCCGGCATCAGCTGGCAGGGCCACCTCTTCGGGCTGATCGGCGGGGTGGCGGCGGCGTTCCTCCTCCGTCGCCCTCGCCGGCCGCGGGACCCCGGACGTGTCACGGTGTGAGGCCGCGCGCCAGCAGGTCGAGCAGCGCGCAGGCGAACAGCGCGATCCCGATGAAGCCGTTGACCGAGAAGAAGGCCCGGTTGAGCCTCGACAGGTCGTGCGGCCGCACGACCCGGTGCTCGTACACGAAGGCCACGGCCACGACCAGCATGCCGATCCAGTAGAAGATCTCCGCGTCGGTCGCCAGTCCGAACCACACCAGCAGACCGGTCGTGACCACGTGGCAGACGCGCGCACCCCACAGGGCCGCCGGGATACCGAAACGGGCGGGGAAGGAGAGCACCCCGTGGGCCCGGTCGGCCTGCACGTCCTGGCAGGCGAAGATCAGGTCGAAGCCGCCGATCCAGATCCCGACGGCCAGCCCCAGGATCACCGCGTCCCACGACCAGCTCCCGGTCACCGCCAGCCAGGCGCCGATCGGGCCGATCGCCTGCGCGAGGCCGAGGATCGCGTGCGGGAAGTTCGTGAACCGCTTGCCGTACGGGTAGACGACCATCGGCACGACCGCGACCGGCGCCAGCACCAGGCAGAGCGGGTTCAGCAGGGCGGCGGCGCCGAGGAAGACGACGAGCGCCACGAGCGCCCCGGTCCACGCCGACCTGACCGACACCGCCCCGGTGACCAGCTCCCGGCCCGCGGTGCGCGGGTTACGGGCGTCGATCTCCCGGTCGATGATCCGGTTGGCCGCCATCGCGAAGGTCCGCAGCCCGACCATGGCGACGGTCACGAGCAGCAGCGTGCCCCAGTGGATGCTCTCGTCCAACTGGAACATCGCGGTCAGCGCGGCGATGTACGCGAAGGGCAGCGCGAAGACCGAGTGCTCGATCATCACCAGCCGCAGGAACGCGCGGGGCTTGCTCCGCGGCTGCGGTACGGCGCCGGCCGAGGCCGAGGCTGAGGCGCTCACAGGCCGTACTCCTTCCAGCGGCGGTCGACCTTCGCCGCCGTCTCCGGGTCGGACTCGACCATCTCCGGCCAGCCCCCGTCCCGCGTGTACCCCTCCTCGGGCAGTTTGCGCGTCGCGTCGATGCCCGCCTTGCCACCCCAGAACTGCTGGTAGGAGGCGTGGTCGAGATGGTCGACCGGACCCTCGGTGACCGTCAGGTCCCGCGCGTAGTCGGTGTTGCCGAGCGCCCGCCAGGCGACCTCGTGCAGGTCGTGGACGTCGCAGTCGGAGTCCACGACCACGATCAGCTTGGTCAGCGACATCATGTGCGCTCCCCAGATGGCGCTCATGACCTTCTGGGCGTGCTTGGGGTACTTCTTGTCGATCGAGACGATGGCGCAGTTGTGGAAGCCGCCCGCCTCGGGCAGGTGGTAGTCCACGATGTCCGGAACGATGATCTTGAGCAGGGGCAGGAAGAACCTCTCGGTGGCCCTCCCCAGCGGCCCGTCCTCGGTGGGCGGCCTGCCGACGACGATCGACTGCAGCAGCGGCCGCTTCCGCATCGTCACGCAGTCGATCGTCAGCGCGGGGAAGGGTTCCTGCGGGGTGTAGAAACCGGTGTGGTCGCCGAACGGGCCCTCCGGCAGCATCTCGCCCGGCTCCAGCCAGCCCTCGATCACGACCTCCGCCTGCGCGGGGACCTGGAGCGGGACGGTCTTGCAGTCGACCATCTCGATCCGCTTGCCCTGGACGAAGCCGGCGAAGAGGTACTCGTCGATGTCCCCGGGCAGCGGCGCCGTCGACGCGTAGGTGACGGCGGGCGGCGCACCGAAGGCGATGGCGACGGGCAGCTTCTCACCGCGCCGCGCGGCGACCTGGTAGTGGTTGCGGCTGTCCTTGTGGATCTGCCAGTGCATGCCGATGGTGCGCTTGTCGTGGCGCTGCAGCCGGTAGAGCCCCAGGTTGCGGATGCCCGTCTCGGGGTCCTTGGTGTGCGTGAGCCCCAGGTTGAAGAAGGAGCCGCCGTCCTCGGGCCAGGTGAAGAGCGCGGGCAGCCGGTCGAGGTCCACGTCGTCGCCGGTCAGGACGACCTCCTGGACGGGGGCACTCTCGGACTTCACCTTCTTCGGGGGCAGGTGCGTCACCGTGCCGAGCTTGCCGAACGCCTCGCGGATGCCGACGAACCCCTGCGGCAGCTCAGGCTTGAGGAGGCCGCCGATCTTGTCGCTGATCTCGGT
The DNA here is from genome assembly GCF_036206005.1 of Streptomyces sp. NBC_00178. Classification (NCBI taxonomy): domain Bacteria; kingdom Bacillati; phylum Actinomycetota; class Actinomycetes; order Kitasatosporales; family Streptomycetaceae; genus Streptomyces; species Streptomyces sp. NBC_00178. Next base: position 3,249,061 of record NZ_CP108143.1, read on the forward strand.
GTAGGACTTCAGCCCCAGCGCCTTGAGCAGGCGCCGGTCGGTCCCGAAGACGTTCATGGCGAGGGGCATGGACGACCCCTTGACGTTCTCGAAGAGCAGGGCGGGCCCGCCCGCCTTGTTCACCCGGTCGACGATCTCGCCGACCTCCAGATACGGGTCGACCTCGGCCTTGATGCGCTTGAGATCGCCCTCGCGCTCCAGAGCCCGGAGCAGGGAGCGAAGATCGTCGTAAGCCATGCCGTCCAGTATCGGCCACCCGCTACCCTGGGCCCGTCACCGGGGGCGGGACAGCGCCTCCCCATCTCATCTCGGGGGACTTTCCACGATGCTCAGGGCCTTGATGTACCTGCTGCCGCTGGCGCTGACGATCTACGCGTTCATCGACTGCCTGAACACCCCGGAGGACGAGGCGAAGCACCTGCCGAAGGTGGCCTGGATCTTCATCATCCTGCTGTTCTGGATCGTCGGCCCGATCGTCTGGCTCGCCGCGGGCAGACTGCGCACGCCGCCCGCCGGGGGACGCACGCCCTCCGAGTGGCATCGCTCCCACCGCACCACGTGGGTCGCGCCCGACGACAACCCGGACTTCCTCAGGTCGCTGAAGGACGAGAACACGAAGGACGAGGCGCTCCTCAAGGACTGGGAGGCGGACCTCCGCCGCCGCGAGGAGGAGATCAAGCGCCGGGAGGACGGCAGGACCCCCGAGGACCCGGCTCCCCCCGCCGGCGCGTGAGCGCCCGCCTTCACGCATGGCACCAGGGGCTCACGGCGTCATGACGACAGCAGCCGCCCCAGCCGGTTCAGCAGGGGCAGCAGAGCCGTGCGCTCCTCTGGCGTGAGCGCCTCCAGGGCGCCGCGCACCACCCGCATCTCGGCGCGGATCCGGTGCGCCAGCTCGGTGCCCTCCGCGGTGCGGGCGGCCACCTTGGAGCGGCGGTCGCCGGGCGCCGGGGTGCGCGTCACGAGACCGCGGGCCTCCATCCGGCCGATCAGGCCGGTGGCGTTGGACGCGTCGCACACCAGGTGATTGGCCAGCGCACTCATGGGCATGGGGTCATTGAGGGCGATCAGCGCCCGTGCCTGCGAGGAGCTGAGGCCATGCCGTCCGGCGACCACGGTGAGATCGTCGTGGTGGCCCCGGACGACGACCGCGAGGGGCTCCAGCAGCTCGTCCGGATCAGGGACGGCGCGGGGTGCCGGTTCCGTCGTCATGGTCGGTCATCCTTCGATCGGGTACGCGGTCCGGGCACCGGCCGGTCCGGTGCGCCACGCCCCGCATTCATTTGACATGCTCAACTTTTAGCCGTTACATGATCCCTATTGCTTGATCATATCAAGCTCTTCATCGTCGTACGTCTGCGTCTCGCGTCTCGTAGGGAGCACCCCCCATGCCCTCCGTACTCTTCGTCCTCACCGGTGCCGACCACTGGACACTCAACGACGGCAGCGCCCACCCCACCGGGTTCTGGGCCGAGGAACTCGCCGCCCCGCACCGCGTCTTCACCCAGGCCGGCTTCGACATCACCGTGGCCACCCCAGGCGGAGTCGCCCCCACCGTGGACACGGCCAGCCTCGCCGCCGAGGCCAACGGCGGCCAGGAGCAGGCCGACGCCATTGCCTCCTACCTCGCCTCGATCGACGAGACGCTGCGCATCCCGGCCCGGCTCGAGGACGTCGTCCCCACGTCGTACGACATCGTGTTCTACCCCGGCGGCCACGGCCCCATGGAGGACCTGGCCGTCAGCGAGGTGTCCGGGCGGCTGCTCACCGCGGCGCTGGACGCGGGCAGCCAGGTGGCCGTGCTGTGCCACGCCCCCGCCGCGCTGCTGCCCGCCCGGCGGGAGAACGGCGACTGGCCGTTCGCCGGCTACCGCATGACCGGCTTCAGCAACGCCGAGGAGACCCAGGCGGGCTTCGCCGCGAAGGCGCCCTGGCTGCTGGAGAACCGGCTCGTCGAGCTCGGCGCCGACTACGCCGCGGCCGACCCGTGGGCGGTGCACACCGTCCACGACCGCAACCTGCACACCGGCCAGAACCCGGCCTCGTCCGAGCAGCTGGCCCGCGAGATCGTGGCGGCGCTGTGAGCGCCGGGACCGCCGTGGAGACTCCCGCCGACGTGGTCGCCCGGCTCCGCACGGCCTTCCGCACCGGTGGCACCAGGGACCTCGCCCGGCGCACCGCCCGGCTGAAGCGGCTGCGCGCGCTGCTGACCGAGCGCGGGGACGAACTGGCCGACGCGCTGAGGGCCGACCTCGGCAAGAGCCGCAAGGAGGCCTACCGGACCGAGATCGACTTCACCGTCCGGGAGATCGACCACACCCTGGAGCGCCTGGAGGGCTGGCTGGAGCCCCGGCCCGCCCCCGTGCCGGCGGTCCTGGCGGGGGCCACCGCCCACACGGTGCAGGACCCGCTGGGGGTCGTCCTCGTCATCGCGCCGTGGAACTACCCGGTGCAGCTGCTGCTCGCGCCCGTCGCCGGTGCGCTCGCCGCGGGCAACGCGGTGCTCGCCAAGCCCAGCGAGCTGGCGCCCGCCACCTCCGCCGCCCTGGCACGGCTGCTGCCGGAGTACCTGGACGCCGACACCGTCGCCGTCGTCGAGGGCGGCGTACCGGAGACCACCGCACTGCTCGCGGAGCGCTTCGACCACATCTTCTACACCGGCAACGGCACCGTCGGCCGGATCGTGATGGCCGCCGCCGCGAAGCACCTCACCCCCGTGACGCTCGAACTGGGCGGCAAGTCACCGGCGTTCGTCGACCGCGACACCGACCTGAAGACGGTGGCCGCGCGGCTGGCCTCCGGGAAGTTCCTCAACGCCGGCCAGACGTGCGTCGCCCCCGACTACGTCCTGGCCGACCCGGAGACGGCCGGCGCCCTGGCGGACGCCCTGGCGGCGGCGGTCGAGGGGCTGTTCGGCGCCGACGCCTCGGTCAGCCCCGAGTACGGCCGGATCGTGAACGAGCGGCACTTCGACCGCCTGGTCGGCCTCCTGGACTCCGGCCGCACGGTGACGGGCGGGGCCCACGACCGGGACGCGAAGTACATCGCGCCGACCGTGCTCGCCGACGTCGCCCCGGACTCCCCCGTGATGCGGGAGGAGATCTTCGGCCCGGTCCTCCCGATCGTCACCGTGGGCGGGCTCGACGAGGCCATCGCCTTCATCAACGACCGTGACAAGCCACTGGCGCTGTACGCGTTCACCCAGGACCCCTCGGTGCGGGCGCGGCTGCTGACCGAGACCTCGTCCGGCGGGGTGGGCATGGGCCTGCCGCTGGCCCATCTGACCGTGTCGGACCTGCCGTTCGGCGGGGTCGGCGAGAGCGGCATGGGCAACTACCACGGCCGGTACTCCCTGGAGACGTTCAGCCACCGCAAGGCGGTCCTGGACACCCCGCTCGGCTGAGACCCCGTACGCCACGAGGGCGCGACCGCCGTGAAGCGGTCGCGCCCTCGTCGTGTGTGCTGGGGGGTGCCGTCAGACTCCCGCGTAGGAGTGCTTGCCGGTCACGAAGATGTTCACGCCGTAGTAGTTGAACAGCCAGCAGCCGAACGCGATGAGCGCCAGGTAGGCCGCCTTGCGCCCCTTCCAGCCGGCCGTCGCGCGGGCGTGCAGGTAACAGGCGTACGCGACCCAGGTGATGAAGGACCAGACCTCCTTGGGGTCCCAGCCCCAGTACCGGCCCCACGCGTCGCCCGCCCAGATCGCGCCCGCGATGATCGTGAAGGTCCACAGCGGGAAGACGGCCGCGTTGATGCGGTACGAGAAGGTGTCCAGGGACTTCGCCGCGGGGAGCCGCTCCAGGACGGAGGAGGCGAACCGTCCGGGCGTACCGCCGTTCGCGATCTTGTTCTCGTAGCTGTCGCGGAACAGGTAGAGCAGCGTGCCGACGGCCCCGAGGTAGAACACGGCGCCGCAGATGATGGCGGTGGAGACGTGGATCCACAGCCAGTAGGAGTGCAGCGCCGGCACGAGCTGGTCGCTGTCGGTGTAGAGCGTGGTGGTCGCGATGCCGAGGTCCAGCAGGACCGTCGTCACCAGCAGCAGGCCGATCCAGCGGACGTTCTTCCGCAGCGCCAGCAGGATGAGGTACGCGCCGACCGCCACCGTGGAGAAGGTGATGGAGAACTCGTACATGTTGCCCCAGGGGGCGCGCCGTACCGACATGGCGCGCGCCACGACCCCGCCGGCCTGCACGGCGAAGGCGACGACGGTCAGGGAGACCGCGATCCGCCCCCACAGGTCCCCCTTGAAGGTGCCGCCCGCGGCGCCGGGGCCGTCCGGCACGTCACGGGACCCGGCGGCCGAGCGGGTCACGACCTTCGGGCGCTCCAGCACCGCCGTACCGCCGGCCTGCTGACCGATCCGGGCCTTCGCGGCGGACCCGGCGCCCCCCTGACCGCTCAGCGCGGCGGCGGTACGGCCCACCTTGCTGCGGCTGCCGAACACCCACTCCGCGATGTGCGCGAAGAAGGCCAGGGTGTAGACGGCCATCGACGAATAGATCAGCACATTGCTGGTGTGTGCCAGATTCTCGTTGGTTGCGGCGGCGAGACTCACTTCTCAGCCCCTTCGGCAGGTTCTTCGGCAGGTTGTCCGGAAGGTCGTCCGGGCTCGGGTTCGGGATCGGGGTCGGGCGCGCTCGGCGCCCTGTCGTGCAGCGCGGCCGCCAGGCCGGCCAGTTCCTCGGGCAGCTTCGCGGACTCGCTGCGGCCGAGCCCGGCCATCTCGACGACGGTGACGCCGTCCGCCCCGCGCACGGCCCGCACCCACACGCGGCGCCGCTGGATGAACAGCGAACCGGCGAGGCCCAGGATGGCCGCGACGGCACCGGTCAGGGCCCAGCCGCTGGCGGGCTGGCGCGAGATCTGGAAGCTCGCCCACTCCTCGACGCTCTCGAAGGTGATCGAGCCCGCGCCGCCGGGGAGCGCCATGGTCTCGCCGGGGCGCAGGCGCTTCTTGAGCTTGTCCCCGTTGCTGTCCTTGAATTCCTTCATCTGGGACGTGTCGAGCTGGTAGACGTTCTGGGGCAGCCCGGAGTCGACGCCGAGGCTCCCGTAGTAGCCGTTGAGCGCGAGGACCGGGTAGTCGGCGCCGGGGTACTGCGAGAACATCGTGCCCTTGCCGTCACCGGCGAACGTCGGGACGAAGAACGCCTGGAACCCCAGCTGGGTCTTCTTGCCGCTCTTGTCCTTGTAGCCGTCCATCACCTTGATCGCGCCGGTCGAGGTGACGTTGTTGTCGATGGGCAGCAGGGGCACCGCGTTGCGGTACACCTCCTTGCCCCTGCCGTCCTTGACGGAGATGACCGGGGCGTAGCCGTGCGCGTTGAGGTAGACCTTCGTGCCGTCGACGACGAGCGGCTTGTTGACCTCGATGACCTTCTTCTTCGGGGCACCGTCGGCGCCCTCGGAGTAGGTCACGCGCGCCTCGTACGTCCGGGGCGTGCCGCGCTGCGGGCCGCTGCGCTCGTACGTGCCGACGAACTCGTCCAGGTCGAAGCTGAAGGGGGTGAGGTCGTCGTTGTCGAAGAGCGACCCCGACTTGAAGTCGTCGTACTGGGTGATCGTGTTGGCGAAGCCGTCGCCCTCGACCACCAGCTTGCCGCCCTCGGACTTGAAAAGCTGTCCTCCGGCGAACGCGACCAGCATGACGATCAGCGCGATGTGGAAGAGCAGGTTGCCCGTCTCGCGCAGGTAGCCCTTCTCCGCCGCGACCGCCTCCCCGACGGTGTGCGAGCGGAAGCGCCGCTTGCGCAGGATCCCGAGGGCCGCCTCGCGGACCTGCTCCGGGGCGGCCTCGGTGCGCCAGGTGGTGTACGCGGGCAGCCGGGTCAGCGTCCTGGGGGCGCCCGGCGGCCGTCCGCGCAGCTGGCCGACGAACTGGCCGGTGCGCGGGACGATGCAGCCGATCAGCGAGACGAACAGCAGGATGTAGATCGCGGAGAACCACACGGAGCTGTAGACGTCGAAGAACTGCAGCTTCTCGTAGAGCGGGCTGACCGTGGAGTGGGCCTCCTTGAAGGTCTGCACCTTCAGTTCGTCCACGCTGTTCTGCGGGATCAGCGACCCTGGTACGGCGCCGAGCGACAGCAGGAACAGCAGGATCAGCGCGACCCGCATGGAGGTGAGCTGCCGCCAGAACCACCGGGCCCAGCCGATGACGCCCATCGCGGGTACGGAGGCGGCGGATTCCTCGCGCGGGGCGGTGGACAGCTGTGCCCCCGCGTCGCCGAGGTCGCGCTCGTCCGTGGTGTGCGTGTTGCTCATGGACTCAGATCCCCACAGTGAAGCCGTTGGACCAGACCTGCATCTCCTGGATGAGCACGTCCCACGCACCCGTCAGCAGGAGTACCCCGGTCACGATCATCATGCCGCCGCCGATGCGCATGACCCATGCGTAGTGGCGCTTGACCCAGCCGAACGCGCCGAGCGCCCGGCGGAAGGCGACCGCCGCCAGGACGAAGGGGACGCCGAGCCCGAGGCAGTACGCCACGGACAGGACCGCCCCCCGGCCGGCCGTCGCCTGCGTGAACGCGAGCGAGTTGACGGAGGCGAGTGTCGGGCCCAGACAGGGCGTCCAGCCGATCCCGAAGAGGGCGCCGAGCAGCGGTGCGCCCGCCAGCCCGGTCACCGGCCGCTTGTGGATGCGGAACTCGCGCTGCGTCATCCACGGCATGAGGCCCATGAAGAAGATCCCCATGAGGATCATCAGGCCGCCGAGGACCTTGGTGAGCGTCCCGCTGTAGCCCTGGAGCGTCTGGCCGAAGAAGCCGAAGAGCGCGCCGCCGGAGACGAACACGGCGGTGAAGCCGAGGACGAAGAGCGAGGCCCCGGCGACGGTCCGGCCGCGCCGGCTCTCCGCCAGGTCGGCGCCGCTGACCCCGGTGACGTAGCTGAGGTAGCCGGGGACCAGGGGAAGGACGCACGGCGAGAAGAAGGAGACGAGTCCGCCGAGCAGCGCGAGCGGCAGCGCCACTATCAGGGCGCCGCTGAGGACGGTCTCGTTCCCGCCGGTTGCCGCGGCCAGCCCGATCGCCGGGATCACTTCTCTGCGACCAGCGGGTCGATCATCTCGCGCAGCTTCGCGGCGTCGAGCGCGGCGAGCGAACGGGCGGCGATCCTGCCTTCCCGGTCGACGACCACGGTCGACGGGATGGCCTGCGGGTTCAGGGTGCCCTTCGGGAAGCGCAGGAGGAGCTTCCCGGCCGGGTCGTAGAGGCTCGGGTAGGTGACCCCGAAGTCCTCCTCGAAGCTCACCGCGAGGGACTTCTGCGGGTCGCGGGTGTTGACGCCCACGAACTGCACGCCCTGGGCCGCGGTCTCCTCCGACACCTTCTCGAAGTGCTTGGCCTCGGCGCGGCAGGGGCCGCACCAGGAGCCCCAGAAGTTGAGGACGACGACCTTGCCCTTGTAGTCGGCGATATCGAGGGGCTTGCCCCCCAGGGTCGTGCCGTCGAGCTTCGGCGCGTCGGTGCGGTCCGCCTCGGCGACGGTCGAGATCCCGCCACTGCCGGTCACGAAGTTCGTGTTGCCGCCGCCGCCCGCCCTGGTGCCGTCATCACTGCACGCGGACAGGGTCAGCGCGCCTGCCGCAGCGAGGGCGGCGAGCAGGGTGAAGCGGCGTCGGGATGCGCGGCCAGAGCTCATGTGAAAAGTTTCGCATGGCAGTTCCGGGGATCTTGCGCGCCCCCCTCGGTGCCCGTAAAGCCCCTTGTCAGGCTTGTTTAAAGAAGGCGTTCCAGCCGCCGTCGGGCGCCTTGCCGACCTGGAGCGTACGCAGCTTGTCGAGCACCGCCGGGTCCTGCACGTCGAGCCAGTCGACGAACTGCCGGAAGGAGACGAGGCGCACATCCGGCTTGCCCGCGATGTGCTTGAGCGCTTCTTCGACGGCGTCCATATAGATGCCGCCGTTCCACTCCTCGAAGTGATTGCCGATGTAGAAGGGCGCGCGATTCGTCTCGTAGGCGCGGTCGAACCCGGCGATGTAGGCCTCGGCGGCCTGCTTGCGCCATCCCGGATAACGCGAGGGCATGCCGTTGGTCGAATTCACCGACTGGTTGGCGAGGATGTTGTAGTCCATGGACAGGACTTCGAAGGTGTGACCGGGGAAGGGAATCCCCTGCAGCGGGAGGTCCCAGACGCCCTGGCGCTTCTCCGGCCACATCTGGGTTCCGCCGGGTGAACTCGCGTCGTAGCGCCAGCCCAGCTGTTTCGCGGTGGGGAGCAGGTTGTCCTGGCCGAGGAGGCACGGGGTGCGACCGCCGACGAGTTCCTTGCGGTAGTCGAAAGGCAGCGGATCGAGGTCCGTCCAGCCGGTGTTCGTACGCCATTCGGTGACGAAGGAGACGGCCTGGTCGATCTCACTACGCCATTGCCCGGCGGTCCAGTTGCCGACGGATCCGGAGCCCCCGCAGAAATGCCCGTTGAAGTGGGTGCCGATCTCGTGTCCTTCGAGCCACGCCTGGCGGACGTACGTCAGTGTCTGCTTGACGTGGTCGTCGGTGAGATAGCCGATGTCGGAGGCGCCCCTGGGGTTGTTCGGGGGCCGGTAGAGGCTTTTCTTCGACTCGGGCAGCAGATAGAGCCCGGAGAGGAAGAAGGTCATCGCCGCGTCGTGTTCCTCGGCGAGTTCGAGAAAACGCGGGAAGAGCCCGTTGCCGACCTCACCGGCGCCGTCCCAGGAGAAGATCACGAACTGCGGGGGCGTCTGTCCCGGTTCGAGGCGCACCGGGGCGGCGGGCTGCTTCGGCTGCTTTCCGGTGTCCGCCGTGGATCCGTCGCCGATGAGCCTGATGTTCTTCTCGGGAGCTCCTCCGGCGTTGCCGTGGGCCCCCTTGCCGCCTTTGCCGCTCTTCGCGGGTTCCGGCCGGCCGGTGTCCGACGACCCGAGGGAACCGCAACCGGCCATCGAGAGTGCGGCTGCGGCTCCGAGTCCTGCCCCGAGCAGGCCCCTTCGGTTGATTTCACGCATAGCGTCCCCATCTGCGGTCGTATTACCTCAAGGCCATACAAACTGGCGATGGCTTAGATGAGGAAACCAACACGACGGTTCCGCTGATAATCACAAAAGTTATTACGTGAACAGACCCTTACAGATGCTGCACACGATCGCCCGATCGGGGCCGCGCACCGCTTCCGGTGCGCGGCCGGCGGAGCGCTACGCCCCGAACGCCTTGGACTTCCCCTTGACCGGCTTCGCACCCGCGAGCAGATGCGCCGGGACCAGGTCCCGCGCCGGCTCGGTGTAACCGACCGACACGATCTTGTCGCCCTGATAGGTGAAGCTCGTCAGCGAGGCCAGCGTGCACTCGCGCTTGCGCGGGTCGTGCCACAGCCTGCGGCCCTCCACGAAGCTCCGCACGATCCAGATCGGCAGCTGGTGGCTGACGCAGACCGCCTCGTGCCCGCGCGCGGCGTCACGCGCGGCGTCGAGGGCGCCCATCATCCGTACGACCTGCTCGACGTACGGCTCGCCCCAGGAGGGCTTGAAGGGGTTGGTGAGGTGCTTCCAGTTGGCGGGCTTGCGCAGCGCGCCGTCACCGACCCCGAAGGTCTTGCCCTCGAAGACGTTGGCCGCCTCGATGAGGCGCCCGTCCGTGGCGAGGTCCACGCCGTGCGACGCGGCGACCGGCGTGGCCGTCTCCTGGGCGCGCTCCAGCGGGGAGGCCACGACGTACGTGATGTCGCGCTTCTCCAGGTGCTCTGCGACCCGGTCGGCCATCCGGCGGCCCAGGTCGGACAGGCTGTAGCCGGCGCGGCGGCCGTAGAGCACGCCGTCCGGGTTGTGCACCTCACCGTGGCGCATCAGGTGGACGACGGTGATGTCCTTGTCCGGGTACTCGCTCATGCCGTGGCCTCCGATGCGGCGCGGGCGGCGGCCGGCAGGGCGGCGGCGACCCGCTCCAGGGCGCGCTCGTCGTGGGCGGTCGAGACGAACCAGGACTCGAAGGCCGAGGGCGGCAGGTAGACGCCCTGCTCCAGCATCGAGTGGAAGAAGGCGGTGAAGCGGAAGGCCTCCTGCTTCTTCGCCCCCTCGTAGTCGCGGACCGGCTCGTCGGTGAAGAACACCGAGAACATGTTGCTCGCCGCGGACACCGTGTGCGCGACGCCCTCCTTGGTGAACGCCTCGCCGACCAGGGAGCGCAGCTGGGCGGAGACCGCGTCGACCTTCGCGTACGCGGCGTCGTCGAGCAGCCGGAGCTGGGCGAGACCCGCCGCCGTGGCGACCGGGTTCCCGGAGAGCGTGCCCGCCTGGTAGACGGGACCGGCGGGTGCCAGGTGCGCCATCACGTCGGCGCGGCCGCCGAAGGCCGCGGCCGGGAAGCCACCGCCCATGACCTTGCCGAACGTCATCAGGTCGGGCCGCACGCCGTCGATGCCGTACCAGCCGGCCTTCGAGGTGCGGAAGCCCGTCATCACCTCGTCGGAGATGTACAGCGCGCCCTCGGCCGCGCAGATCTCCTTGAGCCCGGCGTTGAAGCCGTCCAGGGGCGGCACGACACCCATGTTGCCCGGCGACGCCTCGGTGATCACGCACGCGATCTCACCCGGGCGCGCGGCGAACGCGGCGCGCACGGCCTCCAGGTCGTTGTACGGCAGCACGATCGTGTCGCCGGCCTGCGCCCCGGTCACGCCGGGCGTGTCGGGCAGACCGAGTGTGGCGACCCCCGAGCCGGCAGCGGCCAGCAGCGCGTCGACGTGCCCGTGGTAGCACCCGGCGAACTTCACGACCTTGGCGCGCCCCGTGAACCCGCGGGCCAGCCGGATCGCCGACATCGTCGCCTCGGTGCCGGACGACACCAGCCGCACCTGCTCGACCGGCTCGATGCGGGCCACGATCTCCTCGGCGAGCGCGACCTCGCCCTCACCGGGCGTACCGAACGAGGTACCCCGGGCCACCGCGTCCTGGACGGCCGCGACGACCTCCGGGTGCGCGTGGCCGAGGATCATCGGCCCCCACGAACACACGAGGTCGACGTACTCACGGCCGTCGGCATCGGTGAGGTACGGACCCGTGCCGGACACCATGAACCGGGGCGTACCGCCCACGGCCCGGAAGGCGCGCACGGGAGAGTTCACGCCGCCGGGGGTCACGAGGGACGCACGGTCGAAAAGCGTCTGCGAAACTGGGGCTTCGTATGAATACGCCACTTTGGTCCTGATCTGCGATTCGGGGGATTCGGGGCCCGGCCGGATTTTCCCGGCCGCCGGTGAGCAGGGAGCACGCCCTCCCCGTATGAGGCTCGTACAACGAAAGGGCGTCAGTCTCCTCGCGTCTGCGAAACTGGGGCGTCATAGGGAAAGCTCACACGTGCCATGGTGTCAGAGGCGTGCACGGTCTTGCGGACAGGTGTTTCACGGCCCGCCCGTGGGGGAGGTCACTGACGATGATCGGGTTGCGCGGCGGGGCTGTGTCTCCTAAGAAGTAGTCGGGTGGATGAGATATGCATCGCGGTGGCGGAGTGGGCGAAGGGACCGACGACCTGGGGCCCGAGCCTGCCCGGCGAGGGCGGCACCGGCGCAAGGCCGAACGCGAGGCCGAGCGCCTGCGGGACGCACCGGCCGGAGGCGTCGACGGTCCGGGGATCAGGAGCAGTGGACGGGTGGGGGTGACCTACAAGTACTTCGGTGCCCCGGACGGGGCCACGGCGGCACGCGTGCCCATCTCGATGCGCCCCGAGGAACTGGGCGGTGACGAGCTGGGCATGGGCGGCATGTTCAGCAAGATCAAGCCCGAGACGGTCGCGGCCATGGTCCTCACCGGCATACAGGGCATACCCCTGCACAAGGTCCCGCCGCTGGAACTCGTGGTGCTCCACCCCGACTACGCGGTGGTCAAGCTGCCCATGACGGTGGTCGACCCGCTGCGGGACGTCGGCGAGGAGTCCGTCGGCGCGGCCGCCTTCATCTGGTCCACCGTCCCGGACCGCGGCGGGCCGCGCGACGCGTTCAACGTCTACCAACTGCTCCACGAGTGGCAGGACTTCTCCCACCGCCTGCACGACGCGGGCCACCAGGCCTACTGCCTGGTGTGGCCCTGACCCGCGCCTCCCCGGAGGGCCGGCCCCGTCGGCGGCCGGTGCAGGGTCCCGGGGCGCGTCGGGTCAGTGGTAGCTGAAGTCGCCCACCGTCCAGGCGTCCACGTCCTCGATCGCGACCCGGTACATGCCGCCGGTCTCCGGGATGCCGACCGCGCCCTGGAGGATGCGGGCGACGTGGAAGTGCAGATGGGTCGGCGGCCCGTCCCTCCCCGTGCGCTCGGCGAAGATCGCGGAGAACTCGCCCAGGTGGGCCGAGTCCGTCAGGACCTCGGAGACACGGCGGCTCCACACCGCCTCGGGGGCCAGCCGGCCGGTGATGACGGCACCGTTGGTGACCACGGTGAGGGACATCTGATTGCTGCGCCCGGACTCCACCAGTGCGGCGATGTCAACGAGCAGCTCGTCAGGCTTCGACATGGCAGCGGATTCTATGCACCGCTCCGGCGGCGCTCCCCGCCGGGACACCCGCCGGCGCCCGCTCCCGGCGGGAGGGGAGGGGGCACTCCGGACGATGTAGGAGGATGAGGCCCATGACGGGAGACGAGAAGCGGGTGGTCGTGGAGACCGCACCCGACGGGGCCGTACTCATCCGGGTCCGCGGCAGTCTGGACGGGTGGGCGGGTTCCACGGAACTGGCCGACGCGCTGACGCGCGCCGCCGACGGCGGCACGAACCGCACCGTGGTGGACCTCTCCGGGGTGGAGTTCGCCGACTCCGCGGGGCTGCACACCCTCCTGGACGGCCGCCGGCAGCACGGCGAGGCGGGCATACCGCTGGTCCTGGCGGGGCCGATGCCCGCAGCCGTGCGCCGGCTGCTGGAGGTCACGGGCACGCTGGGCGCCTTCCAGGTCGCGGACTCGGTGGACTCGGCGTTCGCATGGTGACGGGCCGCGCCCTCCGCGGCCGTTTCGCGGGCGACCGGTGTGACATGGGGCCCGCAGGGCAGGCGGAGAGTGCATGAACGGGGAACAGGAAAAGCCAGTGGACGGCATGGACCCGGGGAACGGCCCGGCAGACGCCGTCGCCAGCGCTGGGGCGCCGGAGGCCGCCGGGCACGGGACGGCTCCCGTGCCCTCGAACGCGGCGTCGGCCCGCGACACCGTCACGGACCTCCTGGCGTCCCGGGCCCTCGGACCGGCCGGGCGCCTGGCGGAGGTCGTCATGGCCGACGCGCTCCTGGTGACCTCGGAGCTGGTGACGAACGCCTTCCGGCACGGCGGCGGGCTCACCGGTTTCTCCGCCGAACTGACCGACGAGGGCCTGCTGCTGGCCGTGGCGGACGCCAGCCCCGACGTGCCGGTCACGTCCCCCCACCCGCCGCGGTCGGCCCACGTGGGCGGCTACGGCTGGCCGCTGGTCTGCCGGCTGGCGGAACGGGTGTCCATCACCTTCCACCCCGGCGGCAAGAGCATCGTCGCCCTGATCGCCCTCCCCTGACGGACGGCGGACCGGCGCCGCGCCGGTTCCACGCCCTCCGGCCGCCCGCCGCCCCTGCCCCGTCGAGACGGCCTCGCACTCCTGGCACACTCGGCGGCATGTCCCGTACGCCCCCGCCCGGTCCCGGACCCGTGCCGCCGCAGACTCCCGTGACCGCCGAGTTCGCGAGCGACGGCTGCTGGGTCGTCCAGGTGCGCGGAGACCTCGACAGCGACACCGTCGACCCGCTGTTCCTCGCCATGTGGGAGGCCGCGGCCAGTCACGACGTGGTCGTCCTGGACGCCACCGCCGTCACCTTCGCCGACTCCTCGTTCCTGAGCCTGCTGATCCAGGTGCACCAGCAGACGCGGCTGCGCATCGCCGCCCCGGGAACCGCCCTGCGGCGCCTGCTCGGCACCGCGGGCGTCGACCATCTGCTGGAGCGCTACGACAGCCTCGACGAGGCCCTCGCCGCTCCGCGCTGACCCTCCCCGGCCGGGGCCGTTCACCCCGGGGGCGTGCGGGGCGGAGCGGGACGGAGCCCGTCGTCCGCGTGTGCCTGTTCGGGCTGCGCGTCCGTCTCCGAGGTCTCGAAGATGCCCCGGATGCCGGTCACGGTCAGGATCCGTTCGAGGAACGCGGGCGGGTCCTCCAGGCGGAGACGCACGCCACGCGCGCTGGTGATCCGGTGGATCTGGAGCAGCGTGGACACGCCCATCGAGTCGCACAGCCGCAGCTCCGCGCAGTCCAGGTGGAGCGCGTCCGGACCATGGGTGTCCAGGCACTCCTGGGCCCGCGCGGCGAGTTCGCCACTGGTGTCGTAGTCCAGGTCACCGCCGATGCGCAGCCGCACCGTACGGGGTCCGGTCTCGACGGTCACCATGAGGAGCGGATGGGGCAGGGCGGTCATGCGGGAACTCCGGAGGTGTGACCGGCAGCCAGGGTGGCGTCCAGCAGGAGACGGGCGTGGTCGAGCAGCCGTACGCAACGGGGGAAGTCCTGGAGTTCGGCCGCGAGGATGTCCAGGGCGGGGCGCAGGGACATGGCCGGGACGCCGCGGGCGGTGAGGATGCCCGCGGTCCAGGTCAGGAAGGTCGTGAGCAGCTCGTCGTCGTCCGTGTAGAGACCGACGGCGAGGCGGTCGACGATGTGGGCGATGTCCTCCGCCGTGTGTTCCCGCTGCCGGTCCGTGTAGGACCTCATCGCCGGGAAGGCGTTCTCCAGCTGGAGCATGACCTCGCGTACGAGCTGCCCCTGGTTGCGGGCGACGTAGGTGTACTCCTGGTCGGCGAGGTGCGGCAGGTCGTCCACCTGCGTGCGGCCGACGGCCAGGTCGGGGGCCGGGATGCCGTCGGCGAGCCGCCGGGCGGCGGTGCGCGCGTCCGGGGCCCAGGCGTTGGCGCCCAGCAGGCGCGCGTAGCGCCCGTCCGGCCCGAAGGCCGCTCCGCCGGCGAGGACGGGAACCCCGATCGCCTGGCAGGCGGTGATCGCCGCGTGCGCGGTGGGCAGCCGGGTGGGCAGGGACGACGAGAGCGCGACGATCTCCGCGCCGCTGGTGTGCAGATGGGAGATCAGGTGCGGGGTGGGGACCTGGGCACCGAGGAAGTCGACCCGCCAGCCTCGCAGCGAGAGGACCTCCGCGAGCAGCCTGGCCGGGAGCACGTGCCATTCCCTGTCGACGCAGGCCACCGTGATCCTGCCGAGGTGCGGGACCGTACGGGTGGCCGGATGGTGGGCGAGCGCCGCGATGACCCGGTCGGCTATCGCGCTCGCGGCGTGCTCCGCCGCGACGGTGAGGCGGTTCGCCGCCCACTCGGTGCCGACCTTCTCCTGGACGGGCGCGATCACGTCGAGCAGAGCGGATTCGGCGTCCAGGCCGTCGTCCAGGGCGGCGAGGACGATGCCCGCGGCGGCGTACTCGTCGCGACCGGTGACGGCGGTCCACAGCTGGTCCCGCAGTCCCCGGAAGTCGTCCGTGCCGGTGGTGACAGGCGTGTTCATGCGGTGTACCTGCCCCGCGTGTGCCCGTTCACCGCACTCAGGTGCGTGGTCCGCGGCGCGGTGATCGCCACGAGGGCCATGTCGTCGTGCCTGCCGTCGCGCAGCCACTGCGACGCGAGCATCTGGATGCGCTCCACCACCGCTTCGCCCGGCATGCCCGCGCAACCCGACAGGGCCCGTGCGAGGCGCTCCTCACCGAAGAGTTCGTCGCCCATCGGGCCGCCTCGCGCCTCGGTGACCCCGTCGGTGTAGAGCAGGCAGGTCTCGCCCGGCTGCAGCTGGACCTCCACGCTGCCGGCCTCGATGTGCGGCAGGGCTCCGACGAGGGTGCCGTGCGTGGTGACCTCCTCGACCGTGCCGTCGTTGCGCACGACGAGCGGGGCGGGGTGGCCGGCCGAGGTGAGCCGCAGCCGCACCTGGTTCTCCGTCCGTACGACGGAGGCGAGCACCAGGGTGGCGAAGCGCGTGTGGTGCGAGTTCAGCAGCGCTCCGTTGAGGAGCCGCAGCATCTTCACGTGGTCGTCGGCCATCGGTGTCAGGGCCTGCAGCGTGTTGCGGATCTTGCCGGTGAGCACGGCGGCGTCCAGCCCCTTGCCGCAGACGTCGCCCAGGACCACCAGGGACGGGTCGGCGTCCGTGCTGCCGGGGTGTACGTCGTAGAAGTCGCCGCCCACCCGCTCGCGCGCGCCGGCCGGCTGGTAGCCGCCGGCGAACTCGACGCCGTTCACCCGGTGGAGGCGGGGCGGCAGGAGGTCCCGCATCAGGGTCCGGGTGATGTCGCTCTGCTCGGCGTAGAGGCGGGCGGCGGAGAGCGCGGCACCGGCGCGGGCGGCGAACTGCCTGGCGAAGAGTTCCTCGCTCTCGCTGAACTCCGCCCGCCCGCTGCTGCGCAGCAGGATCAGGGCGCCCGCGGGCACCCCGTGGCCGGGAAGGGGGGTGACCGCGACCGCCCCGATCGTTCCCGTAAAGCCTTCGGGCAGCATCCACGCGGGCAGGGCGGCCGGGTCGATCCAGCGCGACGGGACGGGCGGGAAGCCCTGGAGCGCCTCGCTCAGACCGGGTACGAGCGACGGGTCGTCCGCGACCAGGACCCGGGTGGCCTCCTGGCCCGCGACGGCGTGCGCGATGGGCATGGTGCGCCCGGACGCGGGTGTGACGACGATCGCCGCGTCGGCGAGGTACCGGGCGGCGAGGCGCGCGGTGGCCAGCATGCACCGCTCACTGTTCAGTGAGGCCATCAGCACGTTGGACGCCTCGGCGAGGAAGGTGGCCCGCTCGCGCTCCGTGGTGAGCGCCGCCTCCGCAAGTCGCTGGTCGGTGTCGTCGACCAGCCACCACACGACGTGCCCGTGAGCACCCCACGAGGGGTGGGCCTCGAAGCTCTGGTCCCCGATGTGGCCCCGGACCGATGCGGGGGCGGCGATGCCCTCCCCGTCCGTCCGTCCCGGAACCGCCCCGGCCGCGGCGAAGTCGGCGTGCGCCCGCGCCAGCCAGGAGGGTGCCGTATCCGCCAGGCCCGTCCCCGCCGCCAGGCCGTCGATCAGTGACACGGCGGCCGCGTTCGCCTCGACGACGGTTCCGCACCGGTCGGCGACGAGCACGGGGTAGGGAGCGGTGACCCACACACCGCTCGTGGGCTGCTCATGAGTGATCGTGGCGGTTTCCTTCGGAGGAGCCATGAGGGGGGGCTCGCCGGGAGCGAGCCGCACCACCTTCCAACTGGACGGACATTACTTTCCCTTCGGCAACCATTGCCCAGACGGGCGTCCGATGGCAACCCGCCCTCGGCTCCCGTCCCCCTCCCGGGGGCCTGACCGGCGTGTTGTCCACAGGCCAGGCCCGGAACCTTCACCGCGTGCGCACGAATCCGGCACCCGGTCCGGCACGGGCACGCGGCCGGAGCCCGAGTCCCCTCAGTCTGCGGCCGGACGGCCGTGCCAGTCGAGGCACAGCACCAGTGCGTCGTCCACGGTCGGCCCGGAGCCGCGGTGGCCCAGCACCCGCTCCAGCAAGGCCCTCGGCACCTGGGTCGCCAGCAGCAGCCGGGTCTCGGTCATCGCCCTGACGAGCGCGTGCAGGCTGTACTTCTCGCCCGCGGGCGACAAGGCGTCGTAGACGCCGTCGCTGATGAAGAACAGCCGGTCACCGGGCTCCACGGTGAAGTGCTGCGGTGTGTAGACCGTGTCCTCGAACATCCCGAGCGGCATCTGCGCGTCCAGCTCGATCTGCTCGACCGTCCCCTCGCGCATGCGCCAGATGCGCGGCGACCCCGCGTCGATGATCTCCACGTCGCCGGTACGGAGCTGGAAGCGGAGCAGCAGCGTGGCCAGGAACCTGCTTCCGTGGTGCTGGCCGTAGAGGGCCTGGTCGGCCAGGTACGCCTGGTCCGCCAGACTGAGGCCCGCGCGGCGCGCGTTGCGCAGGGCGTTGACCGCCAGATTGGTGAGCAGCGCGGCGTCGATCCCCTCACCCATCCCGTTGTTCACGGTCAGGGTGAGCTCGTCGGCCGACGTGGACCAGTCGAAGTTGTCGCCGTGGATGGCGTAGGCGGGCTCCAGCTGCGCGCCGATGCTGTACTCGGGGCGGGCGCACGACCGGCCCGGCAGCAACTGCCACTGCATCTCGGCGGCGAGGGTCAGCCGCTCGGCGCGCCGGGCCTGGAGGAACAGGTCGGTGTCCCGTTCCGCGACGACGATCTCGTGCGCCAGCGCGTCGGCGCATGCCCGCAGGTCCGCCACCACGGCCGCGTCGGGGCCCGTTCCGCCGTCGGGCAGTGTGACGCTCAGCACGCCCTGCCGGTCGCCGCGGACACTGACCGGTACATGCACGGTTACAGTGGACGCACCGGGGTCGCGCACAGAGTGCGGCTCCTGCGCGCCGAAGGCCCGGCCGGGGTCACTGCCGTGGACCGGCACAGGCCTGCGGGTGTGGGGCAGGACACCGACCGGCTGGAGCTGTGTCATCGCGTAGTCGGCGACGAGCAGTTCCACCTGCGAGGCCCCGTGACGGCTCAGGATCGAGGCCCGGAGCGCGTCGAAGATCTGGTGCGGGGCGGCCTCGCGCAGTACACGCTCGACGCCGCTGGGTCTGTCCATCTGTACCGGACCTGCTTTCGTTGACATATTTTCATCACGCGACTGTTCACATCGACCAGCCGGAACGGGCATATGCCCCACACGGGAGTGTCACATGCGCGAGGAGCCAGCCCAGAAGCTCGACCGGTATGCCCCGGACGAGGTGCCCGAGGTCAGGCAGGTCCTCGAACTCCTGGAGGTGGCCTGGGAACGCGGCCGCCACACCCTCACGACCTCACCGGTCTCCGCGGCGCAGATCCGTGTGATGTACATCATCGAGCGCGAGCCGGGCATCAACCTCCGGACGCTGGGCAGGCACCTGGACGCGGCCGCCCCCTCCGTCAGCCGCCTGTGCGACCGGCTGCAGGCGGCGGGGTTCGTACGCAGGACCCCGCGCCCCGACGACCGCCGCGAGATGCTGCTGGACCTCACCGACGCGGGCACCGCACACCTGCGTGACGTACGGCGCCGTCGCGAACAGGGCCTGCACCAGGCGCTGAAGCGCATGACCCCCGCCGCGCGCGAGGCGCTCGCCACCGGGCTGGCCGCGTTCTGCGAGGCGGCCACCGAACCCCTGCTGGCGGCCCCCGAGCAGCCGCCGAAGCATCAGCAGACCGTCTGAGGCGTGCCGGCGGGCACGTCCCGCGCCGTGCTCACCCGGCGCCGGCCAGTTCGCCGCTCAGGGCCCCGTGCAGCCGGGCGCTCCGCTCGTCGAGGCCGACGAGCTCCACCCGCTTGCCGCGCTGCTCGTACTTCGTCGTGACGGCGTCCAGGCTCGCGACGGCCGAGGCGTCCCATATGTGCGCGCCGGACAGGTCGATGACGACCTCGTCGGGGTCGGTGGCGTACGCGAACCGGCCGGCCAGGTCGTTGGACGAGGCGAAGAAGAGCGCGCCGGTGACGGAGTAGACGACCTGGCCGCCGTCCGGGTCCATGACGGCGGTGACGTCGGCGAGGTGGGCGACCCGCCGGGCGAAGATGACCATCGCGGTGACCGAACCGACGACGACCCCGACGGCGAGGTTCTCGGTGACGACGACGCAGACCACCGTGATCACCATGACCGCGATCTCACCGGCGGGCATCCGCTTGAGGGTCCGGGGTGCGATGGAGTGCCAGTCGAAGGTCGCGAAGCAGACCATGACCATGACCGCGACGAGGGCGGCCATCGGGATGCGGGAGACGAGGGGTCCGCACGCGATGCAGAGCACCATCAGGAAGACGCCCGCGAGGAAGGTCGACAGCCGGGTGCGGGCGCCGGACACCTTCACGTTGATCATGGTCTGCCCGATCATGGCGCACCCGCCCATGCCGCCGAAGAAGCCGGTCACGATGTTGGCGACGCCCTGGCCGATGGACTCGCGGGTCTTGCTGGACCGGGTGTCCGTGATCTCGTCGACGAGCTTGGCCGTCATCAGCGATTCCATCAGCCCGACCAGCGCCATGGCCAGTGCGTAGGGGGCGACGGTGGTCAGCGTGTCCAGGGTGAAGGGCACGTCCGGGAGACCGGGGACCGGCAGGGTCGAGGGCAGCTCGCCCTTGTCCCCGACCGTCGGTACGGCGATGCCCGCGGCGACGGTGATCGCCGTCAGGATGACGATGGAGACGAGGGGGGCGGGCACCGCCCTGGTGATCCTGGGGAAGAACACCATGAGGGCCAGTCCGCCCGCGACCAGCGGGTACACGGGCCAGGGGACGTCGCTCAGTTCGGGGACCTGGCCCAGGAAGACCAGGATCGCCAGGGCGTTGACGAAGCCGACCATCACGCTGCGCGGCACGAACCGCATGAGTTTCGCGACGCCGAGCGCACCGAGGACGATCTGGAGGACCCCGCCGAGGAGGACGCCCGCCACCAGGTAGCCGAAGCCGTGTTCCCGGTTGAGCGGGGCGATGACGAGCGCGACGGCGCCCGTCGCGGCGGAGATCATCGCCGGCCTGCCGCCGACGACGGAGATGACGACGGCCATCGTGAACGCGGAGAACAGGCCGACCGCCGGATCGACACCCGCGATGACCGAGAAGGAGATGGCCTCGGGGATCAGTGCGAGGCCCACGACGAGCCCGGCGAGGACCTCGGTGCGCAGGACCCCGGGGGACAGCCAGTCGGGCCGGAAGCCCTTCGGCCGGATGGCCGGGAAGGACGGCGGGAAGAAGCTCAAGGGGGCCTGACCTGTCGTGGATTCGGGCGCGTCCGGCGGGCCGGGGCGTGCGGGGACTGCGGGACGGACGGGACCTGCACGGAGAAACGGTCCGTCCGTGGCGGCAGACGCGGGAACCGCCGAGGGGCCTGCCCTGGGCTTCCGCCGGTGCGGGTTCGGCGCTCCGGGACTGCGGAACACCGGCACTCAGAGACTCCGGGGCACCGGATGCCGGAGAAGCGGCTCCGCCGCCCGTTCCCTTCCGGTCCCGGCCGGAGACGTCGTCGGCCCCGGCCCACCGGCAGCGGACAACTCTACCCTGACGTCAGGGTAGAGATGGACGTTAGGGTGGGGCCGAAGCGCCGTCCCCACCCGGTCACGGCGGGAGCCGGCAGGACCCAGGGGGCACCGTGAGCGGCACACACATGCAGATCGGCGAGGTCGCCACGCGCACCGGACTGTCGCTGCGCACCATCCGGCACTACGAGGAGACCGGGCTCGTCACACCCTCGGCCAGGTCACGGGGCGGGTTCCGGCTCTACACCGAGGCGGACGTGGCCCGCCTGATGGTCATCCGCCGGATGAAGCCGCTCGGTTTCACCCTGGAGGAGATGCGGGACCTGCTGGAGGCGGTGGACCTCCTCGACGCCGAGGAGGGACCGGCGGCACAGGAGCGCGACGCACTCCTGGAGCGCGTCCGGTCCTACGAACGCTCCGCGACCGAGCAGGTCGCGAAGCTGCGCGTCCAGCTGGCGCGGGCCGAGGAGTTCGCCCTGACCCTGCGCACACGCCTGGACCGGAGCGGGACCACGGGAGACTGAACGACCGAAGGGCCGAAGGCCGAATGTCGAAACGCCGGATTGCTCACGTTTCGCCGGGTACGGAGATCATTCTTCGGCCATTCATTGGCCGAAGAATGATCTCCAGCCCCACCGTGCGGCCTGCCGATGCAAGGAGCAGCGACTCCCGAGGAGGCACCCCCGGCATGGATGACCTGCTGTTGGCCCTGGCCGTCCCGGCCGTGGTCCTCGCCAGTGGGGTGTACGCGGTGTGCGACTGCCGCCGCATGCGCCGGAACCCGCCTCCGCCCCACACCCGGCGGGCCGCCCGGGCCGCCGCGCGCGACGTGCTGCGCAGGGCCGAGGCCGTCGTCGGCGGCGCGTACGAAACCCTCGGCGGGCTCTACACCGATCCGGCGGCCCCGCATCCGGCGCAGGACACCCCGGTCGTCACCGGCCGGCGGGCCGCCAGCCGGGATCGCGGCCCGTCACGGCCAGCACCCGTTCGAAAGGCGTAGCCCCGGGGCCCAGGGGGAACGGCACGCCGAACACCTTCATCTCACGTGCCGTGGGCGCCAGCTCGGCCAGTCCGGGCTCCATCCGCTCCACGGCGTCGGGATCGGGCCGGTAGTCCTGGCCGGTGGCCCGGGCCAGATCCCAGGCGTGCACACTCAGGTCGCCCAGCACCATGAGTCCGACCGTCCTGGCCGGCATCCCCATGCCACCGGTCACCCCCTCCTCCGCACCCGGCTCGGCCCACGCCCTGGCCAGCGCACCGGTCTCGTCGTCGAACAGCCCGCGCCAGTCCCCGCTGACGACGTCCGGGGACGCCGCGAAGTCCACCGCCTGCTTCGCGGCCAGGAGCCGGAAGTTCGCGACCACACCGAAGAGGTGGTTCAGCAGGTCCCGCACGTCGTACTCGGCACAGGGCGTGGCGAACGAGAGCTGGTCGTCGCGGATCCCCCGCACGACGGGCACCGCCTGCGCGGCGGCTCCTTCGAGGAGTTCGCTGATCGTCTTCATGGTTCCGACGATGCACCCGGCGGAACGCGGAGTCTTGAAGAAACACGACAGCCGGACGCGTCCTCGGCGCCGTCCCGCGATCCGTGGTGGATCGGTGCGCGGCGTCGGACGCGGTGCGCCGCACGGCGGAGGCACCTCCCCATACGGCATGAGCCGGTGCGTTCCGGCGAGGCGCCGTGGCCGTCGTCGCGTACCCGCCGGGGAGGACGGGCCCCCCTAGGATCCGACCATGGCCGGATCCGGATCCGAGAACCCCCGGGGCATCGTCGACGCTCCCGACCTGTTCACCCACGTCCGCTTCCGCCTGCGCGAACCCGCCCCGGGGCTGCGGCGTCATCTGGAGCACTACTGGTTCATCGACTGGGACCTCTCCCGGCCCTACACCTCACAGGTCGTGCCGCACCCATCCGTCCACCTGGTCTTCCAGCGGCAGGATTCCGGGAGCACGGCGCACCGGGCCGGTACCGCCGAGGTGTACGGCGTCGTCCAGGGCATGTTCACCCGGCGGCTGGAGGGCAGGGGGCGAGTCTGCGGCGTGAAGTTCCGGGCCGGCGCCTTCCGGCCGTTCGCCCCGGACCGGCCCGTGTCGGCGTGGACCGGGCACCAGGTCCCCGCCGACGAGGCGCTGCCGGGCCCGGCGGGCGGCCCCACGGCCGCCCAGGCGGCGCCGGCCGTGCTCGGTCCGGCCGACGAGGACGCCAGGGTGGCGGCCCTCGACGCGTATCTGCTGCGGCTGCTCCCGCCCCCGGACCCGCAGGCCGAGCGGGCGACGGAACTGGCCGAACTCGCACGCGCGGACCGCTCACTGCTGCGGGTCGACGCCCTCGCCCGCGCCGGGGGCCTGTCGGTGCGCACCCTGCAACGGCTCTTCTCCGGCCACGTGGGGGTCGGCCCGAAGTGGGTCATCCTGCGCCACCGCATCCACGAGGCGCTCCAGCGGGCCGGGACGGACCCGGAACCCGACTGGGCCGCGCTCGCCGCCGACCTCGGCTACAGCGACCAGGCGCACCTGGTACGGGACTTCACGGCCACGGTGGGCGTTCCTCCGACGGCGTTCGCCCCGCCCCGCCGACCGCCTGGCGGCGGGCTCACCGGACTGCCGCCGACGCCGCCGTAAAACCGTCGCCGCGCCCTGCCGCACGGTGACATCCTGAGCGGGTGAACGGACCGGAGATCACCCTCGAAGTAGCGGCGGAGCTGCGGCTCTTCGTCGCCCACGACCGCCGCGACGGACGCACGGCCGTCACCACGGACGGTTCGTCGACCCTGGGACACGTGGTGGAGTCGCTCGGCGTCCCGCTCACCGAGGCCGGGCAGTTGCTCGTCGACGGCCGCCCCGCGCCCACGTCGCACATCCCGGCCGCCGGCGAACTCGTCGAGGTGCGCGCCGTCCAGCGCCCCCAGCAGGTCCCGGGGGCGCCGCTGCGCTTCCTGCTCGACGTCCATCTGGGCACGCTCGCACGCCGGCTGCGGCTGCTCGGTGTGGACGCGGCCTACGAGAGCGAGGACATCGGCGACCCGGCCCTCGCGGCCCGCTCCGCCGCCGAACGGCGGGTCCTCCTCTCCCGCGACCGCGGACTGCTGCGGCGCAGGGAGATCTGGGCGGGGGCGTACGTCTACAGCGACCGGCCCGAGGAGCAACTGCGGGACATCCTGGGGCGCTTCGCCCCGGCGCTCGCCCCGTGGACCCGCTGCACCGCATGCAACGGGGACCTCGCCCCGGCCGACAAGGACGCGGTGAGCGCCCATCTGGAGAAGGGCACCCAGGCGTCCTACGACGTCTTCGCTCAGTGCACGGCGTGCGACCGGGTCTACTGGCGCGGCGCCCACCACTCGCACCTGGAGGACATCGTGGCGGACGCGGTGCGCGAGTTCGGCGACGCGGGCAGGCAGGCACCGACCGCCTGAGCCGACGCGGAGGGCCGGGGCCCGTCGCGCGGCGGTGACCCGGCACCGGGAACGCCGGGCCGGGCCCTCAGAAGACGTACGCGTCGCCGGTGGACGGGGCGAGTACCTCATGGGTGCTGTTGCGGGGATTCCGGTCGCTCGCACCGCCGTTCCACACCGTGTCCACGCGCACCACGACCTCCGACGGCCGTCCGCTGAGGCCGAGCACGACCGTGGTGCGCCGCGCGATTCCGGCCACCGGGAGCGCACCCGTGCCGCACAGCACCGTCCGGCTGCCGCTGCGCAGGCAGCCCCGGGGCAGGCGCTGCGCCGCGGCGAGCGGCACGGAGACGCGCAGTCGCACGGTCACGTCCTCCAGGGGCGACGGCCCTCGGTTGCCGGTCCGCAGCAGGACCCCGAGCCGCGGGCCCTCCAGGGACACATGCCCGTGGTGGGACACGTCCGCCTCCGGCGCGATGCCCTTCGCAGCCGTGCCCTTCGCCGCGATGTCCGTTCCCGCGGGGGCAGCCCGCTCCGGCGCGGGTCCGGCCACGGCGGACAGCCCCGGGCCGAGCACCACGGCCATCGCCATCGCCGCCACGGCGGGCTTGATCAGCACGGTTCCACGCGTCAGTCGCATGGGAGGAAGATACCGATCAGCGGCAATCATCCCGATATGAAGAGCGGTTCGTCGCACCTCCCCACCCGCACGGCCCACGACCGCACCCGCCCCACCGCCGCTCGGGGCGCCGCGCACCGCGGGCCCGGGGCCTCTCCCCCGCATGGCACGCTGGCCGCATGCTCATCGCCCGTTCCATCGCCCTCTTCGCCGTGGCCGCCCTGTTCGAAATCGGAGGGGCCTGGCTCGTGTGGCAGGGCGTGCGCGAGCACAGGGGCTGGATCTGGATCGGCGCGGGCGTCATCGCCCTCGGCGCGTACGGCTTCGTGGCCACGCTCCAGCCGGACGGAGACTTCGGCCGCATCCTGGCCGCGTACGGAGGAGTGTTCGTCGCGGGATCGATCGCCTGGGGCGTGGTGGCCGACGGCTACCGCCCCGACCGCTGGGACGTGACCGGCGCACTGGTGTGCCTGGCCGGCATGGCGCTGATCGTGTACGCCCCGCGCGGCCGCTGACCCGGACCGGCGCCCGTCCCTGCGCCGTCCCGGCCGGGACCGCCCCGCCTATCCTTTCCCCGTACCGATCAGCTTCCGAGGAGTTCGCATGGCCGCCACCCCCATCGCCGTCATCACCGGTGCGAGCAGCGGCATCGGCGCCGCGACCGCCAGGCAGCTGGCCGCCGCCGGATACCGCGTGGTGCTCACCGCCCGCCGCAAGGACCGCATCGAGGCGCTGGCCGCCGAGCTCACCGAGGCGGGCCACCAGGCGACCGCCTACGCCCTCGACGTGACGGACCGCGCCGCCGTCGACGAGTTCGCGACCGCGTTCCGCTCCCTGGCCGTCCTGGTCAACAACGCGGGCGGGGCGCTCGGCGCCGACCCCGTGGCGACCGGCGACCCGGCCGACTGGCGGCAGATGTACGAGACGAACGTCATCGGCACGCTCAACGTCACCCAGGCCCTGCTCCCCGCCCTCACCGCGAGCGGCGACGGCACGATCGTGATCCTCTCCTCGACGGCCGGGCTCTCGACCTACGAGGGCGGGGGCGGTTACGTCGCCGCCAAGCACGGCGAGCACGTCCTGGCCGAGACCCTCCGCCTGGAGATCGTCGGCACCCCGGTCCGCGTGATCGAGGTCGCCCCCGGCATGGTCAAGACCGAGGAGTTCGCGACCACCCGCTTCCGGGGCGACGCCGAGAAGGCCGCCAAGGTCTACGCGGGCGTCGACGCGCCGCTCTCCGCCGACGACGTGGCCGAGACCATCACCTGGGCCGTCACGCGCCCCAGCCACGTCAACATCGACCTCCTGGTGGTGCGCCCCCGGGCCCAGGCATCCAACTCCAAGGTCCACCGCACCCTCTGACGCGAGCGCCGTGCCCGCCGTCCCCGACCGGCCGGCGGGCGCGCGGCACGCGACCCGCGACCCGTGACCCGTCCCCCGCGCCCCGTCCCCCGGCACGAAAGAGCCCCGGACCTCGCGCACCGCGGGGTTCCGGGGCTCACACCGGTGCCGGTCCTCGCCTCAGCCCTTCACACACACGACCTGCTTGAGCTTCGCGACGACCTCGACCAGATCACGCTGCTGGTCGATGACCTGCTCGATCGGCTTGTAGGCGGCCGGGATCTCGTCCACGACGCCGGAGTCCTTGCGGCACTCCACGCCCCGCGTCTGGTCCTCCAGGTCCTTCGTCGAGAATTTCCTCTTGGCGGCGTTACGGCTCATCCGCCGGCCCGCCCCGTGCGAAGCGGAGTTGAACGACTTCTCGTTCCCGAGTCCCTTCACGATGTACGAGCCGGTCCCCATGGACCCGGGAATGATCCCGAACTCCCCGGAGCCGGCGCGAATCGCGCCCTTCCTGGTGACGAGCAGGTCCATACCCTCGTACCGCTCCTCCGCCACGTAGTTGTGGTGGCAGGAGATCACCGGCTCGAACACGACCCGGGCCTTCTTGAATTCCTTGCGGACGACGTCCTGGAAGAGGCCCATCATGATCGAGCGGTTGTACTTGGCGTACTCCTGCGCCCAGAACAGGTCGTTGCGGTAAGCAGCCATCTGCGGGGTGTCCGCGACGAAAACCGCCAGGTCACGGTCGATGAGGCCCTGGTTGTGCGGAAGCTTCTGAGCCTGTCCGATGTGGAAGTCGGCGAGCTCCTTGCCGATGTTCCGGGACCCGGAGTGCAGCATCAGCCAGACCGAGCCCGCCTCGTCGAGGCAGAACTCGATGAAGTGGTTTCCGCTTCCCAGCGTCCCCATCTGCTTCGTCGCCCGCTCCTGGCGGAATTTCACCGCTTCGGCGATCCCGTCGAACCGCGACCAGAAGTCGTCCCATCCGGCGGTCGGGAAGCCGTGCAGCTTTCCTGGATCGACGATGCCGTCGTGCATACCCCGGCCCACCGGAATGGCCTGCTCGATCTTCGACCGCAGCCGGGAGAGGTCGCCCGGCAGGTCGTTGGCGGTCAGCGACGTCTTCACCGCCGACATCCCACAGCCGATGTCCACGCCCACCGCGGCCGGGCAGACCGCGCCGTGCATCGCGATCACCGAGCCGACGGTCGCCCCCTTGCCGAAGTGGACGTCCGGCATGACCGCGAGGCCCTTGATCCAGGGCAGGGTGGACACGTTCCGCAGCTGCTGCATCGCGACGTCCTCGACCGACGCGGGGTCCGCCCACATCCGGATCGGAACCTGTGCACCCGGCATCTCTACATACGACATAACCCCTCGATTCCCCCGAAAATGACTGAAGCGCAAAACCGGTGCCAAGGTCGGCATAACGGTCGGCCGACCGGCATTCACAGCGGCGCGTGCGATACACATTGTGTCCATCGGCCGCCATCGGGCGGCAACCCGTTTTCACACCGAAGGGAGCCTGGGACCGTGCGACACATGGCGTACGTACCCGGCGTCGCGCTCCTCGCAGCGCTCGTCGCCGGCTGCAGCGCCGGCTCCGGCGCCGACGACCCCGCCGCCGACAGCAAGCCAGGCAGCCCGACGGTCTCGGCCGCGCCTCCGGGTAAGTACCGCACCCTGCCGGAATCCTGCCGCGCCGTACCGCGCTCCACCCTCAAGGACCTGCTGCCGGGCACGGCGGAGCTCCCCGAGGAGCAGCGGGAGAAGATCTACGAGGGCACCGCGGTCGTCACCTACGACACCGACCGCAAGGTCGGCTGCCGCTGGAAGGCGGACGCCCCGGACGCCTCCCGCAACCTGTCGATCGACTTCGAGCGCGTGGTGTCCTACGACCCGGCGGTCAGCGACGACGACCGCGCCGACGAGGTGTACTCGCAGAGGGAGAAGGACGCCGAGCTGCCGGCCCCCGGCGGCGTGACACCGAGTACGTCCGCGACCGGGCCGGCCGTCGGCAGCCCGTCCGCCTCCGGCAGCAAGGCCCCGGCCTCCCCGGACCCCGGCACGACCCCTTCGGGGGGTGCGGATCTCGGGCCCAGGCTGCTCGACGGGCTCGGGGACGCGGCGTTCCTCGACGACGCGCTCACCCGGGCGGGTTCCAGCGCCCAGCACCGCACCGTGAGCGTGGTATTCCGCACATCGAACGTCATCGTGACCGTGAACTACACCGAGCAGTCGGCCCTCGTGACCGAGGTGCCCGACAGCCGGGAACTGCAGGAGAAGGCCCAGGCCCTGGCACGGAAACTGGCCGAGACCCTGAGCGAATGACCGGACGCCGAACGGCCCCGGACGTGGTGCCTGCCACGCTCCGGGGTCCCCGGCCGGAGGCGGCATCCGGTCGCGGTCCGTCGTACCGTGGCCCCCGGCCCGCCGACGACAGGACCGTCTCCGGCGGCCGGCCGCAGTGACCGCACCACCGCCGTACCGACGCAACCGCCCGCACGACCGAGACACCGTGCCGTCCGAGTGAAGGAACCATGCACCGATCAGCTCCGCGACTGTCCCGCATACTCGCCTGCGCCGCCGTTCCGGTGATGCTCGTCGTCGCCGGCTGCTCGTCGGACTCCGGCGACGCGAAGGACTCCGCATCGTCGACCTCTCCGAGTGCTCGGAAGTCCGGGCCGACCGTCGAGCCCGCGAAGTTCGACTCGCTGCCCGACGCCTGCGGATCGATCAGCAGGAAGACCATCGAGGACCTCGTCCCCAAGGCCAAGAGCAAGGGCGGCACCCCGGACAAGTCCAGTGACACCGCGGTCCGCGGCGGCTGCGCGTGGAACGGCCTGGACGACAAGGGCGTGAAGGGTTCGCAGTACCGCTGGCTCGACGTCGCCTTCACCCGCTTCGACTCCGACCAGTCGCTGGGGAGCGGCGCGAAGCGCGCCACCGCCGAGTACACCAAGCAGATCGCCAAGGCGCAGGCCACCGAGGGCGCCAAGAAGGTCGCCGCCAACCCCGCCGCGGGCATCGGCGAGCAGGCGACCGCCGTCGTGTACACCCTCACCAAGACCAGCGAGGAGTTCGAGTACGCGACGGTCGTGGCCCGCACCGGCAACGTCGTCGTCAGCGTCACCTACAACGGTGCCGGATACGCCGGTGCCAAGAAGCCCGCCGCCGCCGACATCCTCAAGGGCGCGCAGACGGCCGTCAAGGAAGCCGTGGCCAAGGTCGGCACCGACGACGACACCGACACGGACACGGACACCGGGAAGTCCCCGGCCTCACCGTCCGCCAAGCCGACGGGCAAGGCGACGCAGTCCGCCAAGGCGACCGCGAAGACCACGGCACCCGCCAAGGCGTCCTCGAAGACGACGGCCACCTCCAAGCCCAAGTCGTGACCTGAGACGTGCGGGGCCCCCGACTCCCCTGCACAGAGACGGCTTTACGCAGCCCGGTACCCCCGCTGGTACCGGGCTGCGGCCCCTCCCCGCGCAACACACCGCGCCGGCATGTGCCAGGCTGTGCCCGCGCCGGGTGCCGAAGTGGAACCGGTTCATCGAAGTCGGGAGGGGATCGCGGATGGCCGCCATGCAGCTGACCCGCGCGCACCGCGTACTCATCGGGGTCGTCGTCGCCGGCGCCGTACTCATCGCCGCGATCGGTTTCGCCGGCTCGTACGCCGCCGTACGCGAACTCGCGGAGGAGAAGGGCTTCGGCCAGTTCTCCCTGGTCTTCCCGATCGGCATCGACGCGGGCATCTGCGTCCTGCTCGCGCTCGACCTCCTGCTGACGTGGATGCGCATACCGTTCCCGCTGCTGCGCCAGACCGCCTGGCTGCTCACCGCGGCGACGATCGCCTTCAACGGCGCGGCCGCCTGGCCCGATCCGCTGGGCACCGGCATGCACGCGGTGATCCCGATCCTGTTCGTCGTCGCCGTCGAGGCCGCACGGCACGCCGTGGGCCGGATCGCGGACATCACCGCCGACAAGCACATGGAGGGCGTCCGGCTGACCCGCTGGCTCCTGTCGCCCGTCCCCACCTTCAAGCTGTGGCGCCGCATGAAGCTGTGGGAGCTGCGCAGTTACGAGCAGGTCATCAAGCTCGAACAGGACCGGCTGATCTACCAGGCCCGCCTCCAGGCCCGCTTCGGCCGCAACTGGCGCCGCAAGGCCCCCATCGAGTCGATGATGCCGCTGCGCCTGGCGAAGTACGGCGTCCCGCTCGCCGACACCGCCCAGGCCGGCCTCGCCGCCGCCGGTATCGAGCCGGTGCTGCTGGCACCCGCCCCCGCGGCGGTGGCGGCCGGACAGCACCCCCAACTGCCGTACGTACGCGAGGAGCAGGAGCCCCGCGAGCTCCAGGAGCAGGGCCCCCGCGAGCAGACGGCGCCTCAGCAGCCCGCCGCCTCCCGGCAGGAGCAGCACGACCAGCCCCAGCAGCACCCCCAGGAGGGCCCCGGGGCGCACGAGAGTCCCTGGTTCGCGGCCCCCCACGTGCCCGACGACGCGTACGAGAGCGCGTACAACCCGACGTACGTCGAAGGCCTCGAACCCACCCCGGTGATGATCCCCTCGGGCCCCGGAGGCCGCACCCGGCCGCTGGGTAACGTCGGCACCATCGGCGCGTTCCCGCACCCCCGCTCGGGCCAACCGCAGGAGGTCCAGCCCCAGCAGGTCACGTCCCAGGAGGCCCAGCCCCAGGAGGAGCCGCAGGGTCCCCAGGGTCAGCACGACCCGCAGCAGGGCTCTCCGGCCGGGCAGCAGGAGAGCGACCCCGCCGAATGGGCCGAGGCGGAGGCCGAGTTCAGTGCCGTCGCGTACAAGATGTTCACCGATTACACGATGGAGCACCAGGTCTACCCGAGCGCGGAAGCACTCGACATACACCTCTCGGACCGCCACGACGCCCGCCACCCGCGCAGCGCCGCCCTGCTCCGCAAGCTGCTGCCCGGTTTCAAGCAGCGCTTCGACAACGAGATGGCCGCCGACCACATCGCGTAGGGCGGGGCCGGACAGAGCGAGACGGGCGGGCCGCTGAGCGGCCCGCCCGTCCTCACACCCGAGGCGTTACGCGCCGAGCAGCTTCCGCACCCGGTCCGCCCCGACCGCGAGCAGCAGCGTGGGCAGGCGCGGGCCGGTGTCCCGGCTCACCAGCAGCCGGTACAGCAGCGCGAAGAACGACCGCTGGGCCACCTTCAGTTCGGGCGTCGGCTTGGCATCCGGCTCCAGTCCCTCCAGCACCTTCGGCACGCCGTAGACGAGCGTGGTCAGCCCGTCCAGCGACCAGTGCGCGTCCAGACCCTCCAGCAGCAGCCGCAGCGACTCGCGGCCCCGCTCGTCCAGCGACCCGAGGAGTTCCTTGTCCGCCTCGTCACGGACGACGGTGCGCGCCTCGGCCGGGACCTGGGTCGTGATCCAGTTCTCGGCGCGGTCGAGACGGGGACGCGCCTCGTCGAGCGTCGCCAGCGGGTTCGCCGGGTCGAGCTCGCTGAGGATCCGCAGTGTCTGGGCCTCCGCACCGGCCGTGATGTCGGCGACCGAGGCCAGCGTCCGGTAGGGCAGCGGGCGAGGCGTGGCGGGAAGCGCACCGGCGGCCGTGCCGATCGCCCGGGCGTAGGCGGCCGCGTCGGCGGGCAGCACGGTCCCCTCGGCGACCTTGCGGGCCAGCGAGTCCCACTCGTCGTAGAGCCGCTGGATCTCCTGGTCGAAGGCGATCTTGAAGGACTGGTTCGGCCTGCGGCGTGCGTACAGCCAGCGCAGCAGCGGCGCCTCCATGATCTTCAGCGCGTCGGCCGGGGTCGGCACGCCGCCCTTGCTGGAGGACATCTTCGCCATGCCGGAGATCCCGACGAACGCGTACATCGGCCCGATCGGCTGCACGCCGTCGAAGATCTCGCGCACGATCTGGCCGCCGACGACGAACGAGGAGCCCGGCGAGGAGTGGTCCACGCCACTGGGCTCGAAGATCACGCCCTCGTAGGCCCAGCGCATCGGCCAGTCGACCTTCCAGACCAGCTTCCCGCGGTTGAACTCGTTCAGCCGGACCGTCTCGGCGAAGCCGCACTCCGAGCAGGTGTAGTTCAGCTCGGTGGTGTCGTCGTCGTAGGAGGTGACGACGGTGAGGTCCTTCCCGCAGTTGCCGCAGTACGGCTTGTACGGGAAGTAGCCGGCGGAGCCCGAGCTGCCGTCGTCCTCGTCCGCCGCCCCGGAGCCCTCGGCGGCCTCCAGCTCGGCCTCGTCGACCTTCTTCTGCTGCGGCTTCTTCCCGCCCTTCGCGTCCGCCGCGCCGTCCTTCTTGGTGCGGTAGCGGTCGAGGACGGCGTCGATGTCGGCGCGGTGCCTCATCGCGTGCAGGATCTGCTCGCGGTAGGCGCCCGCCGTGTACTGCTCGGTCTGGCTGATGCCGTCGTACTCGACGCCCAGCTCGTCCAGGGCCGCCGTCATCGCGGCCTTGAAGTGCTCGGCCCAGTTCGGGTACGCCGACCCGGCCGGCGCGGGCACCGAGGTCAGCGGCTTGCCGATGTGCGCCTGCCAGGACGCGTCGACGCCC
The DNA here is from genome assembly GCF_036206005.1 of Streptomyces sp. NBC_00178. Classification (NCBI taxonomy): domain Bacteria; kingdom Bacillati; phylum Actinomycetota; class Actinomycetes; order Kitasatosporales; family Streptomycetaceae; genus Streptomyces; species Streptomyces sp. NBC_00178. The sequence continues at coordinate 3,281,933 of NZ_CP108143.1, forward strand.
TCGACACCGTTCGGGACCTTGCGGTAGCGGTCGTAGTCGTCCCACGAGATCAGGTGGCGCACGGTGTACCCACGGCGGCGGATCTCGTCGGCGACGAGGTGCGGGGTCATGACCTCGCGGAGGTTGCCCAGGTGGATCGGGCCCGACGGGGACAGGCCGGACGCGACGACGACCGGTTTGCCAGGCGCACGTCGCTCCGATTCGGCGATGACATCGTCCGCGAAGCGGGAGACCCAGTCGGTCTCGGTGCTGCTCTGACTCGAAGCCACGGTCGGCACGTCCTTCTCTCGTGTAGGACTCGTAGGGGCGACCCCCATCAGGGGCACGCCCATTCTCCCAGGTACCGCCCGCAGCGCGAAAACGGCTTTACGCCCCGTGGGATACTGGGGTGATCCTTGTCCTCTACCGAAACGGCAGCCTTCTCATGGCTTCGGTCCCCTCCCTCGCTTCCACGCTCCAGCAGCAGCTGGCGGACGCCCTGACGGCAGCCCTGCCGGAGGCCGGCGCCGCGGACCCGCTGCTGCGCCGAAGCGACCGGGCCGACTTCCAGGCCAACGGGATCCTCGCGCTCGCCAAGAAGGTCAAGGGCAACCCCCGCGAGCTGGCCGACAAGGTCACGGCCTCCCTGCCGGCGGGTGAGCTGATCAAGGACATCGAGGTCTCCGGCCCCGGCTTCCTCAACATCACGCTCACCGACCGGGCGATCACCTCGACGCTCGCCGCGCGCGCCGCCGACACCGACCGCCTCGGGGTGCCGTCGAACCCCGCGGCCGGCACGACGGTCATCGACTACGCCCAGCCGAACGTGGCCAAGGAGATGCACGTCGGCCACCTGCGGTCCGCCGTCATCGGTGACGCCATGGTCCAGATCCTCGAGTTCACCGGCGAGAACGTCGTCAGGCGCCACCACATCGGCGACTGGGGCACCCAGTTCGGCATGCTCATCCAGTACCTCTTCGAGCACCCGGGCGAGCTGGAGCACGAGGGCGGCCAGGCCGACGGCGAGGCGGCGATGTCCTCGCTGAACCGCGTCTACAAGGCGTCGCGGGTCCTGTTCGACTCCGACGAGGAGTTCAAGGCCCGCTCCCGCGACCGGGTCGTGGCGCTCCAGGCCGGCGACCCCGAGACGCTGGCGCTCTGGCAGGGCTTCGTCGACGAGTCGAAGATCTACTTCTACTCCGTCTTCAACAAGCTCGACATGGAGATCGCCGACCCCGACATCGTCGGCGAGTCCGGCTACAACGACATGCTCGAGGAGACCTGCCGGATCCTGGAGGAGACCGGCGTCGCCGTCCGCTCCGAGGGCGCCCTCTGCGTGTTCTTCGACGACGTGAAGGGCCCGGACGGCAACCCGGTCCCGCTGATCGTCAAGAAGACGAACGGCGGCTACGGCTATGCGGCGACCGACCTGTCCGCGATCCGCGACCGGGTGGGCAACCTCAAGGCCGACACCCTGGTCTACGTCGTCGACGCCCGGCAGTCGCTGCACTTCAAGATGGTCTTCGAGACCGCCCGCCGCGCCGGCTGGCTGAACGAGGACGTGAAGGCGCACCAGCTGGCCTTCGGCACGGTCCTCGGCAAGGATGGCAAGCCGTTCAAGACCCGTGAGGGCACCACCGTCCGGCTGGAGGACCTGCTGGACGAGGCCGTCTCGCGGGCCACGGCGGTCGTCCGGGAGAAGGCCGGGAGCGTCGGCCTCTCCGAGGAGGAGATCGTCGAGAACGGCCGGTACGTCGGGATCGGCGCCGTGAAGTACGCCGACCTGTCGACCTCCGCCGTGCGGGACTACAAGTTCGACCTGGACCAGATGGTCTCGCTGAACGGCGACACGTCCGTCTACCTCCAGTACGCCTACGCCCGGATCCGCTCCATCATGCGCAAGAAGGGCGAGGCCGAGCCCGCCGCGCACCCGGAGCTGGAGCTGGCCCCGGCCGAGCGGACCCTGGGCCTGCACCTGGACCAGTTCGGCGAGGTCCTGTCCGAGGTTGCGGAGGGCTACGAGCCGCACAAGCTGGCCGCGTACCTCTACCAGCTGGCCTCGCACCTGACCACGTTCTACGCCCAGTGCCAGGTGCTCAGCCCGGACAACGCGCCCGAGGTCGTCGAGAACCGGCTGTTCCTCGTCGAACTCACCGCCCGCACCCTGCACCAGGGCATGAAGCTGCTCGGCATCCGGACGCCCGAGCGCCTCTGAGCCTCCGGTACCCCGTCGGCCCCGCACACTTCAGGGTGTACGGGGCCGACGGCGTATCCGCGTCGTCGTCTCACAGCCAGCGGCGGATCGGCAGGACGGCCAGTTCACGCATCCGCTGAGCCGGTGAGCGGCGCCGCCACCGGGCGCCGTCGATCAGCACGCTGTTGCCCCGGTCCTCCTCGAAGTGCTCGTCCAGGGTCGCGGTGAAGGCCGGGTCCAGCACGGCGAGCATCACCTCCTCGTCATGGTCGAGGGAGCGCCGGTTGAAGTTCGTCGACCCGATGAGCGAGGCGACGCCGTCGACCGTGAGCGCCTTCGTGTGCATCATCGTCGGCTGGTACTGGTAGATCTTCACGCCGCAGGCGGTGAGGTCCTCGTAGTGGTGCTGTCCGGCCAGCTGGCACACCCGCTTGTCGGTGTGCGGGCCGGGCAGCAGGATCTCGACGGTCACACCGCGCCGGGCGGTGGCGCACAGCAGCTCGATGAAATACGTGTCCGGCGCGAAGTACGCCGTCGTCAGGCGCACCCGCTCCTCGGCGGACTCCAGGACGACACGCAGCAGGGTCTGCATGTCCTGCCAGCCGAAGCTGGCCGAACCCCGCACCACCTGCACGATCGATCCGCCCTGGGGCTCGATCTCGACGAAGCGGTCGCGCTCGTCGAACAGTTCGGCGTGGCACTCCGACCAGTTCTGGGCGAACGCGGCGGCCAGGCCGTCCACGGCGGGTCCCCGGACCTGGACGTGGGTGTCCCGCCACTCACGCTCGTTGCGGGCGTCCCCGCACCACTCCTCGGCGATCCCCACCCCGCCCGTGAACGCCGTGCGTTCGTCGGTGATGAGGACCTTGCGGTGACAGCGGTGGTTCTGCTTCAGCGGCGAGAGGTACAACGGCTTGCGGAACCACGCCACCTCCACCCCGGCGTCCTCCATCATCGCCAGCTGGCCCTTCTCGATCAGCCGGCTCCCGAAACCGTCGAGCAGCAGCCGCACCCGCACACCCGCACGCGCGCGCTCCGACAACGCCTCCGCGAAGTCCCGCGCTATGTCGCCGCGCCAGTACACGAACGTCATCATGTCCACGGTGTGCTCAGCCCCGCGGATGGCGCCCAGCATCGCGGCGAAGATCTCGTCACCGTTGCGCAGGGGGACGACCTCGTTGCCCTCGGTGGCCGCGATCCCGATCAGACGCTCCAGCCGTCTGCGGAGCCGCTGGGTGCGCTCGGCCACCTGCCCGTCCGGTCTGCCGACCGCGTCCGGGGTGTCGTGCACGTCCGTTCTGCCGTTCGCGTCCGGGGTGTCGTGCACGTCCGATGTGCCGTTCGCGTCCGGGGTGTCGTCCAGGGACTTCTCGTCTGTGCGGAGGGACATCTCTCACCTGCTCGTCAGTGGCTGCGGGCAGGCGATGCCGCCGGCCCCTCGTGCTCCGGAACTCCTCGTACCCCGGAGAACGCCGCTCACAGCTCGGTGCGCTCCCACTGCGCGATATCGGGCCGGTAGAGGTACTGCGGCCTGGCCGCGACGCTGCTCGTGCGGAAGGGCCTGCCGTGGTCGTCGACCCTCAGCGTCCCGGTCCGGCCCCCGCTGGACCAGGCCAGCTCCAGGTACCAGCTCACGTCGTGGCCCTCCACGTGGGCGTCCAGGTGGAACACCTCCACATCGGTCGAACTCACCCGGTACGGGAAGTCCTTCGCGGGCACGACCTCGTCGCCCCGCGTGCCGGCGACCGGCTCGGTACGCGGCCGGGCGTCGTCCAGGTCGACCTCGAAGGACTGCGGCGTGATCCCGCTGCCGCAGCCGGTCCCCATCGAGTACGCCGACCGGTCGAGCGCCGGATCGCGTGTCAGGACCCGCACGTTCATCCCGGTCAGGACGACCGCGTCCCGTGAGGCCCCCTGGACGGTGAGCGCGAGCTTCATCGCTCCCCCGTCGACGCCGTCGAGCGCCCTCGCCCAGCCCCGGGTGTCCTGCGGCGCGGGCGGCGGCGGCACGTCGTCCGGCTCCCGGTCGAGCAGGTAGAACTGCCCGCACGGCTCCTCCCAGTTGTAGGAGCTGATCGTGGCGTGCACGGGGACGCCGCTGCTCTCCGCCTCCCCTTCCTTCCCGTCCGCTCCGGCTCGCGGCGGGGACGCCTTCACGGAGGGGGTTCCGGCAGCCGCGGGCGGCGACGACGGACGGCCCGGCTCCACGGAAGCACTCGCCCCCGGGCTGCCAGTCCCTCCCGGTGCGGTCACCGGAGCGCTCGGGCCCGGCTTCGCCGCCACCCCGTCGGCCGCGCCGTCCCGGGCGAACCCGTGGAGGGCGAGAGCCGCGGGCACGGTGAGCGCCACGACGGCCGTGGCGGCGAGCAGGACCCTCAGCCTTCTGCTCCGCCCCCTCCCCGGGCCGGTCCCGGCACCGGCCGCCTGGGGGGTCACGTCCTCGGCGGTGGGTTCCGTTTCGGGGTCGCCGTCCGATTCCGCTTCGGCATGTCCTTCACCGGTCCGTGGCCCGGGTTCCGCTGCGGACCCGGACGCGACGACCGGCTCCAGGCCGTCGGCCCCGGCACCGCCCCCGCCGTCGTCCCCGACGCGGCCCTCGTCGGGGACCGGCGCCTCCGGAGCAGCACTCCTCGCCGCCTCGGGCCTCCGCGCCGCACGCCGTTTGGCCTCGTCGGCCAGGATCCATCTGCGGTGCAGCGCCACCAGCTCGCCGGGGTTCGCACGGCACACCCGCGCCAGGCGCTCGACGGGCGCGTAGTCGGCGGGCACGGCGTCGCCGTTGCAGTAGCGGTGGACCGTCGAGGTGCTCATGTGCAGCTTCCGGGCGAGCGCGCCGTAGCTCAGCCCGGAGCGCTCCTTCAGCCGCCCGAGCTCCGCCGCGAAATCCTGGATCTCCGTACCCACCCCGACCGTCCCTCCCTCCGGCCCGTCCCGGAAAGGCATTCCAGGCGGGTCACGTCCATGCAGGTCAGGGCCCGTTCCGCCGTTCCGGCGTCCCGTCCTCGCCGGCAGGCGTTGCCACCGGAACACGGGCCCCCACAGGATGTGGGCACACCGCCGAACGCCACCTCGTCCGACCCGGAGACGCCGTGCGGACCCACCGTGGGATCAGCCTGACGGACATCGTCGCCACGGGGGTGCTGATCGCCTGCACGGCGATCGTCATCACCCTCCTGTGCCACCTCTGACCACTCGTCATTGTCCAGTACATCCAGCACGGTCCCGAACGCCGAAGCGGCGCGACGGGCACGACCGAACCACCGACACGGGGAGAACGACCTCATGCGCAGCCCTCGATTCCGCCACGCAGCCCGCACGACCGCCCTCGGCACGGCAGCCCTCGTGGCCGCCCTCTCGCTGACCGCCTGCCAGGGCGGTGACTCATCGGCCGCCGACTCCGCCGCACCGGCAGCGAACGCCCCCGCGGCACGCCCCGCCGCCAGCGACGGGAGCGGGTCGGACAAGGGCGCCGCAGCGTCCGGGGCCGACTCGTCCCAGGATTCCGGATCTCTGGGCGAAGGTACGTCCGGTTCCGGCTCGACCGAGGCGAAGCCCGCCTCGGACAGGCACGCGGGCAAGCACGCGGACACGCCCGCGAGCACACGGCAGGCGGGCGGAAAGGACAAGGACCCCGTCACCCGCGCGTGCGACGGCGGTAACACCGAGCTGACGCTCAAGCCCGTGACGCGCCCCCTCAACCACATGCTGCTGACCGTCACCAACACCGGCTCCACGGCGTGCAACGCCTACTACCACCCCTTCCTCCGGTTCGGCGAGGCGCAGTCCGCCCCGCAGGTCTTCGAGGAGAGCAAGCCGCAGGCCGTCGTCACCCTGAACCCGGGACAGTCCGCCTACGCCGGTGTCATGACGTCGTCCGCCGACGGGAGCGGCACGGGCGGCTACTCCACCAGGAAGCTGAGCGTGAACTTCCAGGGCCGCACGGGCGGCGGCTCCTCGGGCCCGTCCGCGAACGTGCCGCTCGGCAAGGCCGTGTACGTCGACAGCACACTGACCGTCACCTACTGGCAGAGCGACATGGGCGACGCCCTCATGTACTGACGGACCCGGAACCGGTGCACAGGACCGCGGGAGGGGCGGCGCCCGGACGGGTGTCGCCCCTCCCGCAGTCCCCCCGCGCGAACGCGCACCACACGACCTTGCCGGGGTCCCGCTCCCGCACACCCCAGCGGTCCGCCGCCGCTTCCACGATCAGCAGCCCCCGGCCCGACTCCCCGCACGGCTCCCGCTCGGCGGGCTCGCCACCTCCACTGTCGAAGCGCTCGCGGAGCAACGGGAATTGGATCGTCTCGTTCATGGGACGAGTGCCACTCTGCGCGCATGTCCCTGAGCAGCGCGCGCACCCGTACGGATTCCGCGTACGGGTCCGCCGCGCACGACGTACGTACCAGGGCGGGGAGTCCGACCGTACGCGCCCCGGGAAGCGCCGGAGCAGGAACGCGTCGGCCATGAGGACGGGGCGGAAGCGAGGGCCGGTGTGCCGGCCACGCCCCGGCCCCGTGTCCGATTCGTGCAAGACCGTCAGCGTCCCGGCTCGGTAGCGTCGCCCCCATGAACCCTTCCGCACCGGCAACCGTGCACCTCGCCGTCCGCATCGACCGCTCCGCCGACGAGGTCTACGCCTATGCGTCGGACCCGTCCCACCTGCCCGCATGGGCGTCGGGGCTGGCCGGGTCCATCGAGAAGTCCGGCGGGCAGTGGGTCGCGGACTCCCCCATGGGCCGGGTCCGGATCGCGTTCGCCCCCAGGAACGACTTCGGCGTCCTGGACCACGACGTCACACTGCCCTCGGGTGAGACCGTCCACAACCCGGTCCGGGTGATCGCCGACACCGCCGGATGCGATGTCGTCTTCACCCTGCGCCGGCGGCCGGAGACGAGCGACGAGGACTTCCGCCGCGACGCCGAGACGGTCACCTGCGACCTGGAAGCGCTCAAGCGCATCGTCGAGCGGTCCTGACGGGACCCACCGGCCCCTCCACTGCTCCCACACCACCGGGATCAACGCCTCCCACGCCGACGCAGTCACCCACGCCGACGCAGTCACCCGCCCCGACGCAGTCACCCCGCCTCATCGAACGGGCCACCCGCACCACCGGCCACCGGCCCGGAGACGGGCGGAGCGGTGGCCCGCCCTACCGGGCGATGCGCACACCGTCGGATCCACCCCCCGACAGGAACGCCGCGAGCCGCCCGCCCTCCTCGACGACCTCACCGCACTCGCTCCCGGTGAGGTCCCGCAGCGGGCTGACGGTCACCGCCCCCGCCTCCACGGTCCAGGTCGCCGATACCCGGCCGTCGACCAGCACCACCCGTGCCCCTTCGACCGACAGCCCCCGGTGCGCGTCGTCGATGATCCGGCTGCGGTCGTGGTAGCCGAGGATCGCGTTGTCGAACGCGGGCAGGAACCTCACGGGCGCGGGAGTGCCGGGGTCGGGGCGCGGCGCGTCGGGCAGGTCGAGCAGTTCACGCCCGCGCTCGTCACGGAAGCTGATCAGCTCCCCGCGGACCGCGGCCACAGCCGCCGGCAGACCCGCGAGCCCGCACCAGGCGCGAAGATCCGCGGACGCGGCGGGGCCGTACGCCGCCAGGTAGCGGCGTACCAGTAGCTCGCCCACCGGGTCGGCCCCCTGCGCGGCAGGTGCGTCGGCTTCGCGACCCAGCCATGCGGCGAGCGGGGTGTTACGGACTCCCGCCCTCACGCCCCACAGCCCTCGCGGCGGCATCTGCACCATCGGGACGAGCGCGGCGACGACCATCTCGCCCAGCGCCCTGCGCCCCGGGCCGGGCCAACGGCCGGTGAGGGCATCGGCGATCGCGGTCATCGTGCGGGGTTCGCCGTCGGCCATCAGCTCCCGCGCCGCGGTGGCCAGTTCACCCAGGTCCACCCCTTCCAGCTCACGCCGGTACGTCCCCAGCACCCGCTGGCGCAGCATCGGATCGTGCCGCGCCCGCCACACCAGGGCATCGGCCGCGGTGACGAGATGCACGGTGCGCCGCATCAGATGCGTACGCACCACGTGCCGCCCCGTCAGCAGTGCGTCCAGGGCCGCCGGGTCGAACGCGCGCACCCGGGACCACAGCCCCGTGAAGGGCTCCTGCGGCTCCTGCGCCTGCAGGCCGCACAGGTGCCCGATCGCGTCGAGCGGCGTCATCCCGGCGCGCTCCAGGAGCAGCTGCCTGGCGAGCGTCGCCCGGTTCAGCGCGCGGGCATCGAGGACGGTCATCCGGTCACCGCCGTGGGCGCGCCCGGCGGACGGCACAACGGTGCGGCGTCCGGGGTATCAGGAGGGGTGGTGGGCACGGGAGGGTTCCTTTCACCGTCGTACGGGGGCGGGGAGGGCGCGGTCGCCCTCGGGAACCACCGTCGCAGGGATGGAGGACAGGATCTGTCCTCCACTCCGGGCAGCATGGCCCCATGCCGAAGACCTCAGCCCGCCTGCTCGCGCTGCTGTCCCTGCTGCAGGCCCGGCGCGACTGGCCGGGCGCCCTGCTCGCGGAGCGCCTGGACATCAGCCCGCGCACCGTGCGCCGCGACATCGACCGCCTGCGCGAACTCGGCTACCCCGTCGCCGCCTTCAAGGGCCCGGAGGGCGGGTACCGGCTCGAAGCCGGCACCGTTCTCCCCCCGCTCCTGTTCGACGACGAGCAGGCCGTCGCACTGGCCCTCGCCCTCCAGGTCGTCACCGCGAGCGGCGCCGGGGTCGGGGAAGCCGCCGCGCGCGCCCTCGCGACCGTCCGGCAGGTCATGCCCGCCCGGCTCCGCGATCGCGTCGGCACCCTTCGGGTGACCACGGTGCGACAGCTCGCCGCCGGACAGGGCGCGCAGGCGGGCGGCGCCACTCTCATGGCGCTCGGCGGCGCCGTCCACGCCCGCGAGGAACTGCGCTTCGACTACGCCTCGCCGGACGACGCGGGACCCGACCGCCCGCCCAGGCGGGTCCAGCCCCACCACCTCGTCACCCACGCCGGACGCTGGTACCTCGTCGCCTGGGACCTCGACCGCGAGGACTGGCGCACCTTCCGCGCCGACCGGATCACCCCGCGCGTCCCCACGGGCCCCCGCTTCACGCCGCGCGAGGTCCCCGGAGGTGACGTGGCGGCCTTCGTGGCCGGCCGGTTCCGCGGCTCGGGGCCGCTCGGCGACTGGCCCTGCCGCGGCGTGGTCGTCCTGCGCACGTCCGCCGCCACCGTCCTGCCGTACGCCGACGACGCGATCGTCGAGGAACTCGGCCCGGACCGCTGCCGGGTCGTCATGGGCGCCTGGTCGTGGCCCGCGCTGGCCGCCGCCCTCGGCCGCTTCGACGCGGACGTCGAGGTCATCGGCCCGCCGCAACTGAAGGACGCCTTCGCGCACCTGGCGCGCCGCTACGCCGAGGCGGCCTCTCCCGGCCCGGCCCTCAAGGGAGCCATCGGGTGACGGCGGGGCCGGGGCAGGGGGCCGACGTCAGGAAGCGCCGCTTGCGGCGGTGCGCCCCGTGGCGGAGGCGAACCCCAGCCAGGTGTGCCGGTTGCCGGCCCAGCACCAGCCGATCTTGGGAGCGTCGCGGCGCTCCCGCCCGTCCCTCCCCGTGCCGTTGCTGATCCAGACGGCCGGAGTACGGGCGTCCAGCGCGCCGTTCGCCTTGCGCAGCCGCGAACCGATCGTCATGAAGCAGTGGTTGCGCTCCAGGACGGCGGGCTGCTGAAGCACCCACTGGATGCCCTCGGAGAGCAGCAGCGGCGACCGGCCCTCTCCGGCGAGGGCCGGCAGCGCCTCGTCCGGACTCCAGTCGGCCATGGAATCGCCCCGGTCGAGGCCGGTGACGACGTAGAACGGCGTGTCCGGCAGCTCGACGGTGTCCAGTGGCGCGAAGAGATCGACGTCGGCCATGTCGGTGACGACGAACCCGGGCCTGCCGTCACGGTCGAGGAGCGGCGCCAGGTGCGACGCCGGAACCCGGTCCGGGTGCACGGCCAGCAGGGCGCCGTCGTCCGCCCCGTCGGCGTCCGCCGCCCACGCGCGCAGCCCGGCGGCGTCGATGCCCGCCCTCTCGTGCACACCGAGCCGGATCAGCCGGTCGGCCTGGCCGGCGAGGGACGGAAGGGTCATGGGGGCGACAAGGGGTGCGGGTTCGGTCAAGGCAATCCCTCACTTCACGGATGCGGGGCAGCGGGCCCGGGGTGAACGAGGCACCCCGCCGGAACGTTCCCGGACCCGCCGCCCGCACCCCGAGCAACCCCGGCAGGCCGACCACGCCCGCCACGCGGTCCCGCGCCCGGCACACTCCCGGCGGGCTCACCACGCCCCTCTACGCGCTGTCCCACGCCCCCGCCCGTCCGGACGTCAGCGCCCGAGCTTCTGCGCGACCTCCGTGGCCCAGTACGTCAGGATCATCCGCGCACCCGCACGCCGGATACCGGTCAGGCTCTCCAGGATCGCCGCGTCCCGGTCGATCCAGCCCTTCTCCGCGGCGGCCTCGATCATGGAGTACTCGCCGCTGATCTGGTACGCCGCGACCGGCACGTCGACCGCGTCGGCGACCTTGGCGAGGACGTCCAGGTACGGTCCGGCGGGCTTGACCATGACCATGTCGGCGCCCTCCTCCAGGTCGAGCGCCAGCTCGCGCAGCGACTCGCGGAGGTTCGCGGGGTCCTGCTGGTACGTCTTGCGGTCGCCCCGCAGCGAGGAGCCCACGGCCTCGCGGAAGGGACCGTAGAAGGCCGAGGAGTACTTCGCGGTGTAGGCGAGGATCGACACGTCCTCGTGGCCCGTCTGGTCCAGCGCGTCACGGACGACACCGACCTGGCCGTCCATCATGCCGCTGGGGCCCACCACATGGGCGCCCGCGTCGGCCTGCACCTGGGCCATCTCGGCGTACCGCTCCAGCGTGGCGTCGTTGTCGACGCGGCCGTCCTCGGTCAGCACCCCGCAGTGGCCGTGGTCGGTGTACTCGTCCAGACAGAGGTCGGACATGATCACGAGGTCGTCGCCGACCTCCTGCCGCACCGCGCGCAGGGCGACCTGGAGGATGCCGTCCGGGTCCGTCCCCGCGGTGCCCCGGCCGTCCTTCTTCTCGTCCAGCGGGACGCCGAAGAGCATGATTCCGGAAACACCGGCCGTGACCGCGTCGACGGCGGCCTTCCGCAGCGTGTCCAGGGTGTGCTGCTGGACACCCGGCATGGCCGAGATGGCGACCGGGGCGTCGATGCCCTCGCGCACGAACGCGGGCAGGATCAGGTTCGCCGGGTCGAGCCGGGTCTCGGCGACCATGCGCCGCATGACGGGGGTCGTCCGCAGCCTGCGGGGCCGTGAGCCGGGGAAGTTTCCGTAATCGGTCATCCTTCGAGCCTAGACCCGCGCACATCAGCCTTTTACCGACAGCCCAGCCGGAAAAAAGCGGGCCCGGCCCGAGTGCGTGACGGTCTCAGCCACCGGCGCGGGTACGGCGCTCCCCCTCGGCGCCGCCAGGCCCCGCGCTCGTCAGGATCGCGCCCGCGACCACCCCGAAGAGCCGGTCGGCGCGTGAGGCCAACGCGGGCTGGTCGCCGAGCCAGGCCAGCATGGCCACCAGCCCGAGCAGATCGCCCCCGTCGATATCGCTCCGCGCCACGCCCTCGGCCTGGGCACGGGTGAGGAGGCGCCCACCGGCCGCGCGCAGGGTGACGCAGGAAGCGTGGAGCGCCGACTCGGGGTCCTCGATGGCGGCTGCCATGAGGACCGTCGCGCCCCGGTACTCGGTCGTCCACTCCACGCAGTCGCGCAGCCACGAGACGAGCGCGTCCCCGGACGAATCCGACGTCTCCAGTCCGGCCGCCCGTGCGGCCAGCTCTTCGAAGCTCGTGCGCAGCAGGGCCTCGAGCAGCGCCTCACGCGTAGGAAAGTGACGCAGCAGTGTCGCGAGCCCGACGTCGGCTCTGCGCGCGATGTCGCGCAAGGAGACCTCGACGCCTTGCTCGGCGATGGCGGCACCCGCGACTGCGAGCAGGTGGTCGCGGTTCTTCCTGGCATCGGCCCGCATCGGTCCGTCCCCCTTGACTATCCGGATCAGTGGTCCATATATTCGGATCAGCGATCCGTTTATGCGGACCACTGATCCGAATCAGCGTATCCCGTCACGCGAGCAGGAGAGAGACGATGTCGGCACACACGATGAGGGCGATCCGGCTCCACGAGCACGGCGGCCCCGAGGCCCTGCGTCACGAGGAGGTGCCGGTTCCCCGCCCGGGGCAGGGCGAGGTGCTCGTCCGCGTGCACGCGGTCGGCGTCAACCCGCCCGACTGGTACCTGCGCGACGGGATGTCGAACCTGCCTCCGGAGACGAGGCCGACGTTCACCCTGCCCGTGATCCCGGGGACCGACCTGTCGGGCGTCGTCGAGGCGGTCGCCGCTGACGTGGACGGCTTCTCCGTCGGTGACGAGGTCTTCGGCCTCCTCCGCTTCCCCGGCTTCGACGGCAGCACGTACGCCGAGTACGTGGCCGCGCCCGCGTCGGACCTCGCACTCAAACCGGCCGGCATCGATCACCTGCACGCGGCCGGAGCACCCATGGCCGGGCTCACCGCCTGGCAGTTCCTGATCGACCTCGGCCACGACCACCCCTCGCCCTTCCAGACGGCGAGGCACCGGCCGGTGCCGCTCCACAGCGGCGTCACGGTGCTCGTCAACGGCGCTGCGGGCGGTGTGGGGCACCTCGCCCTCCAACTGGCGAAGGAGAAGGACGCACGCGTCATCGCGGTGGCGTCGGGCGCGCACGAGTCGTTCCTGCGCGAGCTCGGCGCCGACGAGTTCATCGACTACACCAAGGAACGTCCCGAGGACCTCGTGCGCGATGTCGACCTCGTACTCGACACCGTGGGCGGCCCCCACAGCAGGCGCCTCCTGCGGACGCTCAAGCGGGGCGGCTCCCACTTCCCCGTGTTCTTCGGCGAGTTCGACGAGAAGGAGAACACGGAGCTGGGCGTCACCGTCACGGGCACCCAGGTCCGCTCGAACGGCGCGCAGCTCGCCGAACTGGGACGCCTGCTCGACGCGGGCACGGTCCGCGTCGCGATCGACAGCACGTTCGCGCTCGCCGACGCCCGAGCAGCGCACGAACGAGCCGCGCGAGGGCACATCCGGGGCAAGATCGTGCTCACGGCCGCCTAGGCGAAGGCCGTGCCCGGACCCGGCCCGTCCGCGGCCACCACCCGGGAAACGGGACGGGCCCGGCCCCTCCGGGAAGGAGGAGCCGGGCCCGTACGTCCGTCGGGAACCCTCAGGTCGTCGTCCGGCGCCGCCTCGCACCCGGACGCCGCTCGCTCGGCCGGGTCACCGGGTCGCCGGCCTCCTTGGCCGCGTCCCGGCGCTGCGCGCCGAAGTCCGCCAGCGCCTGCGCCAGCTTGTGCACCGACGGCTCGGGGGACAGCACGTCCACCCGGAGCCCGTGCTCCTCGGCGGTCTTCGCCGTGGCGGGGCCGATGCACGCGATGACGGTCACGTTGTGCGGCTTGCCCGCGATACCGACCAGGTTGCGGACGGTCGAGGACGAGGTGAAGAGCACCGCGTCGAAACCGCCGCCCTTGATCGCCTCGCGGGTGTCGGCCGGCGGCGGCGAAGCGCGGACCGTGCGGTACGCGGTGACGTCGTCGACCTCCCAGCCCAGCTCGATCAGCCCGGCCACCAGGGTCTCGGTGGCGATGTCCGCACGCGGCAGGAACACCCGGTCGATCGGGTCGAAGACCGGGTCGTACGGCGGCCAGTCCTCCAGCAGACCCGCCGCCGACTGCTCACCGGACGGCATCAGGTCCGGCTTCACACCGAAGTCGACGAGCGCGGCACCGGTCTGCTCGCCCACGGCGGCGACCTTGATCCCGGCGAAGGCACGGGCGTCCAGCCCGTACTCCTCGAACTTCTCCCGCACCGCCTTCACCGCGTTGACCGACGTGAAGGCGATCCACTCGTACCGGCCCGTGACCAGGCCCTTGACGGCCCGCTCCATCTGCTGGGGCGTACGCGGAGGCTCGACGGCGATCGTCGGGACCTCGTGCGGCACGGCACCGTAGGAGCGCAGTTGGTCGGAGAGCGAGGCCGCCTGCTCCTTCGTGCGCGGCACGAGCACCTTCCAGCCGAACAGCGGCTTGGACTCGAACCACGCGAGCTGATCACGCTGGGCGGCCGAACTGCGTTCCCCGACCACGGCTATGACCGGCAGGTGCCCGTCCGGCGACGGGAGCACCTTCGCCTGCTTCAGGACCTGGGCGATCGTCCCGAGGGTCGCCGTCCAGGTGCGCTGACGCGTCGTCGTACCTGCGATCGTGACGGTGAGCGGGGTGTCGGGCTTGCGGCCCGCCGAGACCAGCTCACCGGCGGCCGCCGCCACCGAGTCCAGCGACGCCGACACGACCGCGGTCGCGTCGCTCGCCCCGACCTCGGACCAGCAGCGGTCCGACGCGGTGCGCGCGTCGACGAAGCGCACGTCGGCGCCCTGCGCGTCCCGCAGCGGCACACCGGCGTACGCCGGCACGCCGACCGCGTTCGCGATGCCGGGCACGACCTCGAAGGGCACGCCCGCGGCAGCACAGGCGAGCATCTCCGCACCCGTGTCGCCGTCCAGGCCGGGGTCGCCCGAGACGGCGCGAACGACCCGCCTGCCGCCCTTCGCTGCCTCCATGACAAGATTGGCCGCATCCCTGAGAACGGGCACTCCGGCGGGTGTTGACGCCATGTCAACAACCGCCAGCTCAGGCGTGCTTACCCCTGCCCGCGCATGGCAGCGGACGACGTCGAGAACCTCGGGTTCGGCGACAAGGACGTCCGCGCTCGCAAGCGCCTCGACGGCGCGCAGAGTCAGCAGTCCCGGGTCGCCGGGACCGGCGCCGAGGAAGGTGACATGCCCTGAGGACAGGACAGGGAAGTCGGATACGACAGGGCCGGTGGGGCTCAAAGTGCTCGCTCCCCCATAAGACCGGCCGCACCCTTGGCGAGCATCTCGGCCGCGAGCTCGCGACCGAGGGCCGCCGCGTCGTCGTGCGACGTGGGGACGGGACCGGTGATGGACAGCTGCACCAGGGAAGTGCCGTCGGTGGAACCGACGACACCGCGCAGGCGCAGTTCGTTGACAACCTGCCCGTCGGCCAAGAGGTCGGCCAGCGCACCCACAGGTGCGGAGCATCCGGCCTCCAGGGCGTTGAGCAGGGCTCGCTCGGCGGTCACGGCGATCCGGGTGTACGGGTCGTCGAGCTCGGCGAGCGCGGCGGCGAGGTCCGCGCTGCTCGCAGCGCATTCGATCGCCAGTGCTCCCTGGCCGGGAGCGGGCAGGACGGTGTCGACCGGCAGGAAGTCGGTCACCTCGTCCGTGCGTCCGAGGCGGCTGAGCCCGGCGGCGGCGAGAACCACCGCGTCCAGCTCCCCGCTCCGTACGAAACCAATGCGCGTATCGACGTTGCCGCGGATCGCGACGGCCTCTATCTCCAGGCCGTGCGAGCGGGCGTACGCGTTGAGCTGGGCCATGCGACGCGGCGAACCGGTCCCGATGCGCGCACCGGGCGGCAGCTGCTCGAAGGTCAGCCCGTCCCGCGCCACCAGGGCGTCGCGCGGATCCTCGCGCGGCGGCACGGCGGCCAGGAGGAGGCCCTCGGGCTGCGTGGTCGGCAGGTCCTTGAGCGAGTGCACGGCGAAGTCGACCTCGCCGCGCAGCAGCGCCTCGCGCAGGGCCGCGACGAACACGCCGGTCCCGCCGATCTGCGCCAGCTGCTCCCGGGAGACGTCTCCGTACGTGGTGATCTCGACGAGCTCGACGGGACGCCCGGTCACCTCACGGACGGCGTCGGCGACCAAGCCGGACTGCGCCATGGCGAGCTTGCTGCGCCGGGTGCCTAGCCGGAGCGGTGTGCTGGTGTCGGTCTCCCCGCCCAGGGGTGGGTTGTCGGTCATGACCGCCCTCTATTCGGGTCGTTCAGGTCTGCCCGGGAGACGGCGGCCACCGTCTGCGGGTCGAGGTCGAAGAGTTCACGCAGCGCATCGGCGTACCCGGCACCGCCGGGCTCGCTGGCGAGCTGCTTGACCCGCACGGTGGGCGCGTGCAGGAGCTTGTCGACGACGCGGCGCACGGTCTGGGTGATCTCGGCGCGCTGCTTCTCGTCCAGGTCGGGGAGGCGTCCGTCGAGCCGCGCGATCTCGCCGGCCACCACATCGGCGGCCATGGTGCGCAGGGCGACGACGGTCGGTGTGATGTGGGCGGCGCGCTGGGCGGCCCCGAAGGCGGCGACCTCGTCGGCGACGATGGTGCGCACCTGGTCCACATCGGCGGCCATCGGGGCGTCCGCGGACGCCTCGGCGAGCGACTCGATGTCGACGAGGCGCACACCGGCGACGCGGTGGGCGGCGCCGTCGATGTCACGCGGCATCGCGAGGTCCAGCAGGTGGAGCCGCACGGGACCGTCCACGGGCAGGCGCACCGGCATCCGGCGCACGGCCCGGTCCTGCGCGGCGGAGCCGTTCTCCACCCAGGCCGCGTGCTGGTCCAGCTCGTCCGGCGCGGGTGCGACGGGTGCCTTCGGCGGCTGCGCCGCCGAGTCGAAGTCGACGCCGAGCGCACCGGCGACGGCCTCGGCGGTCAGCACGAGGCCCGTGGAGCCGGTACAGGAGACGACGACGTCCGCACGTGTCAACTCGTCCGCGACCCCCGCCATCTCGACGGCCCGCGCGGTCGGCACACCGGCCTGGGCGAGGATCTCGACGAGCCGGTCCGCGCGAGCACGGGTCCGGTTGGCGACGACGATCTCCTCGACGCCGGCGCGGGCCAGGGTGGCCGCGGCGAGCGAGGACATCGACCCGGCGCCGATCACCAGGGCCTTCTTGCCGGCCGCCCACGCGCTGACGTCGGCGCCGTCGGCCAGCTGCTCGAGACCGAAGGTGACGAGCGACTGCCCGGCCCGGTCGATCCCGGTCTCGCTGTGCGCGCGCTTGCCGACGCGCAGGGCCTGCTGGAAGAGGTCGTTCAGCAGCCGCCCGGCGGTGTGGAGCTCCTGCCCCAGCGCCAGCGCGTCCTTGATCTGCCCGAGGATCTGGCCCTCGCCGACGACCATCGAGTCCAGCCCGCACGCCACCGAGAAGAGGTGGTGGACGGCGCGGTCCTCGTAGTGCACGTAGAGATAGGGGGTGAGCTCGTCCAGCCCGACGCCGCTGTGCTGCGCGAGCAGGGTGGACAGCTCGGCCACACCTGCGTGGAACTTGTCCACGTCGGCGTACAGCTCGATGCGGTTGCAGGTGGCCAGCACGGCCGCCTCGGTGGCGGGCTCCGCGGCGAGCGTGTCCTGCAGCAGCTTCGTCTGCGCCTCGGCCGCCAGCGAGGCCCGCTCCAGTACGGAGACGGGGGCGCTGCGGTGGCTCAGCCCGACGACCAGGAGACTCATGCCGGCATCACGGCGGGCATGTCCCCGTCGGGTCCCTTCCGGCCGGTGGGGGTGGCGCGCATCGGCGGCGCCTCCTCGTCGGAGTCGCCTCCCGTGCCCCTGCCCTCGGCGGCGGCGTCCTCGCCGGCCTTGCGCTGCTCGTGGAAGGCGAGGATCTGCAGCTCGATCGAGAGGTCGACCTTGCGCACGTCGACGCCGTCCGGCACGGAGAGCACCGTCGGGGCGAAGTTCAGGATGGACGTCACACCGGCGGCGACCAGCCGGTCGCAGACCTGCTGGGCGGCACCGGGCGGGGTGGTGATGACACCGATGGACACACCGTTGTCGCTGATGATCCGGTCCAGGTCGTCGGTGTGCTGGACGGCGATCCCGGCCACGGGGGTACCCGCCATGGCGGGGTCGGCGTCGATCAGGGCGGCCACGCGGAACCCGCGGGAGGCGAACCCTCCGTAGTTGGCGAGCGCGGCCCCGAGATTGCCGATGCCGACGATCGCGACCGGCCAGTCCTGGGTGAGCCCCAGCTCGCGGGAGATCTGGTAGACGAGGTACTCGACGTCGTAGCCGACGCCGCGTGTGCCGTACGAACCCAGGTAGCTGAAGTCCTTGCGCAGCTTCGCGGAATTGACCCCCGCCGCCGCGGCGAGCTCCTCGGAGGAGACCGTCGGGACCGAGCGCTCGGAGAGCGCGGTCAGTGCGCGGAGATACAGCGGAAGCCGGGCGACGGTGGCCTCGGGAATTCCTCGGCTACGGGTCGCCGGTCGGTGAGTTCGGCCAGTTGCCACGGTGCTCCTGCGGGATGAGCGGGGCTGCAGGCGGCCGTATGTCCTATGACCGCCCCGTCGACAGCAGGCTATGTCTTTGTGAACGCGTGCACAAAGATAGTGTCCGTTTTGTCCGGTCAAAGTGACCGGGGTCACGCATATTCCCTGCGCGCTCCCGGAACCGGGGACGACATCCGTCCGTTGCAGGCCCGAAGGGGGCAAGACGGTACACACTCCTCATGTCCACGCCCCCGAGACCACTCAAAACGCCCATGATGTTAGCCGGATTCCACCGGTCGTTCCCCCTTACGCACCCAGAGCCGTGCGCAGCCTCGCCGCGTCGACCCGCCAGAAGGTGTGCTGCTCGCCGTCGATCAGCACCACCGGAATCTGCTCCCAGTACTCCCTGTGCAACGCCTCGTCCCGGGTGATGTCCTTCTCCACCCAGGTCGCGCCGGTCTCCTCGCAGACGGCGCTCACCACCAGCCGCGCGTCATCGCACAGGTGACAGCCGGGCTTCCCCACCAGGGTCACCACCCGGTCCGCGGGCTTCTTCCTCGCACGACGCAGCAGAGCACTCATACCCTTATTCTGCGCCTCCGCGGGCCGGACCCCGCACCCCCGCGGGGCGGCCGCGCCGACCGCCGAATCACCCGTTTAACGCCGCGGTCCCGGAGAGTTCACGACGCCGCATCCCGCCGGGTCGGGAACGGACGGACAGAATGGTTATGCTCACGACATGGCCGCACTTGGATGGCTCACCCCCCGCAGGCGCCCCGCCACGGCACGCAGCGTGCTCGCAGGCGAGGCAGCAGCCGAGGCAGCACGGAAGTCGGCGCTCACCGCCGGCGCGGGGGAGCCCCTCGCCCCCTCCGACGAGGACCGCGAGCCGCCGTTCCCGGTGGCGGGCGACGACCGGGCCGCCGCCTTCTTCGACCTCGACAACACCGTGATGCAGGGCGCCGCGATCTTCCACTTCGGCCGCGGACTGTACAAGCGGAAGTTCTTCGAGCGCCGCGAACTCACCCGCTTCGCCTGGCAGCAGGCCTGGTTCAGGCTCGCCGGTGTCGAGGACCCCGAGCACATGCAGGACGCCCGCGACAGCGCCCTGTCCATCGTCAAGGGACACCGCGTCTCCGAGCTGATGTCCATCGGCGAGGAGATCTACGACGAATACATGGCCGACCGCATCTGGCCGGGGACCCGCGCCCTCGCGCAGGCCCACCTCGACGCCGGACAGAAGGTCTGGCTCGTCACGGCGGCCCCCGTGGAGACCGCCACGATCATCGCCCGCCGCCTGGGCCTGACGGGCGCACTGGGCACGGTCGCCGAATCGGTGGACGGCGTCTACACGGGCCGGCTCGTCGGAGAGCCCCTGCACGGCCCGGCGAAGGCCGAGGCGGTGCGCGCCCTCGCGTCGGCGGAAGGCCTCGACCTGGAACGCTGCGCCGCGTACAGCGACTCGCACAACGACATCCCCATGCTGTCGCTGGTCGGCCACCCGTACGCGATCAACCCCGACACCAAGCTCCGCAAGCACGCCCGCGCCCTCGACTGGCGGCTGCGGGACTACCGCACGGGCCGCAAGGCGGCCAAGGTCGGGATTCCCGCCGCGGCCGGCGTCGGCGCCCTCGCCGGCGGCACCGCCGCCGCGGTGGCGCTCCACCGCCGCCGCCGCTGACCCCGGCCCCGCCGCTCACGGCCGCCCGTTCACACCGGACCGGCTCCCCGTACGCCCCCGGACCTCCCGTCCGGGGGCGTACGGCGTCTCCGCGCGGCGGCACGCCCGGATGCGTACGGCCAATCGGGAGCGGGGCAGCGGGCACCGGCACCCATCGCCCCGGCCAGTCGCGTTGCGTTCCGACGACCACAACCCGTCGCCTCCACATGCACTTCGCGAAGGAATTCGATCAATAAACGGTCACCATGCGCTACTCAAACCGTCACTTAGAGGTTACGGAAGCGACGTAACCGATGATTTGAGCAACTGGGTGTAGCACGGCCTGTACGAAGCGTTATTCTCCTCAGACGCACAAGGAGCCCGCCGCCCGCTACGACGAGTGACGGTTTTCGAACTGCACGTGATGGAAGCTCTGCCTCTGGGAGTCCCGTGTACCCACACGTCGGGGTTGACACCTCGGGCCTGGCTACGCTCCGCGCAACGGTCCTCGACCACTTGCGCGGCTTCGTCCCCACCGCGTACGCCGTCCCCCAATTTGCCACCCCTGCACCTGCCGGTCCCTGCTATGCCCTGGCCGAACGCAGCGCGGCGGTCGGAAGACGCAGCAACCGCGGCACCACGGCCGCCGCGTCGTCGGCTCCCGTGCGCCGTCCGACGGCCGACAGCGACAGCGCGCGCATGATGGATCTCGTCGAGCGCGCGCAGGCCGGCGAGGCCGACGCCTTCGGCCGCCTGTACGACCAGTACAGCGACACCGTGTACCGGTACATCTACTACCGCGTGGGAGGCAAGGCGACGGCGGAGGACCTCACCAGCGAGACGTTCCTGCGTGCGCTCCGCCGCATCTCCACCTTCACCTGGCAGGGCCGCGACTTCGGCGCCTGGCTGGTCACGATCGCCAGGAACCTGGTCGCCGACCACTTCAAATCCAGTCGTTTCCGACTGGAAGTGACCACCGGCGAAATGCTCGACGCCAACGAGGTCGCGCGGAGCCCGGAGGACTCCGTCCTGGAGTCCCTCTCGAACGCCGCGCTGCTGCAGGCCGTACGCCGGCTCAACCCGCAGCAGCAGGAGTGCGTCACGCTGAGATTCCTGCAGGGCCTCTCGGTCGCCGAGACCGCCCGGGTCATGGGGAAGAACGAGGGCGCGATCAAAACCCTGCAGTACCGGGCGGTGCGCACACTCGCACGACTCCTGCCGGACGACGCCCGCTGACGTCACCATGCGTGACGTGTTCGTGACACACCGATCGGATCATCTTTCGTCCGTAACCCAACTGCCGCGCCACTCGTTGTGCCGGATGCAGGCCCCCTGTCGCCGCACCAGACCGTTTCCACCCGCTCGATCGTGTGGAAACGTCTCCGGTGGGCAACCTTCCGGACCCTCAGGGGAGTCGACCGTCATGACGAGAGGAGGTGCCGCCAGTGATCGCAAACGTTTCGGCACACCGGCGGGCGAACGCCTTCGCCCAGGCCCTGGAGGACCAGTCCCCCCAGGGTGCGGCGGCCGTACAGCCCGAGGACCCGGCCCAACCGGCCGACCACGGACAGCTGTTGGCCCTGGCGAACGGCCTCGGTGCACTACCGGCGCCGGAATTCGATCCCGAGGTCAAAGTGGTGCAGCGGGCCCAGCTCGTCGCCGCCATGGAGACCATGTTCGCCGAAGGCGGTGCGTCCACGGGCCCTACGGTGCCCGAACAGCGGAGCAAGGGCGCCCACCGGGCGTCCCCGATCCGAAAGCTCCGGCCCCGCTCCCGCTGGGCGAAGGGCCTCACCGCGGGCGGGCTCACGGTCGGTGTCGCGGCGGGGGCGTTCGGCGGAGTCGCCGCTGCCAGTTCCGACGCACTGCCCGGTGATTCGCTCTACCCGCTCAAGCGCGGCATGGAAGACCTCAGCCTCGGCATGGCCGACACCGACGCCGACCGTGGCGAGGTCTACCTCGACCAGGCGTCGACCAGGCTCGGCGAGGCCCGTCGCCTGATGGAGCGCGGCCGCGCGGGCGACCTGGACCACGAATCGATCGGCGAGGTCAGACGCGCGCTCGACGGCATGACGCACGACGCCACCGAGGGCCACCGTCTGCTCCACTCCGCGTACCAGCGCGACGGCTCCATCGGCCCCATCCAGGCCCTGGACACCTTCTCCCGCTCGCACCGCGCGAGCTGGAGCAGCCTGCGCGACCGCCTGCCCGTCCAGCTGAACGACGTCGGGGACAGGGTCAGCTCCGTCTTCGACGCCATGGACGAAGAGGTCGCCCCGCTGAAGTCGCTGCTGCCCCGCACACCGGACACCGACCGGCACGCACCGCCCTCCTCCTCCCGGGAGAAGGAGGGTTCCACAGCACCCGACCGCAGGGCGCCCGCGAGCTCCGCAGCCCCGGACGACAGCGCCTCCACGAGCAGCTCGCCGAAGCCCTCCGGCTCCGGCAGCAGCTCCGCCGAGGGCCTGCTCGACGGGGGCACGGACGGCCTGCTCGACGACCTCCCGACGGACGCCGGCACCACCCCGTCGTCCCCGGGCGGCACCTCCGGCTCCTCCCCCGCACCCGACGTCACCCTGCCGCCGCTGCTCCCCGGGCTGCTGCCCGGCCTGGGCATCGAAGGCGAGGACATCGAGCCGTAGGGATCCACCCGTGCGTGAGGGGCCGTCCGGACCGGGCGGCCCCTCACGCCGTGCACGGACCGGGCGGCGTGAAGGAGGCGGCGTCAGAAGAAGACGGAGCGCCGCTGCACCAGCAGCTTGTACAGCGTGTGCTGGATCTGCTCCCGCACCTGGTCGGTCAGGTTGAACATCAGCATCGGGTCCTCGGCGGCCTCGGGCGGGTACCCGTCCGTGGGGATCGGCTCGCCGAACTGGATCGTCCACTTCGTCGGCAGCGGCATCATCCCGAGCGGCCCGAGCCACGGGAACGTCGGCGTGATCGGGAAGTACGGGATTCCCAGCACACGGGCCAGCGTCTTGGAGTTCCCGATCATCGGGTAGATCTCCTCCGCGCCCACGATCGAGCACGGCACGATCGGCACACCGGCGCGCAGCGCCGTCGAGACGAAACCGCCGCGCCCGAAGCGCTGCAGTTTGTAGCGCTCGCCGAACGGCTTGCCGATGCCCTTGAAACCCTCGGGCATCACCCCGACGACCTCGCCCCGCTGGAGCAGCCGCTCGGCGTCCTCGGCGCACGCCAGCGTGTGCCCGGCCTTCCTGGCCAGCTCGTTGACGACCGGGAGCATGAACACGAGGTCCGCGGCGAGCAGCCGCAGATGACGCCCCGCGGGGTGGTTGTCGTGCACCGCGACCTGGAGCATCAGCCCGTCGAGGGGGAGGGTTCCGGAGTGGTTGGCCACGATGAGCGCCCCGCCGTCGGACGGGATGTTCTCGATGCCCTTCACCTCGACCCGGAAGTACTTGTCCGCCAGCGGGCGCAGCACCGACATGAGGACCTGGTCGGTCAGCTCCTCGTCGTAGCCGAACTCGTCGACGTCGTAGTCACCCGTGAGCCGGCGCCGCAGAAACGCCAGTCCCCCCGCGACCCGCCGGTCCCAGCCGCCCCCAGGAGCCTCTCTGCCGCCCCCGGGGGCCGCACCGGCGGCCTCGGCGGCCCCCTCGGGCACCTGACCGCCCGGAAGCGCGCTCACGGGCGCGGGAACGGCCGTCGCGGGTGGCTGCACCCGGCCGCCGGGCACCACACCCCTGCGCCGCCCCGCACCGGAGCGCGATCGGTCGTCGTCGAACGGAATGACCTTGGCGTCCGCCATCGTCGGTCGCGCTCCTCTACCTGGCGCCGTGAGTCGAATGTGTCGTACCGGCCTGCCCGCCGGCGAGCGGCAGTCCCGCCAGTCTGCCGACCGCCCTGCCCACCCGGTCGGGCGGCAGCAGCCCCGGCCCCCTGCTCCGCGCGAACTCCGCGAACGTCTCGGCGGTGGTGAACTTCGGGCGGAAACCCAGCGTCTCGCGCATCTGCACCGTGGAGACGACCCTGCCGTGGGTGAGCAGACGGATCTGCTCCGGGGAGAAGTCGGTCATGCCGATCGTCCGCAGCGCCGACCCCACCCAGGTGACCGCCGGCAGCAGCAGCGGCACGGTGGGCCGCCCCAGCCGCCGGGAACACTGCGAGAGCAGCAGCACCCCGTCGCCGGCGATGTTGAAGGTGCCGCTGTTCAGCGTCCCGCGCCGGGGTTCACGGGACGCGATCTCCAGTACGTCGACGACGTCGTCCTCATGGACGAACTGGAGCCGCGGGTCGTACCCGAAGACCGTCGGCAGGACCGGCAGCGTCAGATAGTCGGCGAGCGGCGAATCCGGCTCGGGTCCCAGGATGTTGGCGAACCTCAGCACGCACACCGCCACGTCGGGCCTGCGCCGCGCGAAACCGCGCACGTACCCCTCGACCTCCACCGCGTCCTTGGCGAACCCGCCGCTGGGCAGGGACTTGGGCGGGGTCGTCTCGGTGAAGACCGCGGGGTCACGGGGCGCGGAGCCGTACACGTTCGTACTGGACTTCACGACGAGCCGCTGGACGGTCGGGGACTTCTGGCAGGCGCCGAGCAGCTGCATCGTGCCGATGACGTTGGTCTCCTTGACCGTCGTCCGGCCCGCCGCGCCGGGCGCCTTCGCGGACACGTCCAGATGGACGACCGTGTCGACGGAGTGCTCGGCGAGGACCCTCGCGATCGCGGACTGTCTGATGTCCGCGGAGACGAATTCGGCGTCACCCAACTGGTGCGCGGGGGCGACCGCGTCCACCGCGATGACCCGGTCCACACCGGGATCACGCTGTATCCGCCGCACGAAACGGCCCCCGAGCTGCCGGGCCGCACCTGTGACGAGCACGATCTTTCCCAAGATCAGCGCCTTCCGTCGTTCGATCACCGAGCGGGGTTGTCCCCTGGCCGTCACCGTAGTCGGTGGACGTTGCCCTGTGACGACCCCAGGCTGGCTTTACCGAAGCGATGACCGGAATACCACCGGAACCGCACAACACCGCCGCCCCGGACACGGCCCCGGAACGCGCCGAGGCCCTCCCGCCGGAACGGCGGGAGGGCCTCGAAACTCACGAACTGCGTTCGCCTACTTCTTGTTGCGACGCTGAACGCGCGTGCGCTTGAGCAGCTTGCGGTGCTTCTTCTTGGCCATCCGCTTACGCCGCTTCTTGATAACAGAGCCCACGACTACCCTCGCTCACTTCTTCTTCACTGGTGCGGGGCGTCTGGGCCCACACGACCTACGTCGGCCTAGCCTACCCGCCACTGAACGAGGGGCGTAATCCGAGGGCGACGGTCAGGCCGACTCCACCCCCACGAAGGACTCGCGGAGATACTCGTGAACCGCTTGCTCCGGGACCCGGAAGGACCTTCCCACCCTGATCGCGGGCAGATGACCACTGTGCACCAAGCGGTACACGGTCATCTTCGACACCCTCATGACCGAGGCGACTTCCGCCACGGTCAGAAACTTGACCTCGTTGAGAGGCCTCTCGCTGCCAGCAGCCATGACCCACCTGTACCTTCCGCACGAGACGCGCACCGGCTTCCCCTCCGGTGACTCTTCGTCGTTGTGCGCTCACTCCCCAGATTAGGGGCGGGTGATGCGAGTGGGGAAGAGGTGAGACGATCGGCCGCCTACTGGGACAGACAGGCCCTATTGAGCACATACCGCGCGAGAGGCCGGTAGTAGTCCGGACGCACGGCGTCATCAAGCGGAACGGCGACGGACACCCGCCCCTCCGCCTCGCCCACGAACAGCGCCGGATCGTCCGTGTCGGCCAGACCGATGGCCTCGATACCCAGCTGACCTGCACCGCAGACCCACCCGTGATCCCCGACCACGAGCTCCGGCAGCACCCCACCGGACCCCACCGCATCCTCCAGGACCGCCCGAACCGGCAGCGGGGAATGGGTGTGTGCGCCGGTCGCACTCCCTGGGACCCGCACGCCCGGTTCGCGCACCAGCGCGACGCCCCGTACGTAGTCGAGGTGGTACGTGCGTACGCCGAACCTGGTCGTTATGTCGACACATCGGCCCTGCGCGGGGGTGAGGACCATGCACCCCGCCGCCGACATGGCGTCTGCCAGCCCGGCGTAGAACCCGAGCAGCCGATGGGGGTGTCCCGTGCCGAACAGCACGGGTGCCCGCCGCTCCGCCGCACCCGACAGTCGCGCCGCGAACGCGTCCAGCGCGGCCAGCGTCCGCTCCGGATCGATCACGTCAGGACCCGACACGTGCCCGGGATCACCCGAGACCCCGCACTTCGCGGCCATCAGCCCCAGCAGGTCGCGCTCCCCCCAGGACCGGTCGGGATCGAGCCCGAGCAGAACCCGGGGATCCCGCGCCGCGAAAAGCCGGTAACTCCGCAGGCTGGTCTCCCGCGGCGTCGCCACGGGCCCGGCGAGCCGGGCCGCCAGCAGATGAGCGCGTAACGCTCCGGTGCTCAACACCCTTCCGATGCTGCCGCACCCACGGCGTCCCCGGGCCGGAACCCCGATCGTGCCCCACAGTTGGCGTAACCCCACTCAGGTCAGCAGCCCCCGCAGCGGGAACACCGCCCGCCTCGTCGCCAGCACCGCCTGGTCCAGCCGGTCCGCCGGGTCGTAGCCGTCCTCCCACGGCTGCCACGACGGCTTGCGCCCGTCCGTCATCCGCCAGGGGCCCAACTGCCGTGTCCTGGCGTACACCTCGTCCCGCCAGGACGACGGGATCGCCGCCTCCGGATCCACCGGCGCGTGCGCGGCGATGCCCACCAGGTGGGTCCAGGACCGCGGCACGACATCCACCACCGCGTAGCCGCCGCCGCCGAGCGCGACCCAACGGGCTTCCTCCACGCAGGAATGCGCCAGATCATGACAGACCGTCATGATCTCCCGCTGCGCGTCGAGCGACACCGCGAGATGGGCCAGCGGATCCTCGAAATGCGTGTCGGCACCGTGCTGCGTCACCAGCACCTGCGGCCGGAAGTCCGCCAGCAGTTCCGGCACCACCGCATGGAACGCCCGCAGCCACCCCGCGTCGCCCGTACCCGCCGGCAGCGCCACGTTCACCGCGCCGCCCTCACCCGCGCCCTCGCCCGTCTCCTCCGGCCACCCGGTCTGCGGGAAGAGCGTGCGTGGATGCTCGTGCAGGGACACGGTCAGCACCCGGGGGTCGTCCCAGAACGCCGCCTGCACCCCGTCCCCGTGGTGGACGTCCACGTCGACGTACGCCACCCGCTCCGCGCCCAGTTCGATCAGCCGGGCGATGGCGAGCGCCGGGTCGTTGTAGACGCAGAAACCCGACGCGCTGCCCGGCATCGCGTGGTGGAGCCCGCCGGTGAAGTTCACGGCGTGGGCGCTCTCCCCCCGCCACACGGCTTCCGCGGCTCCCACCGAGAGCCCGGAGATGAGCGCCGACGCCTCGTGCATCCCCGCGAAGGCCGGATCGTCGACCGTCCCCAGCCCATAGTCCGGATCGGCGGCACCGGGATCGGCGGAAGCCGCACGGACCGCCGCCACGTAGTCCTCACGGTGCACCAGCCGCAGCGTCGAGTCCCCGGCCGCCTTCGCCGACCGGACGTCCACCGCCCCGTCCAGGCCGAAGGCCCGCACCAGGCCCATCGTCAGGGCCAGTCTGACCGGGTCCATGGGATGACCCGCCCCGAAGTCGTACCCCGTTACCGCCTCATCCCACATCAGCCGCGCGCGCCCGCTCATGCCCGCCACCGTATCGGGCGGGCTCCGCGCCGAACGACCGGGCGTACACGAGCGTCGCCAGCACCAGCACCATGGGCACGAGCATCGCCCCCCGGTAGCTCCACGCGTCCCCGAGAGCCCCCACGAGCGGCGACCCGACGAGGAAGCCCACGTAGTTGAAGACGTTCAGCCGGGCCACGGCCACATCGCTCGCCCCGGGGAACATCCGCCCCGCCGCCGCGAACGTCTGCGGGACGATCACACACAGCCCCAGCCCGAGCAGCGTGAACCCGAGCATCCCCCACCAGGCCCCCGGCGCCACCGCGACCACCGCGAACCCGAGTGCGGCCAGCACACTCCCGCCCCGCACCACGGCCACCGCGCCGAACCGCCGCACCCCGAGGTCCCCCACGGCACGCCCCAGCAGCGTCGTCACCATGTAGACGTTGTACGGGACGGTCGCCAGCTGCTCGGAACCGCCCAGGACGTCCTGGAGGTACTTCGCGCTCCAGTTGGAGACCGTCGAGTCACCGATGTACGCGAACGCCATCACCAGGCAGAGCGGCATCAGCAGCCCGAACGGCACCGCCGCGCCCACGCCCCCCGGCTCCCCGGCCGACGCCTCACGGCCGGCTCCGCCCTCGGCGTACCAACGGCTCCCGATCAGAGCCGCGGGCAGCAGGACGACGACCGCCGGCAGGTAGGACACCAGCAGCGACAGGTCCCAGTGGGCCCCGGCCCACGCCAGCGACGCCCCGGCGATGCCGCCGAGACTGTACGCGGCGTGGAACCCCAGCATGATGCTGCGGCCGTAGGCCCGTTGCAGGCTGACACCCATCATGTTCATCGAGGCGTCCAACGCCCCCACGGCCAGCCCGAAGACACCGAGCGCCACGGCGGCCTGCCACACCTCGCTGCCTGCGCCCACGGCCAGCAGCGCCAGCATCACGACGGGCTGGGCCCACCTCAGCACGACCCCGGGACGCACCCGCGCGACCAGCTTCTCGGTCGCCACACTGGCGGCCCCCGCCAGGACGGGGACCGCGGCCAGGAACACCGGCAGCAGGCCGTCGGATATCCCGTAGCGGTCCTGTACGGCGGGGATGCGCGTCACGAGCAGTGCGAAGGTCACCCCTTGCACCAGGAAGCTCAGGGCGAGGGAAGCTCTGCCGTACCGCAACCGCGCATCCGTCATGGCCGCGAGCGTAGGGCCAGGGACTACTCCTGGGTAGGTCGATCAGGCGAGCAGTTTGAGGAGCTGCGACATGTCGGAGAAGTGCCCGGTGACGCCGACCAGCCGGTCCGCCGGCATCATCGACGTGAAGCCGTACACGTCCATGCCGGCCGCCCGCGCCGCCTCGACGCCGAGGGGGCTGTCCTCGATGACCACGCACCGTCCGGGGGCGACGCCCATCCGTTCGGCGGCGTGCAGGAACAGGTCCGGGGCGGGCTTTCCCCGGCCCACGTCCTCGGAGCTGAAGATCCACTCCTCCTC
The DNA here is from genome assembly GCF_036206005.1 of Streptomyces sp. NBC_00178. Taxonomy (NCBI): domain Bacteria; kingdom Bacillati; phylum Actinomycetota; class Actinomycetes; order Kitasatosporales; family Streptomycetaceae; genus Streptomyces; species Streptomyces sp. NBC_00178. The sequence continues at coordinate 3,311,092 of NZ_CP108143.1, forward strand.
GAACCACTGGTCGAGGCCGGTGTTCCGGTGTCCGGCCGCGATCTTCTGGTGGCTCCCGGACGAGGCCACGCAGTACGCGACCCCGTCGGCGACGAGCTCGCCCAGCAGCTCGTCGACACCGTTCACCGCCGCCAGCCGCTCCTGCTGGAACACGGTGAGGGTCCGACGGTGCAGCTCCTCGTCGAAGTCCGCGGGCAGCTTCTGTCCGGTCCGCTCCTCCACGAGGTCGTGGACCCGGTGGATGGCGGCACCCATGTAGTCGCGGAGGGACTCCTCGTACGAGGTGGGGTGGCCGAGCTCGGTGAGGTAGCCGGCCAGGACGGCGTTGGAGATCGGCTCACTGTCGACGAGCACGCCGTCGTTGTCGAAGATGACCAGTTCGTAGCGCATGGTCCGACCCTAGACGCTCGGAACGCAGAAAAGCCCCGTGCCACAAGGGCACGGGGCTTTCCCGGAATAATTGTTCGGCGGCGTCCTACTCTCCCACAGGGTCCCCCCTGCAGTACCATCGGCGCTGAAAGGCTTAGCTTCCGGGTTCGGAATGTAACCGGGCGTTTCCCTAACGCAATGACCACCGAAACACTATGAAATTAACCAACACCGGAACACAACACGGCCGTTCGTTATTTCAGAACTAACACAGTGGACGCGAGCAACTGAGGACAAGCCCTCGGCCTATTAGTACCAGTCAGCTCCACCCGTTACCGGGCTTCCACATCTGGCCTATCAACCCAGTCGTCTACTGGGAGCCTTAACCACTCAAGGTGGTGGGAATACTCATCTTGAAGCAGGCTTCCCGCTTAGATGCTTTCAGCGGTTATCCTTTCCGAACGTAGCCAACCAGCCATGCCCTTGGCAGGACAACTGGCACACCAGAGGTTCGTCCGTCCCGGTCCTCTCGTACTAGGGACAGCCCTTCTCAATATTCCTACGCGCACAGCGGATAGGGACCGAACTGTCTCACGACGTTCTAAACCCAGCTCGCGTACCGCTTTAATGGGCGAACAGCCCAACCCTTGGGACCGACTCCAGCCCCAGGATGCGACGAGCCGACATCGAGGTGCCAAACCATCCCGTCGATATGGACTCTTGGGGAAGATCAGCCTGTTATCCCCGGGGTACCTTTTATCCGTTGAGCGACAGCGCTTCCACAAGCCACTGCCGGATCACTAGTCCCGACTTTCGTCCCTGCTCGACCCGTCGGTCTCACAGTCAAGCTCCCTTGTGCACTTACACTCAACACCTGATTGCCAACCAGGCTGAGGGAACCTTTGGGCGCCTCCGTTACTCTTTAGGAGGCAACCGCCCCAGTTAAACTACCCATCAGACACTGTCCCTGATCCGGATCACGGACCCAGGTTAGACATCCAGCACGACCAGAGTGGTATTTCAACGGCGACTCCACAACCACTGGCGTGGCTGCTTCAAAGTCTCCCACCTATCCTACACAAGCCGAACCGAACACCAATATCAAACTATAGTAAAGGTCCCGGGGTCTTTCCGTCCTGCTGCGCGAAACGAGCATCTTTACTCGTAGTGCAATTTCACCGGGCCTATGGTTGAGACAGTCGAGAAGTCGTTACGCCATTCGTGCAGGTCGGAACTTACCCGACAAGGAATTTCGCTACCTTAGGATGGTTATAGTTACCACCGCCGTTTACTGGCGCTTAAGTTCTCAGCTTCGCACACCCGAAAGTGCACTAACCGGTCCCCTTAACGTTCCAGCACCGGGCAGGCGTCAGTCCGTATACATCGCCTTACGGCTTCGCACGGACCTGTGTTTTTAGTAAACAGTCGCTTCTCGCTGGTCTCTGCGGCCACCCCCAGCTCAGGAAGCAAGTTCCCTCACCAGTGATGGCCCCCCTTCTCCCGAAGTTACGGGGGCATTTTGCCGAGTTCCTTAACCATAGTTCACCCGAACGCCTCGGTATTCTCTACCTGACTACCTGAGTCGGTTTAGGGTACGGGCCGCCATGAAACTCGCTAGAGGCTTTTCTCGACAGCATAGGATCATCCACTTCACCACAATCGGCTCGGCATCAGGTCTCAGCCTTAATGTGTGACGGATTTACCTACCACACGGCCTACACCCTTACCCCGGGAACAACCATCGCCCGGGTTGGACTACCTTCCTGCGTCACCCCATCGCTTACCTAGTACAAGTCTGGTTCGTCGGCTCCACCACTACCCTCAACTCCGAAGAGATCGGGCCGGCTTCACGGACTTAGCATCGCCTGATTCAGTATTGGGCGTTTCAAAGCGGGTACCGGAATATCAACCGGTTGTCCATCGACTACGCCTGTCGGCCTCGCCTTAGGTCCCGACTTACCCTGGGCAGATCAGCTTGACCCAGGAACCCTTAGTCAATCGGCGCACACGTTTCTCACGTGTGTATCGCTACTCATGCCTGCATTCTCACTCGTGAACCGTCCACAACTCGCTTCCGCGGCTGCTTCACCCGGCACACGACGCTCCCCTACCCATCCACACAGGCGTTGGCCCTATATGTGTGAATGACACGACTTCGGCGGTACGCTTGAGCCCCGCTACATTGTCGGCGCGGAATCACTTGACCAGTGAGCTATTACGCACTCTTTCAAGGGTGGCTGCTTCTAAGCCAACCTCCTGGTTGTCTCTGCGACTCCACATCCTTTCCCACTTAGCGTACGCTTAGGGGCCTTAGTCGATGCTCTGGGCTGTTTCCCTCTCGACCATGGAGCTTATCCCCCACAGTCTCACTGCCGTGCTCTCACTTACCGGCATTCGGAGTTTGGCTAAGGTCAGTAACCCGGTAGGGCCCATCGCCTATCCAGTGCTCTACCTCCGGCAAGAAACACACGACGCTGCACCTAAATGCATTTCGGGGAGAACCAGCTATCACGGAGTTTGATTGGCCTTTCACCCCTAACCACAGGTCATCCCCCAGGTTTTCAACCCTGGTGGGTTCGGTCCTCCACGAAGTCTTACCTCCGCTTCAACCTGCCCATGGCTAGATCACTCCGCTTCGGGTCTAGAGCGTGCAACTCAATCGCCCTATTCGGACTCGCTTTCGCTACGGCTTCCCCACACGGGTTAACCTCGCTACACACCGCTAACTCGCAGGCTCATTCTTCAAAAGGCACGCAGTCACGACGCACCGAGCAAGCTCGATGCGCGACGCTCCCACGGCTTGTAGGCACACGGTTTCAGGTACTATTTCACTCCGCTCCCGCGGTACTTTTCACCATTCCCTCACGGTACTATCCGCTATCGGTCACCAGGGAATATTTAGGCTTAGCGGGTGGTCCCGCCAGATTCACACGGGATTTCTCGGGCCCCGTGCTACTTGGGTGGTTCTCAAACGAGCCGTTGATGTTTCAGCTACGGGGGTCTTACCCTCTACGCCGGACCTTTCGCATGTCCTTCGCCTACACCAACGGTTTCTGACTCGTCGACCAACCGGCAGATTGATCAAGAGAACTCCCACAACCCCGCATGCGCAACCCCTGCCGGGTATCACACGCATACGGTTTGGCCTCATCCAGTTTCGCTCGCCACTACTCCCGGAATCACGGTTGTTTTCTCTTCCTGCGGGTACTGAGATGTTTCACTTCCCCGCGTTCCCTCCACACTGCCTATGTGTTCAGCAGCGGGTGACAGCCCATGACGACTGCCGGGTTTCCCCATTCGGAAACCCCCGGATCAAAGCTTGGTTGACAGCTCCCCGGGGACTATCGTGGCCTCCCACGTCCTTCATCGGTTCCTGGTGCCAAGGCATCCACCGTGCGCCCTTAAAAACTTGGCCACAGATGCTCGCGTCCACTGTGCAGTTCTCAAACAACGACCAGCCACCCATCACCCCACCCTTACAGGTGAGTGCACTGGGGCCGGCAACCAAAGGAACAGACTCACACGAGCCCGTACCTTCAGATACCCAACAGCGTGCCCGACCCGACCAACCCGTTCCTGTTTTCCACGCCGAAGCAGTACTCACAACAACTTGCCGATCGTGCCGAATAGTCAACGTTCCACCCATGAGCAACCAGCATCGAACATTCGCCGATGTACTGGCCTCTGGTCAGCCGAAGCCGACAAGAAGTGCTCCTTAGAAAGGAGGTGATCCAGCCGCACCTTCCGGTACGGCTACCTTGTTACGACTTCGTCCCAATCGCCAGTCCCACCTTCGACAGCTCCCTCCCACAAGGGGTTGGGCCACCGGCTTCGGGTGTTACCGACTTTCGTGACGTGACGGGCGGTGTGTACAAGGCCCGGGAACGTATTCACCGCAGCAATGCTGATCTGCGATTACTAGCAACTCCGACTTCATGGGGTCGAGTTGCAGACCCCAATCCGAACTGAGACCGGCTTTTTGAGATTCGCTCCGCCTCGCGGCATCGCAGCTCATTGTACCGGCCATTGTAGCACGTGTGCAGCCCAAGACATAAGGGGCATGATGACTTGACGTCGTCCCCACCTTCCTCCGAGTTGACCCCGGCAGTCTCCTGTGAGTCCCCATCACCCCGAAGGGCATGCTGGCAACACAGAACAAGGGTTGCGCTCGTTGCGGGACTTAACCCAACATCTCACGACACGAGCTGACGACAGCCATGCACCACCTGTATACCGACCACAAGGGGGGCACCATCTCTGATGCTTTCCGGTATATGTCAAGCCTTGGTAAGGTTCTTCGCGTTGCGTCGAATTAAGCCACATGCTCCGCTGCTTGTGCGGGCCCCCGTCAATTCCTTTGAGTTTTAGCCTTGCGGCCGTACTCCCCAGGCGGGGAACTTAATGCGTTAGCTGCGGCACCGACGACGTGGAATGTCGCCAACACCTAGTTCCCAACGTTTACGGCGTGGACTACCAGGGTATCTAATCCTGTTCGCTCCCCACGCTTTCGCTCCTCAGCGTCAGTAATGGCCCAGAGATCCGCCTTCGCCACCGGTGTTCCTCCTGATATCTGCGCATTTCACCGCTACACCAGGAATTCCGATCTCCCCTACCACACTCTAGCTAGCCCGTATCGAATGCAGACTCGGGGTTAAGCCCCGAGCTTTCACATCCGACGTGACAAGCCGCCTACGAGCTCTTTACGCCCAATAATTCCGGACAACGCTTGCGCCCTACGTATTACCGCGGCTGCTGGCACGTAGTTAGCCGGCGCTTCTTCTGCAGGTACCGTCACTTTCGCTTCTTCCCTGCTGAAAGAGGTTTACAACCCGAAGGCCGTCATCCCTCACGCGGCGTCGCTGCATCAGGCTTTCGCCCATTGTGCAATATTCCCCACTGCTGCCTCCCGTAGGAGTCTGGGCCGTGTCTCAGTCCCAGTGTGGCCGGTCGCCCTCTCAGGCCGGCTACCCGTCGTCGCCTTGGTAGGCCATTACCCCACCAACAAGCTGATAGGCCGCGGGCTCATCCTTCACCGCCGGAGCTTTTAACCCCGTCCCATGAGGGACAGAGTGTTATCCGGTATTAGACCCCGTTTCCAGGGCTTGTCCCAGAGTGAAGGGCAGATTGCCCACGTGTTACTCACCCGTTCGCCACTAATCCACCCCGAAAGGCTTCATCGTTCGACTTGCATGTGTTAAGCACGCCGCCAGCGTTCGTCCTGAGCCAGGATCAAACTCTCCGTGAATGTTTTCCCGTAATCGGGATCACAACACGAGAGCGGAACAACCAGGTCGGAATATGACCGGCTGTTCACAGCGTCCTCGCTGTTGTTGCCCACCCGATCCGAAGACCCGGCAGGACTTTTCAAAGGAACCACCAACCTGCGTGATGCAGGCCGGGGTATCAACATATCTGGCGTTGACTTTTGGCACGCTGTTGAGTTCTCAAGGAACGGACGCTTCCTTCGGTCCCGTTTCACCGGGGCCCTCCGGGCGCTTCCCTTCGTTCTTGCGTTTCCGACTCTATCAGACTCTTTCGTGTCCGATTCCCGGTCGAAGCGGGTTACTGCTTGTTTCGCTTTCCAGTTCTTCGCTTTCGCGTTTCCCTTTCCGGCGAGTCCGACTCTATCAGATCCTTTCGGGCCTGATTCCCAGTCAGCGGGGGTTGTCGTTCGGGTTGTTGGGCCCTTCCGACGAGTGAGACATTAGCGGAATCCCCGGCCCCGACGCTAATCGGGGTCCTTCGAACGTCGATTCCTCATTTCGCACGCGTGCACGCAAAAACGCCGCGACAGATGTCGCCGGTTTTCGGTGGTTACTGCGGAATGGCTGTCCGGGGACCGACCGGAGTCGGCGCTCACGTCGGACAACTCGGAGCACACTACGGATCCGTGACGGGCGTGTCAACCCCGGTCGGCATCCCCCCGCGCGCGGAAGGCGAGCCGGTAGTCACGTGGGCTGGTGGCCATGTGCGTCGCGAAGTGCTGGCGCATGGTGACCTCGCTCCCGAAGCCGGCGCGACGCGCCACCTCGGGCAGGGCCAAGTCCGTCCGTTCCAGCAGCTTCTGGGCCGCGGCGACCCGCTGGGTGATCAGCCAGCGCATCGGCGTCGTACCGGTGGTCGCCTGGAAGTGACGGGCGAAGGTACGGGCGGACATGCCCGCGCGGGCCGCCAGTGACCCCACGGTGTGCGGTTGCGCCAGATGGGTCAGCGCATGGGTCCGGACCACCGCCAGGGCGTCGGCGTCGCGGTCGGCGCGCGGGGTGGGGTGCTCGATGAACTGTGCCTGCGTGCCCGTGCGGAACGGCGCCGTGACCATCGAACGCGCGATCGTCGCGGCGGCCTCCGCCCCGTACGTCGTCCGCACGAGGTGGAGGCAGAGGTCGATGCCCGCGGCGGTGCCGGCCGAGGTCCAGATGCCGTCCTCCTGGAGGAAGAGGGCGTCCGGCACCACAGTCACCCGCGGATGGCTGGTCGCCAGCAGGCCGGTGAGGTTCCAGTGGGTGACGGCCCTGCGGCCGTCCAGGAGTCCTGCCTGGGCGAGAGTGAAGGCACCGCCGCAGAGTGCCGCGAGGGGAGTCCCCCTCTCATGGGCGCGGCGGAGTGCGTCGAGGACGGGCTCCGGCGCCGGAGTCACGTGGTCGTCGAGGCCGGGCACCACGATCAGGTCGGCCCGTGCGAGCCAGGACAGGGTGCGGTCGGGGCTGAGGGACAGGCCGCCGCGCAGCGGGATGTCCGCGGTGCCGTCCGCGGCCCTGCGCAGCTCGAAGGCGGGCACACCGCGATCGGTGCGGTCGACGCCCCAGACCTCGGTGATGACCGAGACGTCGAAGGCCCGGACCCCGGGAAACGCGACCAGGGCGATACGGCCGGGGCGGTTCACGGGTGCGGTCACCGTGGCAGTAAAGCATCGATCGATGACTTTCGCGGTCCTGGCAGCGGGCGGTGGACGCCGGGACAGTGGTGGCCATGGAGATCGAGGAGAACGCAGCGCTGGTGGTCGTCGACGTACAGCGGGGATTCGAGGAGGAGGACTACTGGGGGCCGCGCAACAACCCCGGGGCGGACCGGAACATCGCGGAGCTCATCGACGCGTGGCAGTCGAGCGGGCGGCCCGTCGTCTTCGTGCGGCACGACTCGCCGAAGCCGGATTCGCCCCTGCGGACGGGCTACGCGGGCAACGCGTTCAAGGAGTACGTGGAGGAGCGGCGCGGGAAGGACGCGGGTTCCGAGCTGTTCCTGACCAAGTCGGTGAACTCGGCCTTCTACGGGACCCCGGGGCTCGATGCCTGGCTCCGGGAGGCCGGGGTGCGGCAGATCGTGGTGGCGGGCATCCAGACCAACATGTGCGCGGAGACGACGGCGCGCATGGGCGGCAATCTCGGATACGAGGTGTTCTTCCCGCTCGACGCGACCTACACCTTCGACGAGGTGGGGCCGTGGGGCTGGAAGCTGAGTGCTGACGAGTTGTCGCGGGCCACCGCCGTGACCTTGCACGGCGGTGGGTTCGCGAGCGTGGTGCGCACCGCGGAGCTGGTGGCGGCGGCGGTGTAGCGGGTCAGCCGTTGCCCGAGGCCAGCTCGCGGCTGCGGTCGCGGGCGGCTTCGAGCGCGGCGATGAGCGCCGCCCGGACACCGTGGTTCTCGAGTTCGCGGATGGCGCTGATGGTGGTTCCGGCCGGGCTGGTGACGGCCTCGCGGAGTTTGACGGGGTGTTCGCCGCTGTCCCGGAGCATCACCGCCGCGCCGATGGCGGACTGGACGATCAGGTCGTGCGCCTGGGCGCGCGGCATCCCGAGGAGGATGCCCGCGTCGGTCATCGCCTCGACGAGGAAGTAGAAGTACGCGGGCCCCGAACCGGAGAGTGCGGTGGCCGCGTCCTGCTGGGACTCGGGGACGCGGAGGGTCTTGCCCACACCGCCGAAGATGGCTTCCGCGTGGCCCAGGTGCTCGGAGGTGGCGTGCCGTCCGGCCGAGATGACGGACATGCCCTCGTCCACCAGGACGGGGGTGTTCGGCATGACGCGTACGACCGGGGTGCCTTCGGCGAGGCTGTCCTCGATGAACGCCGTCGTGATGCCGGCTGCCGCGCTGATGACGAGGCGGTCGGCGGTGAGGTGGGGGGCGAGTTCGCCGAGGAGTGTCCCCATGTCCTGGGGCTTGACCGCCAGGATGAGGATGTCGGCGTTCTTGGCGGCTTCGGCGTTGGTGACGGCCTCGACGCCGTAGCGGGTGCGGAGCTTCTCGGCGCGCTCGGGGCGGCGGGTGGTCACCAGCAGGTCGGCGGCCCGCCAGCCGGCCCGGATCATCCCGCTGAGCAGGGCCTCGCCGATCTTTCCGGTACCGAGGACTGCGACTGTCTGGGTCATGCGGTTCATCCTCCGGGGGGCGGTGCGCGGTACGCGGTACGTGTGGTGGCCGCCATCCTCGCACCGCCCCGTCACGCGGTGCGGCGGCGGAGGGTTGCGGCGCCCAGGCAGAGGACGAGCAGGGCGCTGCCCGCCACGATCAGGATGTCGCGGGAGAAGTCGGCGGTGACGTCGGTGTGGGTGAGGACCTGGTTCATCCCGTCGACGGCGTAGGACATCGGCAGTACGTCGGAGAGGGCCTCGAGGGCCGGGTGCATCTGGTCGCGTGGTGTGAACAGCCCGCACAGCAGCAGCTGCGGGAAGATCACGGCCGGCATGAACTGGACGGCCTGGAACTCGGATGCGGCGAAGGCCGAGACGAACAGGCCGAGTGCGGTGCCGAGGAGCGCGTCGAGCAGGGCGACCAGGAGCAGCAGCCAGGGTGACCCGACGACGTCGAGTCCCAGGACCCAGACGGACATGGCCGTGGCCAGGAGGGACTGGGCGACGGCGATCGCGCCGAACGCGAGGGCGTACCCGGCGATCAGGTCGGCTTTGCCGAGGGGCAGGGCGAGGAGCCGTTCGAGGGTCCCCGAGGTGCGTTCGCGGAGGGTGGCGATCGAGGTCACCAGGAACATCGTGATCAGCGGGAAGATGCCGAGCAGCGAGGCCCCGATGGCGTCGAAGGTCCGGGGGTTGGCGTCGAACACGTAGCGCAGCAGGGTGATCATCACGACGGGGACGATCAGCAGCAGCGCGATGGTGCGGGGGTCGTGGCGGAGCTGTCGCAGGACGCGGGCGGCGGTCGCCAGGGTCCTGGCCGGGGTGAGTACGGGGGCGTCGGTGCTCATCGGGCGGTCTCCTGGCGGGGGGCGGAGGCTTCGTCGACGAGGTGGAGGAAGGCTTCCTCGACGGTGGCGGAGCCGGTCGCGGTACGAAGGGCGTCGGGGGTCTCGTCGGCGAGGATCAGGCCCTCGCGCATCAGCAGCAGCCGGTGGCAGCGCTCGGCCTCGTCCATGACGTGCGAGGAGACGAGGATGGTGGTGCCCCGTTCGGCGGCGAGCGTGTGGAAGAGCTTCCACAGGTCGCGGCGGAGCACGGGGTCGAGACCGACGGTCGGCTCGTCGAGGACCAGCAGCTCGGGGGTGCCGAGCAGGGCGACGGCGAGGGACACGCGGCTGAGCTGGCCGCCGGAGAGGTTGCCGGCCAGTGCGTCGGCGTGGCCGGTGAGATCGACGTCGGCGATGGCGCGGGTGACGGCGTCCTCGCGGTCGCCCCGGTGTCTGCGGCCGGGCCGGAGTACGGCCGCGAAGTAGTCGAGGTTCTGCCGCACGGTGAGGTCCGTGTAGACGGACGGGGCCTGGGTGACGTAGCCGACGCGGGGGCGGAGGGACGGGTGTCCGGCCGGCCGGCCGAGGACGTTCAGCGTGCCCGTGGTGTGGGCCTGTGTGCCGACGACGGACCGCATCAGCGTGGACTTGCCGCAGCCGGAGGGGCCGAGCAGGCCGGTGATCCTGCCCGGCTCGATGGTGAAGTCGAGGCCGCGCAGGACGGTGCGGTCTCCTCGTACGACGGTGAGGGCACGGGCCTCGACGGCCCCCGCGTTCGCGGCACCCGAGTAATTCATCATGTGATGAATATGGAGCCCGCCGATGGGCCGCGTCAAGGGCGGGGGTGGCGGTCAGCCGGTCAGCACGGCGAGTTCGACCACATAGCGCTCCTCGACCGCGCCGTCGGAGAAGACGGCGGCGAGGTGCCCGCGCTCCTCGTCGAGGAACCGGCGGGTGGACTCGCCGTCGCGCACGAGGAAGGCCGAGTGGGTGGCGAGGTTGGCCAGATGCGTGTCGACCGGCACCGTCCGGGACCAGGGGAGCAGCCGCCGCGCGAAGTCGCCGGACAGGGTCTCGACGTTGCGCGAACCGGAACCTCCCGGCGTGCCGTGGGCGCCGTCGTCGATGCCGAGGTGACGCCCCAGCCGGGTGCCCTGCTCGGCGATCCAGCCCACGGACGCGTCGGAGACGTTCCACCAGAGCGCGAGCGATCCCCCGGGACGCAGGACGCGGAGTGCTTCGGGGAGGGAGTGCGAGGGGTCGGTCCAGTGCCAGGACTGGGCGTAGGTGATCAGATCGGCCGAGGCGGTGGCCAGGGGGAGGCGGTTGCCGTCGCCCCGGACGACCGGGACGGACGGCAGCGACCGCTGCAGTTCCGCCGCCATGCCCGGCCCCGGCTCGACGGCCGTGACGCGGGCGCCGCGTGCGAGCAGCAGCCGGGTGGCGATGCCCGTCCCCGCACCGACGTCGACGGTGCGGGCGCCGGGCAGTGGCCGGCCGGCCAGTTCCTCGACGGCGTCCAGGAGCGCGGGCGGGTAGCCGGGACGGTTCGCGGCGTACTGAGCCGCTGCGCTGTCGAACGACAGGGCGCGGAGCGGTGTGGCGGACATGCGTTCATGCTGCGTCCGGACCGGCCGGTGCGGGCGGGGATCGCGAAAGCTTCACCGGCGTCCGGAACGGCCGCCCGGCCCGGGAGGGTGCTACCGGCGCCCGGAGCGCTTGCCCTTGGCGGTCTTGCGGGCCGCGGGGTTGCCGGCGCGGTTCGAGCGGCGCTTCTCGTACTGGGCGAGCGCCGTCTCGTACTCCGTGCGCCGCAGCTTCTCGCCCGGTGCCTCGCGGAACGAGCGGAGGAAGTAGGCGAGCAGCGAGCCGATGAAGCCGATCGACTTGAGCCCGCGCAGCCTGTCGTCCTGGGACGGGTCGGCGGACCGGCTGCCGAAGCCGTCCCAGGTCCTGCGGAAGGCGATGGCGCTGCAGACGGCGAACATCAGCACCACCAGCAGGCCGACGAAGCCGCCGACCTCAGCGATCTCCAGGCCCTGGTAGGCGAAGCGGAGGACGAAGCACGAGGCGACGGCCGCCGCGAGCGAGCCGACGGTCACCCCCGCGCGCCGCAGTCCGTATCCGCCGTCGTGGTCGACCCAGGTCGTACCGAAGAATCGGAGGGATTCGGGCTGCGGCCCGGGGGTGCTGCCGTCGCGCGGCGGACCGGCTGGGGGTGCTTCGTTTTTCTCGCTCACGGGATCGATTGTCCCAGGGCGGGTGGCTGTTCCGTCAGTCGCAGCGCGGTGCGATGTAGCCGTCACTGCCCGTGTGGACATAGGCGTCCGACACGAACTCGCCCGAGGCGATGTTGTCCCAGAGGTTCGACGTGCCGTACGGCCCGGTCACCCGCTCGCCCGGCTTCTGGCAGTAGACCGGGACGCTCATCCCGTAGGGAAGGGTCCGCACGATGCCGTACTGGGTGCCGGGCCCCCTGCGGACGTTGACGCGGTAGCCGGGTGCGATCGGGTAGCGGACGACGTCCGCCGCGAGCGCCGCCGCCTCCGCGCCGCCCCCTGTGGTTCCTGTGCTCTCTCCAACGCCCATGAGGGCCTCCCCCGTCGAGTGACGAACATGCCGACGCGCAGGCTAACAAGCCCCGCGTTCCTCGCACGCACCATCGACTAGGCTCCGTGCGTCGCACATGCGCACGAATACACGGGGGTGGGCGGTGCCGCCGCTGCGAGGGACCGGATCACATCCGGAAGCGGAGCATCCTGAGTACGCCGGGCAGTACCGGCTCGAGGCATGTCTCGGCTCGGGCGGCATGGGAGTGGTGCACCTGGCACGCTCCGCGTCCGGGCTCCAGCTCGCGGTCAAGGTCGTGCACCGCCAGCACGCCGCGGACCCCGAGTTCAGGGCCCGGTTCCGGCAGGAGGTCGAGGCGGCCCGGCGGGTCAGCGGGGCCTTCACCGCCCCGGTCGTGGACGCCGACCCGACGGCGGCCCTGCCCTGGATGGCCACCCTGTACGTGCCCGGCCCGACGCTCTCCGCACAGGTCAAGCGGAACGGCCCGATGAGCCCCGCCGAACTGCGCAGACTCACGGCCGGACTCGCCGAGGCACTCCGCGACATCCACCGGGCCGGCGTCATCCACCGGGACCTCAAGCCGAGCAACGTGCTGCTCGCCGACTCCGGCCCCAAGGTCATCGACTTCGGGATCTCCCGGCCGTACGACAGTGATCTGCGCACCGAGACGGGCAAGCTGATCGGCTCACCGCCCTACATGGCGCCCGAACAGTTCCAGCGGCCCAGGGAGGTCGGGCCGGCCGCCGACGTGTTCGCGCTCGGCGCCGTGCTGGTCCACGCGGCGACGGGCCGGGGGCCCTTCGACTCGGACAGCCCCTACGTCGTGGCCTACCAGGTCGTGCACGACGAGGCGGACCTCGCGGGGGTACCGGAGGACCTCGCGCCGCTGGTCGGCCGGTGCCTGGCGAAGGACCCTGCCGACCGCCCCACGCCCGACGAGATCATGGCGGCGCTGCAC